>NZ_JBJHAJ010000001.1:0-344912 GCF_054051015.1 Blastococcus sp. SYSU DS0616
CCCCCCCCCCCCCCCCCCCCCCCCCCCCCCCCCCCCCCCCCCCCCCCCCCCCCCCCCCCCCCCCCCCCCCCCCCCCCCCCCCCCCCCCCCCCCCCCCCCCCCCCGCCACCACTCCACCGCAGCCCGTCCCCCTCCAACCGGTCCCCGCCACCTCCAGGAGCCGACCATGCCCCACCCGCCCGCGGCCGACCTCAGCGCCCCCGCCGCAGCGCCCCCACACGTCGCGATCCGGCGGGCCGCACCTGCCGACGCCGCCGCCGTCGCCGCGATGGCCGGCGAGATCGCCGCCCACGAGGACCAGAGCGCACACGTGCACGTCGATGTGGAGAAGTGGCGCCGGATGCTCGACCGCCCCGATGTCATCGTGCTGCTCGCCGAGCGCGCCGGACAGGCCGTCGGCTACGTCTCCGCCCTTCGCCAGCTGCACCTGTGGACCGGCGGCGACGTGCTCAACCTCGACGACCTCTACGTCCGCCCCGGCCACCGCGACGCCGGCGTCGGCCGCCATCTCATGGCCGCCCTCGCCGCTCTTGCCGCGCCCGAACAGCTGCTCATCCGCTGGGGCATGGAGGTCGACAACGCCGACGCCCAGCGCTTCTACCGCCGCCTCGGCGCCACCCTGCGGCCCAAGGTGCTCGCCGCCTGGACTCCCGCCGCCTACCGCCACCTCGCGTCCGCCCGCCCCCAGCCGGAGAACTGATGAGGCTCCACCTACGCCCCGCCACGGCCGGCGACCTCCCGGCCGCGGCCGCGCTCCTCGCTGACGCCTTCACCGACTACCCCTGGACCCGCTGGACCGTCGCCGCCGACGACCACGACCGACGGCTGACCGCGCTGCAGGAGCTGTACCTCACCGCCGTCGCCCTGCCCTACGGGCACGTCGATCTCGGCTACACCGCCGAGCGCCTGACGACGGTCGCCGTCTGGCTGCCCGGCACCGCCATCCCCGACCAGGTGTGGCGTGAGATCGGGGCGACGGTCGCCGACCTGGCCGGTGACCGCGCGGCCACGGCCGCCGCAGCCGACGCCGTGCTCGGCCCGCACCGGCCCGGCGGCGCACATCTCCTGCTGGCCAGCGTCGGCGTGGACAGGAGCCACCAGGGGCGGGGCATGGGAGCCGTCGCCCTCGCACCGGGGCTCGCCCGCGCCGATCGATACGGGCTGCCGGTGCACCTGGAGACCAGCGCGGCGCGCAACGTGCGCTTCTACCAGCGCCTCGGTTTCACGGTGACCGACGTCGTCGACCTGCCCGACGGTGGTCCACGCACCTGGCTGATGCACCGTGCGCCACGCCCGGCCGACGCGGGCCCTGCTGCCACCGGGACGGCGGCTGGAGCGGAGCCCATCAGGTGAGCGGGTTGCTGATCGCCCTCATCGTGGCCTGCGAGGTCGGCTTCTGGTGCCTGCTCGGCGCCGGCCTGGTCACCCGCTACCTCCTGCGCCTGCGCCGCACCAGCGCGGTCCTGCTGGCCGGCGCCCCGGTGCTCGACCTGGTCCTGCTCATCGCCTCCTTCCTCGACCTCCGCTCGGGCAGCACAGCCGGCGCCGCGCACGGGCTCGCCGCCGTCTACATCGGCTTCTCCGTGGCGTTCGGGCCGCTCACCCTGCGGTGGGCCGATCAGCGCTTCGCCCACGGCTTCGCAGGCGGCCCGCCACCCGCGCGCCCCCCGGAGTACGGGCAGGCACGCGCTCGCCACGAGTGGAAGCTGTGGGCCCGCGCGCTCGCCGGGTGGGCGGTCGCCTGCAGCCTGCTCGGCCTGGCCGTCCTCTCCGCCGACGATGCCGCGCGCACGGCGCACCTGGCCGGCTGGATCAACGGGCTCACCGCCGGCGTCATCATCTGGGCGCTGGCCTGGCCGCTGCCCTACACCTTCTGGCCGAAGACCCACCGTTCACGATGCCCCACCTCGTGACCGGTGCACGATCGGCCGGTCCACCGGCACCGCCGACCGGTTCACGAGCCACTTCGGGAACGGTCACTGCTTCGTCGACGCATGTGCTGCCAGCAGCATCCCGATCAGCAGCGCGAGCGGGTCGCGGCTCAGCAGCTCGTCGGCGGCGTCGTCCTGGGCGATGCAGAGGGTCGGCACACCCGAGATGGTGCCGTAGAGCGATCCCGTGGCAATCACCACCGAGCACCGCGGGCCGTATGGTTCCGCCGGTGGACGATGTGCCTGCCAGAGAGCTCGTTCCAGGTTTTGTGAACGAGCGCTGACTTCCGGCTTCGCTCTACCCCGGTCACCACCACGCCGTCCGCATCCTGGGCGCCGGGCGCCACTTCCCGACATGCATAACGAGCCGGCGCGCGGTAGCGTCGCAACAGTAGTTGAGCATTCAATGAGATACGCCGACTGCTGCCCGTCATGTCCGAACCAACGCGCTACAGGGAGACCCGTGCCCAACATCGCTGTCGTCTACTACTCGTCGACCGGGAACGTCCACCAGCTCGCCGCCGCTGTTGCTGACGGCGCCCGCGAAGCCGGGGCCGAGGTTCGCCTGCGTCGAGTCCCCGAGCTGGCTCCCGAGGAGGCCATCGACTCCAACCCGCTCTGGCGCGCCCACGTGGACACCACCGCCGATCAGGTCGAGGTGGCCACGCCGGCGGACCTCGAGTGGGCCGACGGCTACGCCTTGGGCACGCCGACCCGATTCGGCACCCCTGCAGCCCAGATGAAGCAGTTCATCGACACCCTCGGTGGGCTCTGGTTCACCGGGAAGCTGGCCAACAAGGGCGCCACCGCCTTCACGAGCGCGCAGAACGTCCACGGCGGCCAGGAGTCGACGATCCTGACACTGTTCAACGTGTTCTCCCACTTCGGGGCGGTCATCGTGCCGCCCGGCTACACCGACCCCCTGCTGTTCGAGGCCGGCGGGAACCCCTACGGCGTCTCCAACGCCTCGGGCGGCCAGGCGGCGACCGCCAACCAGGCCGAGCTGGCCGCGGCCCGCTACCAGGGCCGCCGCCTCGCCGAGGTGACCGCCAAGCTCGTCGCCTGACATGGATCACGGTTCCTGGGGCTGCTCCGCGGACTCGCCCCAGGAACCGGCCAGATCCAAGATCCCGGCGCTACCGCCGCAAGGTCGCCAGCGCCTCTCCCGCCCATACGGCACGGAGCGCGAACTCCACCCCGTCACGGGTCACCGGGCGCGTCGGCTGCCGCCCTTCCAGGGGCCACGCGGGTAGCGAGGGACTCTCGCGCCGCGGCCGCTCCGCGGGAAGCCGCGGTCAGAACCGGCCCTCCTCGTCGCGGCGGGCGAACTGCAGTCGACTTCTTCAGCTGCTTCGTCGACGCATGTGCTGGTCCAGCAGCCTCCCGGCCAGCAGGGCGAGGGCGTCCCGGCCGAGCAGCTCGTCGGCGGCGGCGTCCCGGGCGATGCGGAGGGTCGGCACGCTCGCGAATCCAGCCACGGGTCAGCGGGACGCCCTCCTGGCGACCGCGCTCCTCCACGACCGCAGTGCGCCGGAGCGAGACGCCGCCCAGGGCCCGGCCCCGTGACGGCGTGGTGCCGCCGCCCCTAGCCTGGAGCAGATGCAGTGGCCACGGTGGGACAGCTCGGCACGCTGGTGGCTGATGGCTGCGGCCGTCGTCATGGGCGCAGCCGCGGCTGTCGCGGAGCTCTGGTGGACGACCGCCGGCATGGCCGTCCTCGTCGTCGGTCACCTCGCCGCCCTCGTCCGCCAGCGTCGTCGAGAAGCCGGCGAGGATCGCCCGGGCCAGTGAGCCCAGCCGGACGCACCCGCTCTGCGAGCGTCGACCCGCAACCGCAGCGCACGTGCCCGGCTCCGCCGCGCAGCACCCGCGCCTCCCCCGGTGCCCTCCACCCCGAGGGGACGCCCCGGTGGGCTCCGCAGGGAGTCGCGGACCGCGAGAGGATCGGGAGATGCCGCGCCGTCCAGCTCTCCGGGCCACCCTGGCGCTGGTGCTGGTCACGACCGTGCTCGCCGTCGCGGGGCTGGTGTGCCACCCGGCACTGCGCGCGACCGCGAAGGCCGTGTTCGTGCTCGACAGCGCGCTCGACGGGCCGCTCCCCCGGCCGTGGGCGCCACCGGTCGAGCGCAGCGAGCAGCAGTTGGGGGACGTGGTCGTCGACCGCTACTCGCCCGCTGCTGTCGCGCCGCCGGTCCTCGTGGTGCCCGGTGCGGCCCCCGCCGGGCGGGACGACGAGCGTGTCGTGTCCCTGGCC
Source organism: Blastococcus sp. SYSU DS0616 (assembly GCF_054051015.1). NCBI lineage: Bacteria > Bacillati > Actinomycetota > Actinomycetes > Geodermatophilales > Geodermatophilaceae > Blastococcus > Blastococcus sp. SYSU DS0616. The sequence continues at coordinate 4,186 of NZ_JBJHAJ010000001.1, forward strand.
TCGTCGCTCGCCGCCGCGGGGCGGGAGGTGGTGGTCCCCGAGCTGAGCCTCTACGGGCAGGTGCTGGACGTCGACGACCTCGACCGGGTGGTGGAGGTGGCCGCGGAGCTCTGCCGCGGTGGCGATGAGCTGGTGCTCCTCGGGTTCTCCTACGGCGGGTCCCTCGCCCTGGTCGCGGCCGCCGACGAGCGCGTGGCCGGCTGCATCGACCTGGTCGCGACCTTCGGCGCCTACGCCGACCTGGTCGGGGTCCTCCAGGCGGCGGTGACCGGGGTCTCTGTCGTGGACAGTGAGGTGCACCCGTGGCAGGGCTCCGACGAGTCCGTCGTCCGCACGGTGCTCCAAGACGCGGCGACGCAGCTGGTGCCCGAGGATCAACGGGAGCCGCTGCGCCGCGCGCTCGAGCGGCGCGATCCGAGCGGTCTGCCCGCCGCCGCGCGCCACGTCTACCGCATGGCGACCACCGACGACCCGATGCTGGTGGCCGACCTCGCCCGGAGCCTCCCGCCGCCCGGGGACGCCCTCGTGGAGACGTTCTCCCCCGTCGACGTCGCCGACGACGTCGAGGCCGACGTGCTGGCCGCACACGCCCTCGACGACCCGGCCGTACCGGTCGCGGAACTCGTGCGCCTCCAGCGGGCCTTCCCCGAGGCGGAGGTGGCGGCTGTTCGTTCCTTCGAGCACGTCGACCTGGCCACGGACGCCGACCTCGGCGCCCTCCTCAGCGATCTGGTGACCGCGTGGGGATTCGTGCAGGGCGTGCTGCGGGCGCAGGAGGACTGGCCCTGGGACTAGGGGCTCAGGGCGCGACCTCGTCGACCAGGTCCTCCGCGGCCCTGTGCGTGCGCCGCAGCAGCACCTCGCCGCCGGCCCAGAGCGCCCCGAGGCCCGCGACGATCAGGACCCACGGCGGATCGGGCCACTCGATGATCGACTGCACGTGGCGGTGCAAACCCAGGACCAGGCCGGCGAGGTGCACGAAGGGCAGGAGGAAGAAGGGCTCGTCTCGATCGCCGCTCCATCGGGGTCGTCCGGCGGCAGGGTCGTGACCGGGGTGACATGTCGCGGACGAGGCGACGAGGCAACGCGGTTCCGCCGTCCCTAGCCCGGGGCCGTGCGCAGGATGCGACCGGAGAGGGCGTCCCGCGACTCCCGGGACGGTCTGCACGGGTGGACCGGCGGCGGAGGCTAGTCCGAGACCTCGCGGGCGTCCTCGTCACCGGAGGAGACGAGGAGCCGCTCGGCGAACGCTGCTTCCAGGCTCTCGGTGAGCAGGTAGACCACCCCGCCGAGGAACGGCGCCAGCGCCCAGACGGCGACGTGCGAGAAGAAGGCGCTCAGCAACGCCGCGGCGCCCAGGCCGACGAGCACGGACAGGATGTTGAGACTGGTGCCGAGCGCCAGGGTCTGGGTGGGGTGCTGGGGCATCGGCCGCCGGAAGCCGGCCGAGAGGAGGCCCTCGAGGAGGGTGAAGGACATGACCGCGCCCGCCGCGTAGAGGAAGATGCGCGGCAGGTCGGGCGGCCCCTGCGTCACCTGGCAGACCCCGAAGGTGACGGTGGCGAGGATGGAGAAGCCGAAGGTGGTGCTCTCCCGCCCGACCGTGCTGCGCATTCCCCGGACGACCGTGCTGCCCACGCTCTCCGTGTCCCTGTCCGTCGGCACGACATCCCCCTCGCAGTTCCGGTAGCGGCGTGCTCCGGTAGGCCCGGACCGCTGCGACTGCCCGCCATACCCAGACGCGCCGACCCATGCCTCCGGGGAGCGTCCGCGGCAGCCCCGCTACGGAGATGCGCCCCCACGCTCCTGCGCCGGCCGGGTGCAGCGCAGGCGGGCACCGTGCTGGAACTCGCTCGGCCACGGCCCGCACACGCCCGTGCGAATCACACGCCTGTCCCTCCCGGCCACCTCGGCCCCGCCCCGTTCTGCGGTTACGACGATCACGTGAGCAGTCCTTCGTGCAGGGCACGAAGGACTGCATTCGTCCGGTCGCGTGCGCCCAGCTTGAGCAGGATGGCCGAGACGTGGTTCTTCACCGTGCCCTCCACCAGGAACAGCGCCCCCGCGATCTCCCGGTTGGTACAGCCCTCGGCCATCAGCCGCAGGACCTCCAGCTCGCGGGTGGTCAGCGCCTGGACCGCCGGGGCACCGGCGTCAGCCGGTGGGGCCCCGGAGCGGACGGCCCGCAGCAGCCGATCGGTGATCGATGGGGAGATGAGCGTGCCACCCTCGGCCAGGGTGCGCACCGCATCGGTCAACTGCTCCAGGGTCACGTCCTTGAGCAGGTAGCCCCGCGCCCCGGCTCGGAGGGCTCCGAGCACCAGCGTGTCGTCGTCGAAGGTCGTCAGGACGAGCACAGGGATCTCGATACCGCGCTGGTGCAGCTGCTCCAGCGTCCAGATGCCGTCGTGGCGAGGCATGCGCAGGTCGAGGAGGACGACGTCTGGCGCCGTGGCCGCGATGACCTCCAGTGCCGACTGCCCGTCGTCTGCCTCGCCGACCACCGCCACCTCGGAGAGCTCCAGCAGTGTGCGGATGCCCTGGCGGACGAGGGTCTGGTCGTCCACCACCACGACCCGCGTCACGTCACCGGCGCCCGGGCGGTGACGCGAAAGCCCTCGCTCCCGTCGAAGGTCACGTCACCGCCCAGCGCCTCGAACCGCTCGGCGATCCCACGCAGCCCGTTGCCGGGCGTCGGTTCCCGCGCACCGCGTCCGTCGTCGACAGCGGTCAGGACGGCTCGGGAGCCCTCGGCACGCACCTCGATCCGGAGGGTGCGGGCACCGGCGTGCTTGATCGTGTTGGTCAGGATCTCCTGCACGGCACGGACGAACGCGGCGGTCTCCTCCTCGCCGGCGCGTACATCGCGGTCGACAGCGACGGAGACGTCGAGCCCCGGGATGTCCCGGGCCACCTGACGAAGCGCCTCGGCGAGATCCGGCGACTCGGTCCGCAGCCGGCCCACGGTGCTCCGGACGTCCGCCAGCAGGTCCCGCGCGACCCGGCCCGCTCGGTCGACGTGCTCGCGTGCCTGCTCACCTGGCCGGTGGCGTGCCGCCTCCAGCTCCAGGCTGAGGATGGTGAGCTGGTGCCCGATCAGGTCGTGCAGCTCGCGGGAGATCCGCACCCGTTCGGCCGTGCGCGCCGAGTCCGACAGCAGGACGGCGGCAGCCTGCAGGTCGATGTGCGCCTCGGTCAGCTCCCGCCGCATCCGCTGCTCGCGGATCATGGCCACCGAGCTCAGGACAGCGGCCAACTGGATCAGCAGGTAGAAGCCCGAGACGACGAGCACCTCGGGGGAGGCACCGTCCCGACCGGTGGAGTAGGCGAGAACGGCGGTGTTGAGCCCGACCAGGAGGATGCCGGCACCCAGCGGCGCGACGTGGACGCTCACGGCCGCGGTCACCACGAGGAGGACCGGCAGCAGCCCCACGTGGGGGGCGGCCAGGACGACCGACCAGGAGAGGACGACGGCCGTGGTGAGAGCCCCGTACCTGAGCGCAGCCGGTCGCTCGATGGCCACGGCGGACAGCAGCGTGACGATGAACCCGGCGAACAGCACGATCCACCAGCCACGGGGGATCGATGTCTCGGCGACTCCGAACAGCACCGGCCCGACGACCACGACGGTCACGACGAGCATGGCGAGGCCCGACCACTCCTCGGGTCCGAGTCGTCGCATACGAGGAGCCTAGGGGCCGCTCGAGAGCCGGCCAGGTGCCGGAAGTCATGGTCACAGCTCCTCACCATCGGCACAGGCGACCGGGCGCAGGCCGCACCTAGCGTCGCAGCCATGGGAACTGCAGCTCCGGTGATCGATGCCGAGGACCTGCACAAGCACTACGGCGACAGAGTGGTCGTCGGCGGTGTCACCTTGCGGGTCGACCGGGGCGAGGTGTTCGGCGTCCTCGGGATCAACGGCGCGGGCAAGACGACCCTGGTGGAGATGATCGCCGGGTTGCGCAGGCCCGACCGCGGACGGGTGAGTGTCCTCGGCCTCGACCCGCACCGCGACCGGGCCCAGGTGCGCCAGGTCCTGGGCGTCCAGCTGCAGCAGGCCCACTTGCACCACGCCCTGACGGTCGCCGAACTGCTGGCGCTCTACCGCACCTTCTACCCCCGCCCCCGGCCCGCCGAGGAGCTCCTGGAACTGGTCGGGCTGCGAGAGCACCGCGACGCGCGCTTCGAGAAACTCTCCGGCGGCCAGCAGCAGCGACTGTCCGTCGCCCTCGCGCTCGCCGGTCGCCCGCAGGTCGCGATCCTGGACGAACTCACGACGGGCCTCGACCCGCGGGCCAAGCGGGCGATGTGGCGGACGATCGAGCGCCTCCGCGACGAAGGCGTCACCATCCTGCTGGTCAGCCACGCGATGGAGGAGATCGAACGCCTCTGCGACCGCGTGGCCCTCCTCGAGAGCGGCCGCATCATCGCCGTCGACACACCCGGCGGCCTGGTGACCCGGGCAGGTGCCGACGACCTCGACGACGCGTTCGTCGCCCTGACCGGCAAGGAACTGGAGGACGACGGATGAGCACCGAGGCGACGATGCGGCGTCACCGCCCGGGCCTGACGTCGTGGCTGACCCTGATCACCTGCGAGGCCAAGATGGTCGCGCGCGACACCTCCGGCCTCGTCGTGCCGATCGTCGTGCCGCTGCTGATCCTGGTGATGAACGCCTCGGCGGCCGGCGACGAGGTCGTGACCAACGGGCGCACCGTCTTCGACGTCTTCGTCCTGCCACTGGTGTTCACGATCGTCGTCGCGACCATCGGGATCATCAACCTGCCGAGCTTCCTGGCCTACTACCGTCGCACCGGGATCCTGCGGCGCCTCGCGGTCACCCCGGCTTCGCCGGTCATGGTGCTCGCCGCACAGGTCGCCGTGGGCGTGTTCCAGGCACTCATCGGCATCGCACTCGCGCTCGCACTCGCGGTGGGCGTGCTCGACGCCAACCTCCCGGTGCGTCTCGGCGTTGCCACGGGCGTGCTCCTGCTGGCGATGGCCGCGATGTACGCCGTCGGCATGATCGTCGCGGCGACGGCGCCGACACCCAACTCCGCGGTCGCGATCGGACTCGTCACCTTCTTCGCCCTCGGCGCCCTCGGGGGGCTGTTCGGCGGCCGCGACTCCCTGCCGGACGCCCTCGCCCTCCTCGGCGAACGGCTCCCCTTCGGAGCAGCCGTGCAAGCCCTGTCCTCGGCCTGGGCCGGCGTCGCGGTCGACCCCCTCCATCTGCTGAGCCTGGGCGCGACGACGGTCGTAGGCGTAGTCCTCGCCGCTGCGCTCTTCCGCTGGGACTGACGCGGAGGCGCCTGGCCGCCTCCGACCAGCCGGCGCGGACGGGCACACCTGGCACTGGTCGGCTCGGGGATGCCCGCGAGACGGTCCTCAGCGGGGGTGGCTGTGCGGCCGCGCGCCCTCGGGCGCGGCCCGCCGTTCGACGTAGGCCTGGATGGCCACGAAGGCGGTGACCACGAGGCCGGCGCCGATGGCGAGGGCGAACATCGGCAGCCCACCGTCGTCCGGTGCCAGCAGGGTCCGCTCCTCGTCCTGCCACGGCCACAGCGCGCGCAGGCACCCCACCATGAGGCCGCTCATGATCGCCAGGGTCAGGGCGCGGTGCCGGTGGAGGGCTGCCTGCAGGGCCTTCACGAACATCCCCAGCCCGAGCGCCGCGCCCAGGGCGAAGGCGCCCACGTAGGCGAGATCGCGGTCGTTCACCGCGGCCAGGGTGGGCTGGTAGAGGCCCAGTGTCAGCAGGAGGAAGGAACCTGACAGCCCGGGCAGCACCAGCGCGCAGATCGCCACCGCCGCGGCGACGACGACCACCGCCAGGGGTGGGTCCACGTCACCTGCGGGCGGCAGGCCGGTGAGCACGAACGCCGCGACGGCGGCCAGCACCGCTGCGGCGACGTCGCGCGAGGACCAGCGCCCCACCATCCGGGCCGGCACGATGATCGAGAACAGCACCATCCCGAAGAAGACCGCGCGGGCGCCCACGGGGTGGTCGGTGATCACCGGCTCCAGGAGGCGGGCGGCGGCGAGGACGGCGAAGAGCATGCCGACGAGCACCGGGACGATGGTCGACCACTCCGCTCGGCCCACCTGCTCCCGGGCTCGCGCCCACTGGCCCGTCACGGCCAGCCGCAACGCGGTCACGACGTGCCCGGCACCGTCGATGAGCCGCTCGTAGACCCCCACGACGAGGGCGACCGTTCCCCCGCTGACCCCCGGCACGACCTCCGCGGCGCCCATGGCCACGCCGCGGAGGACGTGACCGGGGGCGGGAGGCAGGCGCGACGGCCGCTCGGGTGGGGCAGAACTCGCGTTCACTGGTGGGCGCACCAGGACGAAGTTACCGCCGACACCCTGGCGCGATGTGGTCGTCGACCGGTGCGCCGCGAAGGCGTCGTGCGACGGAGCTGCCCGCCCGGTCCCACCGTTCCCGGCTGGCGCGATCGAGGCCCTCCCGTTGAGGTGGTCATCGGCGTCGACAGTGGCGCCCTGACACCTCCGGAGGTCACCCGCGTGAACCAGACCCAGTTCCTCTGGGACGGCTGGGACCCGATCCTGCGCATCCTCCTGGTCGGCACCCTCGGCTACATCTGGCTGGTGCTGCTGCTGCGCGGCACCGGCCCCCGCAACATGGCCAAGATGACGCCGTTCGACTTCGTCATCACCGTGACGCTCGGCTCGGCGTTCGGCCGGGTGCTCACCGCCTCCGAGGTGCCGTTGTCGGAGGCGTTCGTGACGTTCGCGCTCCTCGTCGCGCTGCAGTGGCTGTTCGCCGCGGGGCGGGCGCGGTGGTCTGCCCTCAGGCGGCTGGTGGACCCCGGCCCGACGCTGCTGTTCCACGACGGGCAGCCGGTGGACCGCGCGCTGCGCCGGCACCGCATGATCGAGGCGGACCTGCACTCGGCGGCGCGGGAGAAGGGGTTCGGTTCACTGGACGACGTCGCGGCGGTGATCCTGCAGGCCGATGGCACGCTCGCCGTGGTCGGCGCGGGCAAGATGGGCGACGGCGCCTCGGTGCTCCCCTTCACCTCGACCGGGAGGTGACGACGACGGCGGCGCGCCGCCCAGGGTCGGCACCGGCCGTCGTCGTGGCCATGATCAGCTTCTCCCGGTCGGTGTGCCGCGACCGATCCGGCAGCACCATCGGCGCCGCGGCTGTGGCGGGGCTGTGCGCCGGCCCCGCCCTCCATGCGGGTCCGCAGGTCCCCGCCCGTCGTCGGCCGGGGCGCGGGAGAATGCCGAGGTGCGAGCGGTGGTGAGCCGGGTGAGTACAGCGGCTGTAACTGTGGACGGCGGAGTCGTGGGCGAGATCGGCCCCGGCTTGCTGTCACTGGTCGGAGTGGGCCGGGACGACGACGCGGACCGGGCACGCGCGATGGCGCGCAAGATCCACGAGCTGCGCATCTTCCCGGGGCCTGACGGCGCGGTGTCCGCGTCCGACCTCGGGCTGCCGCTCCTCGTCGTCAGCCAGTTCACGCTCTACGCCGACACGCGCAAGGGCCGCCGCCCGTCCTGGCAGGACGCCGCCCCGGGCGAGCTCGCCGAACCCCTCGTCGACGAGGTCGTGGCCGAACTGCGCCGCCGCGGCGCGACCGTGGCCACCGGGGTCTTCGGTGCCAGCATGCGGGTCTCGTCGGTCAACGAGGGGCCGATGACCCTCCTCCTGGAGGTCTGACCTGCGGAACCGCCCGGGGCCAAATGACATGACTGGGACCCCGCGGCCCCGGGTACCGAGGGGTGACCGAAGACACTCCCTGTCGGTTTGCTGTGAACGGCGGGTTAGCGGAACACGAACCCCCGTGGCGGCCGTTGTGCAGGGCGTACCACACCGGACAGAGAAGAGCGGGACCGGCCGGTGACCCCGTAGCCGTGGACCCGCTCCACGCCTGGACCGCACCGCCGCCCGACGACGCCCGGCAGGTGCATCCGAACCCAAGGCAAGGACGAAGACCCATCGTGACGCTGCTGCAGTCCTCCCCCACCGACACCCTGGACGTGCGCGCCCCCCGGCGGGAGCCCGACACCAGCGGCCTGGTCTCCACCGACCTCGTGCGCGTCTACCTCAACACGATCGGCAAGACCGCTCTGCTCACCGCGGAGCAGGAGGTGGAGCTGGCCAAGCGGATCGAGGCCGGGCTCTACGCCGAGCGCCTGCTCGCCGAGCAGGAGGGCCTCACCCCGGCCCGCAAGCGCGACTACAAGATCCTGGCGACCGACGGCAAGGCGGCCAAGGCGCACCTGCTGGAGGCCAACCTCCGGCTCGTCGTCTCGGTGGCCAAGCGCTACACCGGCCACGGCATGACGTTCCTGGACCTCATCCAGGAGGGCAACGTCGGCCTGATCCGTGCCGTCGAGAAGTTCGACTACACCAAGGGCTTCAAGTTCTCCACCTACGCCACCTGGTGGATCCGGCAGGCGATCACCCGCGCCATGGCCGACTCCGGGCGCACGATCCGGCTGCCCGTCCACCTGGCCGAGCAGGTCAACAAGGTCGTCCGGACCCGCCGGCGCATGCACCAGGAGCTGGAGCGCGAGCCCACCGCCGAGGAGCTGGGGCTGGAGCTCGACCTGCCCGAGGAGCGGATCACCGAGCTGCTCGAGTACAGCCGCGACCTGGTCAGCCTCGACCAGACCGTCGGCGCCGACGAGGAGTCCCGCCTGGGTGACTTCATCGAGGACGCCGACGCCGCCGTCGCGGAGGATGCCGTGGCCTTCCAGATGATGAAGGGCGATGTGCGCACCGTGCTCTCCACGCTGGAGGACCGCGAGCGGGACGTCGTCGTGCTGCGCTTCGGCCTCGACGGCGGCCAGCCCCGGACGCTGGAGCAGATCGGCAAGCAGTTCGGTCTCTCCCGCGAGCGGGTGCGCCAGATCGAGCGCGAGACGATGGCCAAGCTGCGCGACCCGCAGCGCGCCGACGCCCTGCGCGACTATCTCGCCTGAGCGATGACACTGTCGTCCTCCGGACGACACCACGGCCACGAGCCGTCCCCCGGCTGCGCTGAGCGTGTCCACGGACGTCCTGCCGGGAGCCTCCGGCCCCGCGCCAGGACGCCGTTGCGCGCAGAGCGGCTCACCTCGACGAGGTGACTGCCGGGCACGAGAGCCCGTCCCCGACTCCGGGGGCGGGCTCTCGGCGTCTCAGACCGGCGAGCGCATCCTCCTGGGCCCGGGGTCGACCCGGGCGGTGGGCGGACCGATGCGGGCGGTGCCGCCGGCCACCACGAGCGACCGGCCACCGTGCCACGGGTTCTTCGGACCCACGATGACCGGCTCCAGCTGCAGGTGCAGCACCTCGGGCAGGTCGTCGGCGAGGCGGGCCACCCGCAGCAGCAGGTCTTCCAGCGCCTCCACGTCGACCGGCTCCGCACCCCGGTAGCCGTCGAGCAAGGGCCAGGCGCGCGGCGCGCGGACGAGCTCGGCTGCGTCCAGGTCGGTCAGCGGCAGCGTTCGGTACGCCCGGTCGCCGAGCAGGTCGGTGGCCACGCCCCCGACGCCGAAGCTGACGAGCGCCCCGAACGACGGGTCGTCGACGATCTCGACCACGGTGGCGACACCGGGGGCGGCCATCTGCTGGACGATCACCGGATCGCCCGCCGGGATCGCGGCGTAACCGGCGCGGACGGCGTCGGCGTCGACGAGGTCGAGGCGCACCCCGCCGAGGTCGGACCGGTGCCGCAACCACGGCGCTGTGGACTTCAGGACGACGGGGTAGCCGATCTCGTCCGCGGCGGCGACGGCGTCCTCCGCGCTGGTCACCGTCCGCGTCGCGAGGACCGGGACGCCGTAGGCCCCGAGCAGCTCGATCAGCTCGTGGTCGACCAGCTCGCGCCCGCCGGCGCCCTCGGCGAGGACGCGGCGGACCAGGCCGCGGGCGGCGGCCTCGTCGACGTCGGGCAGGTCGGGCACCTCGCCGACCGGGCGGCGGCGCCATCGGCCGTACTCCACCACCTTGGCCAGCGCGATGACCGCCCGCTCGGGCGTGCTGTACGACGGCACCGAGCCGCGGGCGGGCATCCCGTGCTCGTCGAGCACCGCGAGCTCGGGCGGGATGCCCTCGGCGGAGAGGAAGCTGGCCACGATCGGCTTGCCCGACCCGGCCGAGACCTCACGCAGCGCCGGCCCGTACTCGGCCGACCCGGCCATCAGCGGCGGCAGGAACACCGCGATCACCGCGTCGACGCCCTCGTCGTCGACGGCGGCCTGCAGCGCGGCCCGGAACTCCTCGGGGCTGCCGGCGACCCCGATGTCCACCGGCGCGTCGTGCGCCAGCTCCATCCCCTCCTCGAGGACGGCGTCGGCGACGAGCACCCCGATGGCGGTCGAGTTGCCCACGACCGCGACCCGGGTCCCGGCGGGCACGGGCTGGTGGGCCAGCAGCGTGCCGACGTCGAACAGCTGCGCGACGGTCTCCACGCGGATCACCCCCGCCGAGGCGAACAGCGCCGCCACCGACTGCTCGGGCACGGCCACCGACGTGCCCGCGAGGCCCGGGGTGACCCCGACGTGCCGGCCGCTCTTCACCGCGACGACCGGCTTGGTGCGCCCGACGGTGCGGGCCAGCCGGGCGAACTTGCGGGGGTTCCCGAAGCTCTCCAGGTGCAGCAGCACCACCTCGGTGCCGGGGTCGGTGGACCAGTACTGCAGCAGGTCGTTGCCGCTGACGTCGGCGCGGTTGCCGGCGGAGACGAAGGTGGACAGCCCGATGCCCCGGCTGCGCGCCCGCTCGAGCAGCGCGACGCCGAGCGCGCCGGACTGGGCGAAGAACCCGACCCGGCCACGGCCGGGCACCATCGGCGCGAGGCTGGCGTTGAGCCGCACCTCCGGGTCGGTGTTGACCACGCCCAGGCAGTTGGGCCCGACCACCCGCATGCCCGATGCGCGGGCCGCGGCGACCAGCCGGCGTTCGGCCTCACGCCCCTCCGGCCCCGCCTCCCCGAAGCCGCCGGAGATCACGACCAGGCCGCGGACCCGCTTCCGGCGGCAGGCCTCCACCACACCGGCGACCTCGTCGGCGGGCACGGCCAGGATCGCCAGGTCGAGGTCGTCGGGGATGGACTCGATGTCGGCGTACGCCGGGACGCCGCGCACGTGCCGGGCGCCGGGGTTGACCGGGTAGACCGGCCCGGCGAACCCGTAGTCCAGCAGGTGCCGGAGCACCGCGTTGCCGATCTTGCCGGCGTCGTTGCTGGCGCCGACCACGGCCACCGAGGACGGCGTCAGCAGCCGGGCGATCGACCGCGACTCGCTGCGCTGCTCGCGCTCGTAGGCGACCGCGAGCGCGTCCTCCGTCTGCTCGATGGGGAAGGTCAGGTGGACGACGCCGTCCTCGTACGAGCGCTCGGCCTTGTACCCGGCGTCGCGGAAGACCCGCACCATCTTGCTGTTCTGCGCCAGCACCTCGGCGACGAAGCGCTTGATGCCCCGCTCCCGGCCGGCGGCGGCGAGGTGCTCGAGCAGCACCGAGCCCAGCCCCCGCCCCTGGTGGGCGTCCTCGACCAGGAAGGCCACCTCGGCGTCGTCGGTGCCGGGGTACCGGTCGTAGCGGCCGACGGCGACGACCTGGTCGCCCAGCAGCACGACGAAGGCGACCCGGTTGTCGTGGTCGACGTGGGTGAACCGATGCAGGTCGCGCTCGGACAGCCGCTTCATCGGCCCGAAGAACCGGTAGTAGCGGGTCTGGTCGCTGCTGCGCTCCATCAGCCCGTTGAGGCCGGCGGCGTCCTCGGGGCAGATCGGCCGCAGGTGCACCGTGCCGCCGTCGGCGGCGACGATGTCGGCCTCCCAGTGCGGCGGCGGCGTCGGGTTCTGCTGCTGCTCGTCGGGCGACCCCTCCCCAGGGGCCCGCTGCGAGCCTGCGAGCGGTGGGGGGGAGAGGGGTCCTTGTTCAGTCACGGGGGTCGTCCGGGTCGAGGCCGAAGTAGGGGAAGCTGGCACGACGGGTGCGCATGATCGCCCGGTCGACCCGGGACTCGGTGAAGGTGTCCCACCGGGAGAAGCCGGTGTACCCGCCCTCGGTCATGTGCGTGGGCGGTCGGGCGCGCAGGCCGCGGCGCAGCACGTCCTCGCGCCACGGCTCGGGGATCTCCGTGGCCGGGTCCAGCGTCGCGCCACCGGCCTCGGCGATCAGGTGGGTCCACGCTCGGGGCACGCAGCGCACCAGGCCGTACCCACCGCCACCGAGGGCGACCCAGCGCCCGTCGCAGATCTCGTGGGCCAGTTCGTGCATGGCCTTGTAGCTGGCGCGCTGCCCGTCGACGGTGAGCGCGAGGTCGGCCAGCGGGTCCTCGTGGTGGGCGTCGCACCCGCACTGGGTCACGATGATCTGCGGCGCGAAGGCCTTGAGCACGCTGGGCACGACGGCGGTGAACGCCCGCAGCCAGGACGAGTCGTCCGTGCCGTTGGGCAGCGCGAGGTTGACGGCGCTGCCCAGGGCCTTGCCGGGGTCGCCGGTCTCCTCCGGGAAACCGGTGCCCGGGAACAGCGTCAGCGGCGTCTGGTGGATGCTCACGGTGAGCACCCGGGGGTCCTCGTAGAACGCGGCCTGGACCCCGTCACCGTGGTGGACGTCGAGGTCGACGTAGGCGATCCGCTCGTACCCCTGGCCCAGCAGCCAGGCGATGGCGATGGCGGCGTCGTTGAAGATGCAGAAACCCGAGGCGGCCCCCCGCATCGCGTGGTGCAGGCCGCCGGAGATGTTCACCGCGTGCTGTGCGGCGCCGCTGTGCACCTGCTGGGCGGCGAGCACGCTGCCCCCGGTGATCAGCGCCGCGGCCTCGTACATCTCCGGGAAGATCGGGTTGTCCGGGGTGCCCAGACCGTGGCCGACGCCGGGATCGGCCGGCGCCTGGCGCACCGCCTCCAGGTACAGCGGGTCGTGGACCAGGGTGAGCAGGTCCTCGCCGGCCGGTTCCGGTGCGAGCACCCGCAGCCGGTCGCTGGACAGCAGGCCGAGGCCGTCGGCCAACCGCATCGTCAGGTCCAGCCGCACCGGGTGCAGCGGGTGGTCGCCTCCCATCGTGTAGCCGAGCAGCGCGTCGTCCCAGACGACGGCGACCGAGTCGCTCACGGCACCTCCCCACCGGCGCGCCCGCCCGGGCGCGGCGGCTCGGTCGCCGACGCTACCGGGTCCCGTGGTGACCGGTACCTCGGCGAGACCGCTCGCCGGGGGGCCGGTGACCGCCCTCCGGCCCCGTAGACTGGACGCCGACACGGAGGAGACCTGTGAACGACCTCATCGACACGACCGAGATGTACCTCCGGACGATCTTCGAGCTGGAGGAAGAGGGCATCGTCCCGCTCCGGGCCCGCATCGCCGAGCGCCTGCACCAGAGCGGTCCGACGGTGAGCCAGACGGTCGCCCGGATGGAGCGCGACGGCCTCCTGACCGTCGAGGGCGACCGGCACCTGCAGCTCTCCGAGGAGGGCCGCCAGCTGGCCACCGCGGTCATGCGCAAGCACCGGCTCGCGGAGTGCCTGCTCGTGGACGTGATCGGCCTGGACTACGCCGACGTCCACGAGGAGGCCTGCCGCTGGGAGCACGTGATGAGCGAGGCGGTCGAGCGCCGTCTGCTGTCCCTGCTCGGCAACCCCACCGTGTCGCCGTTCGGCAACCCGATCCCCGGGCTGGAGGCCCTGCGCGGCGACGAACCGCTGGGCGGTGAGACCTCCGCGGTCCTCGACTCCCTGACGCTGCTGTCGACCACCGCCTCGGCAGAGGGCCGGCCGGTGGTGATCCGCCGGATCAGCGAGCAGCTGCAGGAGAACGCCGAGCTGCTGCGTGCGCTGGCCGACCACGGGGTGCGCCCGGGCGTCACGATGACGGCCCAGCTGGTCGACGGATCGGTGAGCCTGGACGGGTACGTGCTGCCCGCCGGTGTCGCCCAGCACATGTTCGTGAGCGCCGTCGACGAGGAGCTGACCCCGCTCGAGGCCGCGCCGCGCCTCTGAGCCGACCGGATGCAGGAGGTGGGCGTGGACGAGCACGCGGCGACGGCTCCCCGGGCCGCCGAGGTGTTCCTCGCGCGGCTGCTGCCCCGGCCCGGCGGGGCGCTGCTGCACCGCCTGCGGGTGGCCGGGGCGTTCGCCTCCGGGCTCCTGTGGGGCCTGCTGCCCGCGCCGTCGGTGCATGACGTCGTGGTGACCCGACGGGACGACGGCAGGGAGGTGCTGCGCTTCCCGGCCGGTGACCCTTTCGCGGCCGGGGACATGCTGCGGGCGGTGGACACGGAGCTGGCGACGCTGGGCCCGGAGGAGTTCCTCCAGGCCTGGGACGTGCGCTGACGCACAGCGGGGCGCTGCCCGGCTCACTACGGTGAGGCGGTCCCCCGCTGCCGTGCGAGAGAAGGCCCTGGTGAGCTCGTCCGCTCCGGCACCCGCAGACACCTCCCCCGAGCCGGCACCCACGCCGTTCCACCGGCTGGCCGATTTCACCGCGTTGCCGCGGATCGGCGCCCTGGCGCTCTCTCCGGACGGGACCCGGCTGGCGGTCTCGCTGCAGACGCTGGACCGCGAGGGCAAGAAGTGGCAGTCGGCGGTGTGGGAGCTCGACCCGCGGGGTGCGCGGCCCGCCCGGCGGCTCACCCGCAGCGCGCCGGGCGAATCCGCCCCCGCCTGGGCGCCGGACGGCTCGCTGCTGTTCACCTCGGCCCGGCCCGACCCCGGCGCGGAGCCGGCGGCCGAGCCGAAGCCGTCGCTGTGGCGCCTCCCCGCCGAGGGAGGCGAGGCCCGGCCGGTGCTGGGACGCCCGGGGGGCATCGGCTCCTTCGTCGTCGCCGCCGGCAGCGGGGACGTCGTGGTCGTCTCCGCCACCATGCCCGGCGGCTCCGACCCGGACGCCGACGAGGAGCGGCGCAAGGCCCGGAGCGAGGCCGGGGTCTCGGCGATCCTGCACGAGGCGTACCCGGTGCGGTACTGGGACCACGACCTCGGACCGGCGGCTCCGCACCTGTTCTGGGCCGGGCAGCTCCCGACCGAGGAGCAGCCGGCCGGCAACCCGCCGGTGGAGCTGCGCGACCTGACCCCGGACGCGTCCCCGCCCAACGGGTCGGGCGACGACATCGCGCTCTCCCCCGACGGCCGCCTGCTGGCCCGGGCCGAGGAGGTGCCCGACGGGCCGGCCGGCCGGCGCACCCGGCTGGTGCTCACCGACACCGGCTCCGGCGACACGCGGGTGCTGGTGGACGACCCGCTGGCCGACGTCCACTCCGCGGCCTTCTCCCCGGACGGCGCCCGCCTGGTCTGCGTACGGGAGGCGATGTCCTCCTACGCCGAGCCGCCGGACTACACGTTGCTCCTGGTCGAGGTCGCCGACGGCTCCGCCCGGGAGCTGACCCCCGACTTCGACCGCTGGCCGAGCGCACCGCAGTTCGCCGCCGACGGCACCGCCGTCCACTTCCTCGCCGACGAGGACGGCCGGCACGCGATCTTCTGCGTACCCGTCGACGGCGGGGAGCCGGTGCGGCTCACCGCCGACGGCGCCTACAGCCACCTGCAGGTCGCCCGGGACGGCAGCGCGCTGTACGCCCTGCGGTCCGCGTACTACTCGCCGCCGCTGCCGGTCCGCCTGGACCCGACGGCCCCGATGCAGGACCCGGAGCCGCTGCCGAGCCCGGCGGCGATCGACCGGCTGCCCGGCAGCCTGCACGAGGTGGAGGCGACCGCGGCCGACGGCACCCGCGTGCAGTCGTGGCTGGTGCTACCCGACGGGGCCTCGGCGGAGGCACCGGCCCCGCTGGTGCTGTGGATCCACGGCGGCCCGCTGATGAGCTGGAACTCGTGGTCCTGGCGCTGGTGCCCGTGGGTGCTGGCGGCCCAGGGCTACGCGGTCCTCCTGCCCAACCCGGCGCTGTCCCAGGGCTTCGGCCAGGATTTCGTGCGCCGGGGCTGGGGCGAGTGGGGCGACACCCCCTACACCGACCTGATGGCGGCGGTGGACGCCGCGGAGCAGCGACCCGACGTCGACGCCGCACGGACGGCGGCGATGGGCGGCTCCTTCGGCGGCTACATGGCCAACTGGATCGCCACCCGGACCGACCGGTTCCGGGCGATCGTCACCCACGCCAGCCTGTGGAACCTCGAGCAGTTCACCGGCACCACCGACGCCGCGTACTACTGGGAGAAGGAGTGGGGTGACCCGTTCACCGAACCGCGGCGGTACGAGCAGAACTCCCCGCACCGCTACGTGGACCAGATCCGCACCCCGATGCTGGTCATCCACGGCGACAAGGACTACCGGGTGCCGATCGGTGAGGCACTGGCGCTCTGGTACGGCCTGCAGAAGCGCGGCGTCCCCTCGAAGTTCCTCTACTTCCCCGACGAGAACCACTGGGTGCTGACGCCGGGGAACAGCCGCCTCTGGTACGAGACCGTGCTCGCCTTCCTGGCCGAGCACGTGCGTGGCGAGCAGTGGCGGCGGCCCGAGCTGCTCTGAGGACCGGCGCACGGCTCACCCCGGCTGGCGGCTGCCGCCGTCGGTGCCAGCCCGCGCCAGCAGGTCGCGCAGCCCCGCCGGCGGCAGGCAGGCATCCAGGGCCTGGCGGAGCAGATGGGCCAGGCTGTACCCGGGATCGCCGTCCAGGGCCCGGTCGAGGGCGATGCCGGCCATCGCCCCGTCGCCGCGCAACCAGGCGCTGACCGCCAGCAGGGTGGCCGGGGCCGCGTCGAGCGGCGCGGGCAACCGCCGGGCGCACTCGGTCCAGAGCACCTCCGCCGCTGCGGCGTCGGCGCCGCGCGCCAGCTGCAGGGCGCGGTCGCGCACCTGCACGTCGCGCAGCGCCCAGGCCAGACCGGCCAGCTCGTCACCACCGAGCGGTCCCTCGCCGGACGGGCCCGGCCGGTACCGCGCGACCGCCCGCCGGACCGCGGCCCACGACTCCTCGGCCAGCGCCGCCCACCCCACCTCCCGGAGCCGGGCCGAGCGCTCCTCGGCGGCGCGGAGACAGGCGGCCCGCATGCCCCCACCCGGCCCGGGCGGCGAGGTGAGGCGCTCGGCCAGCGCCGCCCGGTCGGGGGCCACCACCTGCCCGGTGCTGATCGCGGCGGCCGCCAGCGCACTGACCCCGCCGGGCAGGGGCGTCCCCGCCGACGGTGCGCAGCAGGGGTGCGGGCAGTCGTAGGACCACCAGCGCCCGCGCCGGACGAGCAGCGCGTCGCGCGGGGCGATGCCGGTGGCGGCCAGGGCCAGGACGAGTTCGTGCACCAGCGTCCGGTGCGGCAGGACGCCGGCCGGCCCCTCCTCCGCGCCGCCCTGACCGGTGTCGTCGGGCGCCTCGGAGACCACCACGACCAGCGCGGCCGCGGGCCGGTCGCTGTGCAGGCTGTCGACCAGGAGCCGCGCGATCCCCGCGCCGTCGCCCGACGGGGGGAGGTCGCCCCGGACCGTGAGCCCGACCCGCCCGCCCGACGGGCCGCCCAGACCGATCAGCACGATCGACTCGGCCGGGTGGAAGCCCAGCAGGTGCGGTAGCGCAGCGGCCACCTCCCCGGGGTCGGAGAGCCGGATCTCCAGCTGGTCGGCGGGTTGCTGCGCGGTGGGCACGTCCATGCGGGCGACCCTGCTCGCGCCCGGGCCGCGGCGAGCGGCCCCGGGTCGATCTGTGGACGGCGACCGCTCCTGTGGACGCCTCAGCCCACCGGAGCGGGCAGGGCGCAACCGCCCGCGGAGCACGCCGTCCCGCCGCGGGTCCGGGACGACTCCGGGTGGGGGGCCTGGCGGAGCTCGTGCCCTGCCCACAGGGGCGGGCAGGGCACGAGCTCCGAGGCCGCTACCCGTGTCGCCCCCTCCCCCGGGACAGGGCAACCGCCGGGACGGCCCGGAGCGCCGGGCCGTCGTGGCATGGCCGGCGTGGCAGGCGGCCGGCTCAGCCCAGCGCGTCGGCCTGCGTCTCGTAGGCCTGCCGGAGCAGCTCGGCGAAGGGTGCCGGGTCGGCCGGTGTGGCGCCGGCGAGCCCGGTGTCCAGGGACACCAGGAGGAGCAGCCGGTCGTCGTCCTCCACCGCCCCGATCAGCGTCGGCACGGTCACCCGAGAACCGTCGGGGGCGGTGATCGCGGTCGTGTAGCGCACGAGGGCCGAGCCGTCACCCAGGTCGGCCACCGGGAGGTTCTCGAAGGAGACCGCCGCCTCACCGATCTGCGGGGAGGCGAGCTGCGCCTCGGGGCAGCGCTCGGCGGCGTCGGCCATCTGCGCGACGGCGCCGTCCAGCGGTCCGCCGCGCACCAGCATCTGCACCGTCGTCGCCGATCCGGTGGTCGCGCTCTGCGCGGCGACGTCCTCGAACGCCGCCAGATCGGGCTGGGTGCCGTCCACGGCGGCCCGGCAGCTGTCCGGGGTGATCTGCACGTCCGGCGCGGCGGCCGCGATGCCCGCGCCCAGGCGCAGCTGCTCCGGCGACACCGCCACCACGGTGGCGTCGGGACCGAAGGCGTCGGCGGGCAGCAGCCCAGAGGCCAGATCGGGCGCCTCCGTCGCCTGCGCGGCGGAGGCCTCCGCCGCCGAGGAGGCGGCCGCGGCGGTGCGGTCCGAGGCGTCCCCGCCGCCGCAGCCGGTCAGCAGCACGACGGCGGCCGCCCCGGCCAGCAGGGCGCCGGGACGACGGTGCCGGCCGGGGAGGCGCTGTGCGGAGGTCATGGCGAAGACGCGAGTCGGCGGGCACCGCACCGCCCCTCAGATCCGGTGCTGGATCGCCGTCCGCGAGGCCAGGATGGGCCGCACGTGGTCGGCGATGACCGCCAGGTGCACGGGGTCCTGCGCGTAGTGGCGGAAGGTTTCGACATCGGGGAACTCGGCGATCAGCACGGTGTCGGCGTTGCCGTCGACCAGGCCCGCGTCGTCGGCGACCACCAGCGACGTCATCCCGCCGACCGTGCGCCGCAGCCCGCGCAGCGCCTCGATGGTCTGCGCCCGCCGCTCGGCGTCGGCATCCGGGGACCAGGTGAAGAGCACGACGTGACGGATCATGCGGGAACTGTGCCAGGCCCGGCGTCGACCGGCCGGGTGGTCCGGCTACCGGCTGGTAGCCGTCGTCCGGTGCGCGATCGTTAGAGTCCGGTCCATGGGACGGTCGTTGCGCATTGCACTGCTGTCCTACCGCAGCAAGCCGCACGGCGGCGGCCAGGGCGTCTACGTCCGGGCGCTCTCCCGCGAGCTGCGCGAGCTCGGTCACCGTGTCGAGGTGCTCAGCGGTCAGCCCTACCCCGAGCTCGACCAGGGCGTGCCGCTCACCCGCGTGCCGAGCCTGGACCTCTACCGGGAGCCCGATCCCTTCCGCACCCCGCGCCCGTCGGAGATCCGCGACTGGCTCGACGTGGCGGAGTGGGCCACGATGTGCACCGCCGGCTTCCCCGAGCCGCTGACGTTCAGCCTGCGCGCCGCCCGCCACCTGCTGCCCCGGCGGGACGAGTTCGACGTGGTGCACGACAACCAGTCGCTGGGCTACGGCCTCCTCCGGCTGGTGCGGGCCGGCGTGCCCACGGTGGCGACGGTGCACCACCCGATCGCCATCGACCGCGACCTCGAGCTGGCCGCGGCCCCGACGCTGCGCCGCAAGCTCACCCTGCGGCGGTGGTACGCCTTCACCCGCATGCAGGCGCGGGTGGTCCAGCGGCTGGATGCCGTCACCACGGTGTCGGAGAACTCCCGCCGTGACATCGCCGCCCGCATGGGGCTGGCGCCGGAGCGGATGAGCGTCATCCCGGTGGGGATCGACCCCGACCAGTTCACCCCGCCGCCGGCCGGGCAGCCCCGTGAGCCCGACTCGATCCTCGCGGTCACCAGCGCCGACGTGCCGCTCAAGGGGCTGGTGCACCTGCTGGAGGCGCTGGCGAAGCTGCGCACGGAGCGACCCGTGCGGCTCACCGTCGTGGGCTCCGCCCGGCCCGGCGGTCCCGCCGAGGCGGCGCTGGACCGGCTGGGGCTGCGCGACGCCGTCCGCTTCACCGGCCCGGTGCCCGAGGCGGAGCTGACCCAGCTGTTCCAGCGGGCGAGCGTCGTGGCGATCCCCTCCCTCTACGAGGGGTTCTCGCTGCCTGCCGTGGAGGCCATGGCGTGCGCGACCCCGCTGGTGACCACCGACGCCGGGGCGCTGCCCGAGGTGGTCGGCACGAAGGCGGGGCTGCGGGTGCGCGCCGGTGACGTCGGCGAGCTGACCGCCGCCCTGCAGCTGGTGCTCGACTCCCCCTCGCTGGCCGAGCAGCTGGGGCGCGCCGGCCGCCGGCGGGTCCTGGACACCTACACCTGGCGGGCCACGGCCGCGCGCACCGCCGAGTGGTACGCCGAGACGCTGGACCGGAAGGGAACCCCGTGCTGACCGTCGACTACGACCGGCTCGACCTGCGCCCGGGGATGACCGTCCTCGACCTGGGCTGCGGCGAGGGGCGGCACGCCTTCGAGGCCTACCGCCGCGGCGCGCGCGTGGTCGCCGTCGACTGGGGCCGGCACGAGGTCGAGACGACGAAGCGCTGGCTCGGCGCGATCGCCGAGGCCGGCGAGGCCCCGGCCGGTGCGCGCTTCGAGGTGGTGCGCGGCGACCTGCTGCATCTGCCCTTCCCCGACGCGAGCGTCGACCGGGTGATGGCCTCGGAGGTGCTCGAGCACATCCCGGACGACGCCGCGGCGATGGCCGAGATAGTGCGCGTCCTCAAGCCCGGTGGCCGGGTGGCGGTGACCGTGCCGCGCTACGGCCCCGAGCGGGTGTGCTGGGCGCTGTCGGACGAGTACCACGCCAACGAGGGCGGCCACATCCGCATCTACCGCGGCGAGGTGCTGCGCGCCCGCCTGGCCACCGCCGGCCTGGTCCCGGGGGCGAGCCACCACGCGCACGCCCTCCACGCCCCGTACTGGTGGCTCAAGTGCGCCGTCGGTGTCGAGAAGGACACCGCCGCGGTCCGGGCCTACCACCGGCTGCTGGTCTGGGACCTCACCACGCGTCCCTGGCTCACCCGGGCGCTGGAGCGCGTCCTCGACCCGCTGATCGGCAAGAGCTTCGTCGTCTACGCCGACAAGCCGGCCGGGGCCGGCGCGGCCGCGGCGGCCGGGCTGGACCTGGAGCGGTCCGCTGCGGCCCGCTGACCGGGGCGGCCCGGTGCTGCCCGAGCTGCCCGGGGTGCTCGGCGCCGACCAGGTGCGGCAGACGGTCGCCTGGATCGCCGGCGAGCAGCATCGCGACGGCGCGCTCCCCTGGTTCGCCACCGGGCAGCTGGACCCCTGGGACTCCGTCGAGGCGGCGATGGCGCTGGACCTGGGTGGCGAGCACGCCCGGGCGGCGGCCGCCTACCGGTGGCTGGCCGGCCGGCAGCGGGCGGACGGCAGCTGGGCGGCCGAGTACCGCGGCGGCGAGGAGTCCGCACCCGCCGCGGAGAGCAACCACGCCGGCTACCTCGCCGTCGGGCTCTGGCACTCCTGGCTGGTCTCCGGGGACGAGCAGCTGGTCACCGAGCTGTGGCCGGCGGTGCGGGCCGGCCTGGACCTGGTGACCCGGATGCAGCTGCCCGGCGGAGCGGTCTCGTGGGCGCTGCGGCCCGACGGCACCCCCGACGACCTCGCGCTGCTCACCGGGAACGCCAGCCTGTTCCAGGCGCTGCGCTGCGGCCTGGCGCTGGCCGAGCTGGCCGGCGAGGCCCAGCCGGACTGGGAGCTGGCCGTCGCCGACCTCGGCACGGCCCTCCGCCGGCGACCGGAGGCGTTCGCCGACCGGTCCCGCTACTCCATGGACTGGTACTACCCGGTGCTCGGCGGCGCCGTCACCGGTGCCGCGGCCCGCGACCGGCTGGCCGGCGACTGGCACCGGTTCGTCGTCCCGGGTCTCGGCATCCGCTGCGTCGCGGACCGGCCGTGGGTGACCGGGGCCGAGACCTGCGAGCTCGCGCTGGCCCTGGTCGTCGCCGGGCAGCGCGACGCCGCCCTCGAGCAGGTGGCCGCGATGCAGCACCTGCGGGACGACGACGGCTCCTACTGGACCGGGTTCGTCTACCCGGACGACGCGCGGTGGCCGGTCGAGCGCACCACGTGGACCGCCGCGGCCGTGCTGCTGGCGGCCGACGCCCTCTGCGGCGCCTCCCCCGCCAGCGGGCTGTTCGGCGACCCCTGGGCGCTGCCGGCAGCGGGCATGGCGGACGCCACTCCGACCGCTGATTGGCTGGCCGGAGGCGCGGGCACGGTGACCCCGTGACCGCGCCCTCCCCGACCGACCGGGCTCCCTCCCCCGACGTGACCGTCGTCGTCGCGAGCCGCAACCGCCGCGAGGACCTGCTGGCGACGCTGCCGCGTCACGAGGCCCCGGTGGTGCTCGTCGACAACGCCTCCACCGACGGCACCGTGGACGCGGTGCGCCAGGCGCACCCCGAGGTGACGCTGCTGCCGCTGGACCGCAACGAGGGCGCCCACGGCCGGACGCTGGGTGCCGCGCGCGCCCGCACCCCGTTCATCGCCTTCGCCGACGACGACTCGTGGTGGGCACCGGGCGACCTCGCCCGCGCGGTGGCGATCATGCGGGCCCACCCCCGGCTGGCCCTCCTCAACGCCCGCATCCTGGTCGGGCCCGAGGAGCGGCTCGACCCGGTCTGCGCGGAGATGGCCGCGAGCCCCCTCGGCACCGCGCGGGACCTGCCCGGCCCCTCGCTGCTGGGCTTCGTCGCCTGCGCCGCGCTGGTGCGCACCGAGGCGTTCGAGGCCGTCGGCGGGTTCGACCCGGTGGTCCGGTTCCCCGGCGAGGAGGAGCGGCTGGCCCTCGACCTGGCCGCCGCCGGGTGGGGGCTGGCCTACGTCGACGAGGTGACCGTGCACCACCACCCGTCCCCCCGGCGCGAGGCCCCCGGACGCCGGCAGACCGGGATCTGGCGCAGCCGGCTGCTCACCGCGGCGATGCGGCTCCCCATGCGGGACGTCGTCCGGACGGCCGGGCGGGCCGTGCGCGCCGGTCGCCCCGGCGTCGAGGGCCTGCTGCGGGCGCTGCCCGACGCCCCGGCCGCCCTCCGCCGGCGGGCACCGGTCCCCCCGGCGGTGCGGGCGGACCTGCGGGTGCTGGCCGGTGAGCGCGCGTGAGCACGACCGGCACGATCCCCGCGGCGGCCACCGGTGACCGCCCCGCCGGGCCCGACCCGCGCGTGGCCGTCGTCGTCATCACCCACCAGCGGCGGGACGAACTGCTGCTGGCCCTCGAACGCCTGGTGGCCCTGCCCGAGCAGCCGCACGTCGTCGTCGTGGACAACGGCTCGACCGACGGCACCGCCGATGCCGTGCGCGAGCAGTTCCCGCAGGTCGAGCTGATCGCCAGCGCGGAGAACCTGGGCGCGGTCGGCCGCAACCTGGGTGTCGCCCGGCTCGACACGCCCTACGTCGCCTTCTGCGACGACGACACCTGGTGGGAGCCGGGGGCGCTGCGCACCGCGGCGGACACGCTGGACGCCCACCCGCGGCTCGCCGTCGTCACCGCCCGGATCCTGGTCGAGCCGGGCGGTGTCGAGGACCCGATCGTCGCCGAGCTGCGCGACTCCCCCGTCCGCGGCGCCGACTGGCTGCCCGGCCCGGCGCTCGGCTCGTTCCTGGCCGGCGCCTCCGTGCTGCGCCGGGAGGCGTTCGAGGAGGTCGGCGGGTTCAGCGACCGGCTCTGGCTCGGGGGCGAGGAGGAGCTGATGGCCGGCGACCTCGCCGCCCGCGGCTGGGAGCTGTGCTACCTGGAGCAGCTCACCCTCCACCACCAGGCGAGCACCGCCCGGGACCCGCACAAGCGGCGGGCCGACGGCATCCGGAACACGCTGTGGACCACGTGGCTGCGGCGTCCGTTCCGCCCGGCGCTGCGGCGCACCGTGCACCTGCTGCGCACCGTGCC
The DNA here is from genome assembly GCF_054051015.1 of Blastococcus sp. SYSU DS0616. Taxonomy (NCBI): domain Bacteria; kingdom Bacillati; phylum Actinomycetota; class Actinomycetes; order Geodermatophilales; family Geodermatophilaceae; genus Blastococcus; species Blastococcus sp. SYSU DS0616. The sequence continues at coordinate 28,027 of NZ_JBJHAJ010000001.1, forward strand.
CCGCGACCGGATCACCGCGCGCGGCCTCGCTCAGGCCGTCCGCGGGTTGCCGTGGGTGCTGCGCGAGCGGCGGGTGCTGCCGCCGCACGCCGAGGCCCGGTTCGCCGCGCTCGAGGAGGCGCAGCGGAACTCGAAGGCCCGGCGGTACGTCAGCTGAGACCTCGTGCGGCCGGGGTGCCGCCGGCCTACCGTGCGAGCCGTGGAGAACGGGCAGGGGCGGCGCCACGTCCGGCTGATGACGGACTACGGGGCCGAGTGGCCGTTGTGGACCGTCGGCCTCACCGACCCCGGCCGGCTCGGGCTCTCCGAGGAGCTCACGGCCCGCCTGGCCGCCTGGAACGAGCTCTTCCAGGAGCATTTCCACTGGGACGGCGGCTGGCGCGATCCGGATGCCCGCGCCCGCTTCGCCGCGGAGGGCCCGCGCCTGCTGCGGGATCTGCGACGCGAGCTGCCCGACGACGAGGTCGAGCTCGACGACTGGACGCAGTCGGGGGTGTTCGGCCCCGGGTGACCACGCGGCCGGCGCCTCAGCGGGCGCAGTCGATGCAGGTGCGGGCGGTGGGGCGGGCGGCGAGCCGCTCCGGCGCGATCGGCCGGCCGCAGGTCTCGCAGCGGCCGTAGGTGCCGTTCTCCACGGCGACGACCGCGGCATCGACGTCGGCCAGCCGGCGCCGCGCCTGTTCCAGCAGCGCGACCACCTGCTGGCGCTCGAACGCGATGGTGGCGCCCTCCGGATCGTGCTCGTCGTCGGCGTTGGAGGCCTGCGAGGCCGCGACGATCGCGTCGAACTCGCGGGTCAGCGCCTCGATCTGCGCGAGCGCCTCGGTCCGCGCGCGGGAGAGGTCGTCGGGTGGGAGCACCGGGCCATCCTCCACCCCGGTGCCGACAGGACGACGCCTCCGCAGTGGGCGCCGACCTCACCCACGGGTCGCCGTCCGCGCGCTGCAGCACGCGGACGGCGGCCGTGCGGTGCGGTCTGCGGCGTGGGCGCCTCAGGCGGTGCGGCGCAGCAGCCGCAGCGACCCGCTGCCCGGCAGCTCGTCGAACTCCCCGCTGTCGAGCACCCGGCGGTAGACGCCGTAGGGCGCCTGACCGCCGTCGGCCGGGTCGGGGAAGACGTCGTGGATGGCGAGCGTGCCGCCGACGGCGAGCTTGGCCACCCACGCGTCCTGGTCGCGGCGCGCGGACTCCTCGGTGTGGCTGCCGTCGAGGAACAGCAGCGCGAGCGGCGTGCTCCACAGCGGGGCGAGCGTCTCCGACCGGGTGACGACGGCGATCACGACGTCCTCGGCGCCGGCCTCGGCGATGGTCCGGCGGAAACGCGGCAGGGTGTCGATCCGCCCGACGGCGGGATCCACCAGCGACGGGTCGTGGTACTCCCAGCCGGGCTGGTGCTCCTCGGAGCCCCGGTGGTGGTCGACGGTGACCACCTGGCGACCGGTCTCCCGCGCGGCCGCGGCCAGGTAGAGGGCCGACTTGCCCATCCAGCTGCCCACCTCCAGCAGCGGCCCGGGGACGGGGATGGCGCGGGCGGCCTCGTACAGGGCGCGGCCCTCGTCGTCGGGCATGAAGCCGGAGGCCGCCCGGGCGGCGGCGAGCAGGTCGGTCACGCGCACAGCCTGGCTCATCGGGCGAACCGGGTGCGCAGGGCGGTCAGCCCTCGCTCCGTGGCGGTGCCGGCCTGGGTGTCCGCCGCCTTGGCGAAGAAGGCACCGGCCGCCGTCGTCACCGGGACGGCGAGCACCAGCGCGATCGCCCCGACCAGCGTGCGGATGACCTCCTCGGCCAGGGCTGCGCTGGTGATGAGCGTCCAGACGGGCGTGGCGTAGATCTCGAACAGCAGGAGGAGGGGCAGCGCCGCCCCGGCGTAGGCGAAGACGATGGTGTAGACCGTCGAGGCGATGTGGTCCCGGCCGACCGCCATGCCGCGGGCGTAGAGCTCCCGCCAGGTCATCTCCGGGGAGACCTCGTGCAGCTGCCAGATCGCCGACGCCTGGGTGATGGTCACGTCGTTGAGCACGCCCAGGCCCGCGACCACGATGCCGGCCAGCACCAGGCCGGAGAAGCTCAGCGTCGGGTCGTAGCGCTGGAGCGTGAAGGTCTCGTCGTTGGTGAGCCCGGTGAGCCGGGCGGCCGAGACCGCGAGCGACCCCATGACCGCGACCAGGGTGAGCCCGAAGAGGGTCCCCACCAGCGCGGTGGTCGTCCGGGCCGAGAACCCGTGCGCCAGGTAGAGGACGACGAACATGATCGCCGCGGAGCCGACCAGGCTGACCAGCGTCGGAGAGTCCTCGCTCAGCAACCCGGGCAGCACGAACTGCAGCAGCACGAAGAACGCGAACGCCAACCCCACCAGGGACGCCAGCCCCCGGAGCCGCGCCACCAGCCCGACGACGAGGGCGAAGGCGACGGCCAGGACGATGATCGGCGTGCTCCGCTCGTAGTCCCAGAAGGCGTACGTCGGGCCACCCTCGGCGCCCGCGTCGCGGGTGAGCACCAGCGTCTCCCCCTCCGAGACGCCGGCGGCGACCACCTCCGGCGGCATGTCCACCCGCTCGAAGTTCCCGGCACCCTCGCCCTCGAGGACCTCCACCACGGCGGTGGCGCACGTCTGCGGCGGGCCGGCGGGGTCGAGGCCGCAGTCGAACGTCTCGATCGAGACGATCCGCCCGTCGGGGTAGGTGGTCCCCGGCGGCAGCGCCTGCTCGGCCGCCTGTTCCGCCCGGGTCGGCTCCCCGCTGGGCCAGAGCGCGATCAGCCCGATGACCGTGGCCAGGCCGACGGGCACGAGCAGCAGGAGCATCAACCAGACGGCGCGCCGCCGCCGGCCGAGCGCCTCCTCGGTGGGCGGGGGCGCGTCCGGATCGGGACCGTGGCTGTGGGCATGCGTGGACGACACCCGGCCAGGCTAGGAGCCCCGTGGCCGCGGAGCCGCCCCGGCGCCGGGTCAGGTGTGTCGCGGGTCCGGCGGCGCGGGGCTCCCGCCGGTCGACGCCTCGGTGACCACCCGGCCGTCGTCCGTCACGACGGTGAAGCGGTGCCAGAGGCCGGTGAGCTGCAGGGGGCGCGACACCGAAGACGGCGGCTGCACCAGGACCGTGGGGATCCCGCGGGGCACCCCGAGCTTCTGCAGCTGCACCAGCACCGCGAGCCCCGCCGAGTTCATGAAGCCGACCTCACGCAGGTCCAGCTCCACCCGCTGCAGCGAGTGCTCGGCGAGCAGCAGGTCGGTGAGGGTGCGCACGAGTGGCCGGCGCGCGGCCTCGGTCAGCTCGCCGCCGACGACCAGCCTCGCGGTGTCCCCCTCGACCGTGTGCGACACGGAGGGCTCGGCGGACGGCGCGTCGGCGTGCGGTGAGTCGTTGGTCGTCTCCTCCACGGTCCGGTCCTGCCCCGCCGGGCCGCGGTTCACGCACCCGACGGTCGGCCCACCGGCAGCCGACGCGGGGAACATTTTTCCGCGAGGAACGTTTACCAGGGTGCGCGACCGAGGTAATCTGTAGCCGCCACTAGAGGTTCAGACCTCGGGCAGCGAACACGAGTACCACCGTCACAGGAGGTTCCAGCCATGATGCTGACCGCTTACGACCCGTTCGCCGCCACGTCCGCCGCCTTCCGCGCGTTGGATCAGCTCACCGGCCGTGGCGGGAATGCGACCGCCCGCCCGCTCTCGGGCATGCCGATGGACGCCTACCGGGTCGGCGACAACTTCGTCGCCCACTTCGACCTGCCCGGCGTGGACCCCGGCTCGATCGACCTCTCGGTGGAGGGCAACACCCTCACCGTGAGCGCCGAGCGCTCGGTCCCCCAGCTGGAGAACGCGGAGTGGACGGTCGCCGAGCGCCCGTTCGGCAGCTACACCCGTCAGCTGGTGCTCGGCCGCAGCCTCGACACCGACCGGCTCGAGGCCAGCTACCACGACGGCGTGCTGACCATCAGCATCCCGGTGGCCGAGCAGGCGAAGGCGCGCAAGATCACCGTGACCCGTGCCGACACGCCCGCGGCCGTCGAGGGCCGCACCATCGAGGGCGAGGCGCAGCGCGAGGCCAAGGCGGTCGAGAGCTGATCGCGGCCGAACCGGTCAGCACCACAGGGGCCGGGCCCGTCCAGGGCCCGGCCCCTGTTCCGTTCGACGCCCGACGCGGCGTCCCGACACCCGGAGGCGGGCGATGGACCCCGACCGCACTGATCCGCTGCGCCGACTGGACGATCCGGACTACCCGGCCCTGACCATGAGCCAGGCGGCCGAGCTGCTCGGCGTGCAGGCCGCCTTCCTGCGCAGCCTGGACAACTCGGGCGTGCTCTCCCCGCACCGCTCCCCCGGTGGTCATCGCCGCTACTCCCGCCAGCAGCTGGCCCTGGCCGCGCGCATGCGGGGCCTGCTCGACGACGGCCACCCCGTCGCCTCGGCCGAGATGATCGTCGGCCTGCAGGACGAGCTCGCCGCGGCCCGGGCCGACCTGGCCAGGCTCCGGGCGGAGGAGGAAGAGGAGGGCGCGACCGGACTTGACGCATAACCCTAGGGGGGTATGGTGTTCCTCGGCGTCGCGGGGCGCGGCGCCGGCAGGAGGGACGACGTGGACACGACCGACGGTGCCTGCAACGACCACGAGCACGCGCACGGCTACATCCACCGCAAGGACGACTACCTCAAGCGCCTGCGGCGGATCGAGGGGCAGGCCCGCGGCCTGCAGCGCATGGTGGAGGACGAGAAGTACTGCATCGACATCCTCACCCAGGTCTCGGCCATGACGAAGGCGCTGCAGGCGGTCTCACTGGGGCTGCTCGAGGAGCACCTGAGCCACTGCGTCGTCGACGCGGCACGAGCCGGTGGCCGGGAGGCCGAGGAGAAGGTCCGCGAGGCCACCGACGCGATCGCCCGCCTCGTCCGCTCCTGACCCGTACACCCGAGAGGACCCCCCCATGACCACCACCGCCAGCTACACCGTCACCGGCATGACCTGCGGCCACTGCGTCAGCTCGGTCACCGAGGAGGTCTCGCAGGTACCCGGCGTGACCGGCGTCGAGGTCGACCTCGCCACCGGCGGCCTGACCGTCACCAGCGAGCAGCCGGTCGACGACGCCGCCGTCCACGCCGCCGTCGAGGAAGCCGGATACGAGGTGAGCGGCCGCTGACGCGGCCGGTGCCATGAACACTCCCGCGAGGATCGCCGCGTTCGCCGTCGGCCTGGTCGCCGTCTTCGGCGCGGCGGTCGGCGTGGGCGCGGCGGTCGGCCCCGTGGGGCCGGCCGCGGACACCGCCGGTGCCGGGCACGCCGAGCCCGGCACCGGCCACGGCGACCACGACGCCGCCCCTGCACCGGCGGACGGACCGGGCGGGCTCCAGGTGACCCAGGACGGCTTCACCCTCGCCCTGGCCGACGGCACCGCTCCGGCCGGCCCGGCGACCCCGGTCGCCTTCACCGTCCGGGGTCCCGACGGCTCCCCGGTGATCGACTACGAGACCGACCACGACGTCGACCTGCACCTCGTCGCGGTGCGCCGCGACCTGACCGGCTACCAGCACGTGCACCCCGACCTCGGGGACGACGGCGTCTGGCGGGCACCCCTGGCCCTGGAACCGGGCAGCTGGCGGCTGTTCGCCGACTTCACCGCCGCCGCCGACGGCGAGAACCGCGTCCTGGGCGCGGACCTCGCCGTGCCCGGCACCTACGAGCCCACTCCCCTGCCCGCACCGTCGGCGGTCGCGGAGGTCGACGGCTACACCGTCGTCCTGACCGGCGACCTCGTTCCCGGGGAGGAGACGGAGCTGACCCTGAGCGTCAGCCGGGACGGCGTGCCGGTCACCGACCTCCAGCCCTACCTCGGCGCCTACGGGCACCTGGTCGCCCTGCGGGACGGCGACCTCGCCTACCTGCACGTGCACCCCGCCGAGCCCGCCGGTGGCAGCCGGCCCGCGCCCGGACCGCACGTCTCGTTCGTCACCACCGCCCCGTCGGCGGGTACCTACCGGCTGTTCCTGGACTTCCGGCACGGCGACGCCGTGCACACGGCCGCGTTCACGGTGCCCGCGCAGGAGCACGAGGAGCACCCATGACCGCCGCCCCCGGCAGCACCACCGACGTCGAACTGCTCATCGGCGGGATGACCTGCGCCTCGTGTGCGGCACGCGTCGAGAAGAAGCTGAACAAGCTGGACGGCGTCACCGCCACGGTCAACTACGCCACCGAGAAGGCGAAGGTCAGCTACGCCGGCGGCGTCAGCACCGACGACCTCATCGCCACGGTGGAGAAGACCGGCTACACCGCGCGGCTCCCGGAGCCCCCGCGACCGGAGGCGCCCGCCGAGGACGACCAGGCCGACGGGCCGGCGCGCGCGCTCGGCACCCGGCTCGCCGTGTCGGCGCTGCTCAGCGTGCCGGTGGTCCTGCTCGCGATGGTGCCGGCGCTGCAGTTCGAGTACTGGCAGTGGCTGTCGCTGACCCTGGCCGCGCCGGTCGTCGTCTGGGGCGGCCTGCCGTTCCACCGCGCGGCCTGGACCAACCTGCGCCACGGCGCGGCGACCATGGACACGCTGGTCTCCCTGGGCACCCTGGCGGCCTTCGGCTGGTCGCTGTACGCGCTCTTCTGGGGCACTGCCGGCGTGCCGGGGATGACGCACCCGTTCGAGCTGACCATCGCCCGCACCGACGGCGGCGCCAACATCTACCTCGAGGCCGCGGCCGGGGTGACGACGTTCATCCTCGCCGGGCGCTGGTTCGAGGCGCGGTCGAAGCGCCGAGCCGGGGCGGCCCTGCGGGCGCTCCTCGAACTCGGCGCCAAGGAGGTCTCGGTGCTGCGCGGCGGCACCGAGCGGCGCATCCCCGTCGCCGAGCTCGGCCGCGATGACCTGTTCGTCGTCCGCCCCGGCGAGAAGATCGCCGCCGACGGCGAGGTCACCGAGGGGTCCTCCGCTGTCGACGCCTCGATGCTGACCGGCGAGTCGGTGCCCGTGGAGGTGCGCCCGGGCGACACCGTCACCGGCGGCACCGTCAACGCCGGGGGCCGGCTCGTCGTGCGGGCCACCCGCGTGGGGAGCGAGACGCAGCTGGCCCAGATGGCCCGGCTGGTGGAGGAGGCGCAGAACGGCAAGGCGGAGGTGCAGCGCCTGGCCGACCGCATCTCGGGCGTCTTCGTCCCGGTCGTGCTGGTGATCACCGCCGGGACGCTCGGCTTCTGGATCGGCACCGGCGCGGGGCTGCCCGCCGCCTTCACCGCCGCGGTCGCCGTGCTGATCATCGCCTGCCCCTGCGCGCTCGGCCTGGCCACCCCCACCGCCCTCATGGTGGGCACCGGCCGCGGCGCGCAGCTGGGCATCCTGATCAAGGGGCCCGAGGTGCTGGAGTCCACCCGCCGGGTCGACACCGTGGTCCTGGACAAGACCGGCACCGTCACCACCGGCCGCATGACCCTGCTCGACGTCGTCCCGGCCGCCGGCGAGGACGCCGACCGCGTGCTGCGGCTGGCCGGCGCCCTGGAGGCGGCGTCGGAGCACCCCATCGCACAGGCCGTCGCCCGGGGCGCGACCGAGCGCACCGGCTCCCTCCCGTCGGTGGCCGAGTTCGCCAACGTCGAGGGGCTGGGCGTCCAGGGGGTGGTCGAGGGTTCCGCGGTGGTCGTCGGCCGCCGGCGCCTGCTGGCCGACTGGGCCATGCCGCTGCCCGCCGACCTCGAGCGGGCCGTCACCGAGGCGGAGGGCGCCGGCCGCACCGCGATCGCGGTCGGCTGGGACGGCGCGGCGCGCGGCGTGCTCGTGGTCGCCGACGCGGTCAAGGACACCTCCCCCGCCGCGATCGCGCAGCTGCGCGCGCTGGGGCTGACGCCGATCCTGCTCACCGGTGACAACGAGCAGGCCGCGCGGGCCGTCGCCGCCCAGGTGGGCATCGACGAGGTCGTCGCCGAGGTGCTCCCGCAGGACAAGGTCGACGTGGTCCGGCGGCTGCAGGACGAGGGCCGGACGGTCGCGATGGTCGGGGACGGCGTGAACGACGCCCCCGCCCTGGCGCAGGCCGACCTCGGCCTGGCGATGGGGACCGGCACCGACGTGGCGATCCAGGCGAGCGACCTGACCCTGGTGCGAGGTGACCTGCGGGTCGCGGCGGACGCCATCCGGCTGGCCCGGCGGACGCTGGCCACCATCAAGGGCAACCTGTTCTGGGCGTTCGCCTACAACGTCGCCGCCCTGCCGCTGGCCGCCGCCGGGCTGCTCAACCCGATGATCGCCGGCGCCGCCATGGCGTTCAGCTCGGTCTTCGTCGTCTCCAACAGCCTGCGGCTGCGCTCGTTCGCGCCGCTGCCGGAGAACCGGGACGCGACCCTCGCGGTGCCCTCCGGCCGCCCGGCGGCCGCTCCGGCCGAGCCGGCGGACCGCAGCTGACCGACGGGAGCGGCCGACTCCGGGGCGTGCACCGGACCGGCCGGGGTACCCCTGCGCGCAGTCGGACTCTGCCCAGTTGGACTGGGCAGAGCCGGACGTGCCCGGATACCTGTTCCCCCTCGGAGGCGTTCCGCTGAGTACCACCCTCGACCACGGCCGGCGATCGGCCGCCCGCGTCCTGTCCGGCGTCGGCCTGGCCGCCGGGCTGACCCTGGTCACGCGCCCGGCCACGCTCACCGGTCGGCTGGCGCCGCGCTACCCGCGCCGCCGGCTGTGGGTGGCCCGGGTGCTCGGCGCGCGGCTGGTCGCCCAGCACCTCGCGGTGCTCGTCTCACCGGAACCCGCCGCGTTGCGCCTGTCCGCCGCGGTGGACGGGCTGCACGCGGCGAGCATGCTGCCGGTGCTGGCGCTCCCCCGCTACCGCCGGGCCGCGCTGGTCAGCGGCGGGTTCGCGGCGGGCTCGGCGCTGGCCGACCGCTTGCTCGCCGGGTCAGGACCCCGCTAGCAGCAGCACCTTGCCCACGTGGCTGCTGGCCTCCAGGAGCACGTGCGCGTCCGCCGCCTGGCTCATCGGCAGGCGACGGTCCACCACCGGCCGGATGACCCCTGCCTCGACGTCGGGCCACACCTCGGCGAGCACGGCGGCCACCACCTCGGCCTTGCTGCCCGGCCCGGTGGCCGGCCGGCCGCGCAACGTGGTGGTGCGCACCTTCCCCCGCTTCCGCATCAGGACGCCGAAGTCCAGCCCGCCCCGGGTCCCGCCCTGCATCCCGATGGTCACCAGCTGCCCGCCGGGAGCCAGGACGTCGACGTTGCGCCGAGGTAGGCCGCACCCATGTTGTCCAGCACGACGTCGGCACCGTGCCCGTCCGTGGCCTCCCGGACCTCGGCGACGAAGTCCTGCTCGCGGTAGTTCACCAGGATGTCGGCGCCCAGCTCCCGGCACACCTGGAGCTTGGCCGCACTCCCGGCCGTGGTGGCCGCCCGCGCCCGGCCCGGGCGGCCAGCTGGATCGCCATCGTCCCGATCCCGCTGGAGCCGCCGTGCACGAGGAACGCCCGTCTCCCCGGGGGCCGGGTTGATCGTGGCGATCGCCATGGTCGCTCCCGTACGTGCGTCGTGGATGGGCGTCCGTGCTGCGGAGGGGGCTGCAGGCGGGGGGGTCAGCTGCGCTGCTCGCGCAGCAGGTTCTTCTGCACCTTGCCGGTGGAGGTCTTGGGGAGCTCTCCGCGGACGAACCGCTTCGGCGTCTTGAACGCGGCCAGCCGGGACCGGACGAAGTCGGCCAGCTCCTGGTCGGTGACCTCGGCGCCGGCCCGCAGCGTCACGTACGCGACCGGCACCTCGCCCCACTTCTCGTGCGGTTCGGCGACCACGGCCGACTCGACGACGGCCGGGTGCGCGTCGAGCGCCCGCTCGATCTCCACCGAGGAGATGTTCTCGCCCCCGGAGATGATGATGTCCTTGCTGCGGTCCCGGATCTCCACGTAGCCGTCCGGGTGGACGACCGCGAGGTCACCGGTGCGGAACCAGCCCCGCTGACCATCCGCGTCGGCGAGGGTGACCGCCGCGGTCGCCTCGTCGTCGCGGTAGTAGCCGAGCATCACGTCGTTGCCACGGGCGACGATCTCCCCGACCGTCGTCGCGTCGCGCGGCACGTCGGCACCGCTGTCGTCCACGACGCGCAGCGGATCGGCGACCACGTTCCCCACGCCCTGCCGCGCCTTGAGCTCGGCCTGCTGGTCGGTGCCCAGCTCGTCCCACTCCGGGTGCCACTGGTTGAGCGCCAGCGGGCCGTAGGTCTCGGTGAGCCCGTAGAGGTGGGTGACCTCCATGTTGAGCGCCGACATGCGCGCCAGCAGGGTCGGCGTCGGGGGTGCCCCGCCGGTCTGCACCTCCACCCGGGGGTCCACCGGCCCCTCGGCCGCCTCGTCGGCGTTGAGGATCATCGTCAGCACGGTGGGCGCCGCGCTGAAGTGCGTGATGCCCTCGGTGCGCAGCAGCTGCCAGATGCGGGTGGGCTCGACCTTGGGCAGGCAGACGTGCGTGGCGCCGGCGGCCGAGACGGCCCACGGGAAGCACCACCCGTTGCAGTGGAACATCGGCAGCGTCCACAGGTACTGGCTGGAGGAGCCGAGCCCGGTGTGCATCGCCATCGCCAGCGCCTGGAGGTAGGCCCCGCGGTGGGCGTACATCACGCCCTTCGGCCGTCCCGTGGTGCCGGAGGTGTAGTTCAGGGCGAGCAGCCCGGTCTCGTCCGAGCACGGCATCGCCAGGGGCTCGCCGCCGGCCAGCAGCTGCTCGTACTCGCTGTCGCGGTCCCCGGCCAGGACCAGGGGGATGCCGGCGTTCGCCGCCACCTCGGTCGCGGTCGCGGCGAACTGCGGATCGGCGACCAGCAGGGACGCCCCGGAGTGCTCCAGGACGTACCCGAGCTCGGCCGGGGAGAGCCGGCTGTTCAGCGGCACGATCACCGCGCCCGCCCACGGGATCCCGTTGTGCAGCTCGAGCATCGTGGCGCTGTTGGCGCACAGCGCCGCGACGCGGTCGCCCGGCGCGATGCTGCGCGCGGCCAACCCACCGGCCAGCCGGCGGGAGCGGTCGGCGAACTCCCGGTAGGTGAACCGGCGGTCCCCGTCGATGATCGCGGTGCGCTCGGGGAACACCCGCGCCGACCGCTCGAGGTACGCCGTCGGGCTGAGCTGGCTGAACGTGAACGAGGCCATCCGGGTCTCCTGACAGGTCAGTCGGTGGGGAGCGGGCCGTGCTGAGCCCTGGGTCACACCCTGCCCGGTCCTGAGCCGACCGGCTCGCGGGACGGCGCGCCGACGGGGCCTAACCCGTACCGGCGGGCGGGGCTGTCCACCAGGACGGCGTGCCGGACGGCGGGGTCGGGCACCCAGCGGTCCAGTCGCTCGCGCAACCCCGCGGCGTCGGGGCGGGGCAGCTGCAGGTTCACGTGCGGCCAGTCGGTGCCCCACAGAGGTTCTGCGGCCGCACCTCGACGAGGGCGCGGACCGGGCGGCGATCGCCTCGTCGTGCCGTTTTCACGCCTCGGCGAACGCGGCGCCGCCGGCCTCGGCCTCCACGCCGGCCGGCAGCAGCCGCTCCAGCCCGGAGAGCGTCACCCAGACCTGGTCCTCGGCGAGGAGGACCTGCAGGAGCTCCGGGACATCGTGGCCCTGCAGAAGTCCATCTCCGTCGAGGAGCCGCGGGTCCCCGCACTGGACGAGCAGTTCCACGGGGCCATCGCCCGCGCCTCCGGCAACCGCGTCCTGGCCTCCTTCGTCAGCGCACTGCACTTCGAGACCGAGCCGGTGCACTACCTCGACCTCTCCCCCCGAGGTGGGCCGGACGACGGTGCGCCAGCACCAGCGGATCGTGCGCGCGCTCGCCGAGCAGGATCCCGCGGCCGCAGAGGAAGCGGTGATCGAGCACCTCACCTATCTGCACGAGCACCTGCTGGCCTACCAGCAGCGCTGAGGCCCGGCCCCGCTCAGCCCACCGCGGGCACCAGCAGCAGCGCCGTCGGCAGGAGCAGCAGCAGGACGGCGGCGGCGAGGGCCGTCACGCGGGCCGCGGGCGGGAGCGGGTCGGCCGGCTCGAGCAGCCGCACCACCCGGGCCCGCACCCCCGCCCCGGCCACCGCGAGGGCTCCGCTCGGCACCCCGCCGGAGCCACCCGCGGCCGCGACGATCGCCTCGGCGAGCGTGCGCCGGGGAGCGGCACCGCGCAGCGACCTCAGCGCCACGTCGTCGGCCCGCATCTCCACCAGCTCCCGGACCGCGCCGTAGGCACGCTCGGCCGCCGGCAGCACCGGCAGCGCCGCCTTCCACGCCACGAACGGCAGCAGCAGCAGGTGGTGGTGCTCACCCAGGTGCGCCCGCTCGTGCGCCACGACGGCGGCGAGCTGCTCGTCGTCCAGCTCGGCGACCATGCCGGAGGAGAGCACCAGCAGCGGCCGGGCCCCGGGGATGCAGAACGCCACGGGGGCCGGGTGCTCCAGCAGCCGGGCATCGGGCTGCGGCGCCGGCTGCACCACCAGCTCCAGCAGCGCGCGGTGCCGGCGCCGGGTGCGGGCGATCCGCACCCAGGAGAGCACCAGCACCCCGACCAGCTCGAAGGCCAGCACGCCGGCGAGGGTCAGCGTCACCCAGTGGTCGCCCCGGACCGGGTCGACGGCGGAGTGCCCGGTCAGCACCGCCCACCCCGCCTCGGGCAGCGAGTGCCCCCACGGCGCGAGCCCGTGCACCAGCAGCGCGCCGATGATCGACAGGCCGCCGGCCAGCCCGATCGCCTGCCAGCACAGCAGCGCGACGAGCGGGTCGCGCGAGGGCCAGCGGGACCGGGCCAGCAGCGCCGGCACCGGCCAGGCCAGGAGGGCGGCGAGCGCCGCGAGGGCGGCCGCGGTGGCGGGGAGCACGACGAGGGACGCGAACGGTCAGGCGGTGTCGCGGGAGGGCGGCCCCGCCAGCAGCTCGCGCAGCAGGCGCGCCTCCTCCTCGTCCACGCCGCCCACGAACCGGGCGAGCACGGCCTGCCGGTCGGCGGCCTGCCCCAGCACCTCGCGCATCACCTGGGCCGCGTGGTCCTCCCGGCTGGCCCGGGCGGAGAACCGGCGGGGCCGGGCGGCGTCGTGGACGACGAACCCCTTCTGCTCCAGCCGGGTCAGCACGGTGTGCACCGTGGTCAGCGCGACACCGCGATCGGCCAGCTCGTCCCGCAAGCGGGTCGCGGCCACCGGGCCGTCGGCGGCCCACAGCCGCTCCATGACGGCGCGCTCGAGCTCTCCCAGTGAAGCCATCGGTCCTCCTGTCCGGCGGATCACACCGCACTCTTCTACGTGTCGTAGAAAATCTCTTCTACGAAGCGTAGAAAGAACGTGTCGATAGTACGTCGGCCTCGACGACGAGGGGACAGGTGCCGTGGACGTCCTGGACGTGGCGCGCTGGCAGTTCGGGATCACGACCGTCTACCACTTCCTGATGGTCCCGCTGACCATCGGGCTGGGGCTCGCGGTCGCCGTCATGCACACCATGTGGGTGCGCACCGACAAGCCCGAGTGGCTCCGGATGACCCGGTTCTGGGGCAAGATCTTCCTGATCAACTTCGTGCTCGGGGTCGCGACCGGGCTCGTGCAGGAGTTCCAGTTCGGGTTGGCGTGGAGCGAGTACTCCCGCTTCGTCGGCGACGTGTTCGGCTCGCTGCTGGCGCTGGAGGCCCTGCTGGCCTTCTTCCTCGAGTCGACCTTCCTGGGGCTGTGGATCTTCGGCTGGGGCCGGATCCCGAAGAAGGTGCACCTGGCCGCCCTGTGGGCGGCGGTCATCGGCTCGACCGTCAGCGCCTACTTCATCATCGCCGCCAACTCCTGGATGCAGCACCCGGTCGGGGTGGTCGCCGACGACGCCACCGGCCGCCCGGTGCAGGTCGACTTCCTCGCCGTGCTGACCAACAACACCGCGCTCGCCGCTTTCACGCACACCATCGTGGCCGCCCTCATGGTCGCCGGCGCGCTGCTGGTCGGCGTCGGGTTGTGGCACCTGCGCCGGCGGAAGCTGGCCGGGCGCCCGGCCGACGAGATCGACCACGCGGTGTGGCGGCGGTCGGTCCGGATCGGCGGCTGGGTGTCGCTGGTGGCCTTCGTCCTGGTCGCCCTCACCGGTGACTGGCAGGCCAAGCTGATGTACCAGCAGCAGCCGCTGAAGATGAGCTCGGCGGAGGCGCTGTGCGAGACCGAGGCGCCTGCCTCCTTCTCGGTCTTCGCCTGGAGCAAGCTCGGCTCCAACGAGTGCGACGACGTCCACTCGATCACCGTCCCGGGCCTGCTGTCCTTCCTCGCGCACAACGACTTCACCAGCGAGGTCCCCGGCGTCAACGACCTCCAGGAGCGGTACGCCGAGGTCTACGGCGCCACCTACCCCGACGACCCGTCGCGCTTCGGCTCGCTGGCCGGGGAGCCGGTGGACTACCAGCCGCTGCTCGCGGTCACCTACTGGAGCTTCCGGCTGATGATCGGCATGGGTGCCGTCTCGGCGGGGGTCGCGGCCTACGCCCTCTGGGCGACCCGGCGCGGCCGGGTGCCCACCTCCCGGATCGGCGTGTACGGCGCGCTGGCCGCGGTGGGGGCTCCGTTCGCGGCCAACGCCGCGGGCTGGGTGTTCACCGAGATGGGCCGTCAGCCGTTCGTCGTCGTCCCCAACCCGGACGTGCCGGTCGACGAGCAGATCTGGTTCTTCACCGCCCAGGCGGTCTCACCCGGCGTCACCGCGGGCGAGGTCTGGACGTCGCTGACCGCGCTGACCCTCGTCTACGGGGTGCTGGCCGTCATCGAGGTCGGCCTGCTGACCCGCTTCATCCGGGCCGGCGTCACCGCGGGCGACACCAGCGCCACGCCCCCCATCGGCACCGGGAAGGACGACGACCGCCGCGAGGGACCGGACGGCGACGCCGGCGGCGTCGGGGGCGACGGCCGCGACCGCCGCCCCGACGACGACGTCCTCCAGTTCGCCTACTGACGCCCCGCACCCGCTCGTAGACCCGAGGACACCGTCATGGACCTGCAGACCCTGTGGTTCGCCGCCGTCGCCGTGCTCTGGATCGGCTTCCTGCTCCTGGAGGGCTTCGACTTCGGCGTCGCCGCCCTCCTGCCCGTGCTGGGCCGCAAGCCCGCCGACCGGCACCTGATGCTGCGCAGCATCGGCCCGCTGTGGGACGGGAACGAGGTGTGGCTCATCACCGCGGTCGGCGCGGTGTTCGCCGCCTTCCCCGGCTGGTACGCCACCTGGCTGCCGGCGCTCTACCTGCCCTTCGTGCTCGTGCTGCTGGGGCTGATCGTGCGGGCGGTGGCCTTCGAGTGGCGGCACCAGTCGCACGACGCGCGCTGGGACACCAGCTGGACGCACGTGATCACCGCCGGCTCGCTGATCGCCTCCCTCGGCATCGGCGCCGCCCTGGGCGCCACCACGCTGGGGATGCCGATCGACGGCGACGGCAACCGGGTGGGCGGCGTCCTCTCCGGCCTCGGCTGGCCGGCGCTGCTGGGCGCGGTCGCGGTGCTGGCCTTCTCCCTGGTGCACGGCGCGCTGTTCCTGGCGCTCAAGGTCGACGGCGACGTCCGGCTGCGGGCGCGGGCGTTCGCGCTCCGCTGGGCCCCGGTCGCCGCGCTCCCCCTGCTGGCGTGGGCCGGCCTGGTGCACCTGCGGTACGGCACGACCATCACCGCCGCGCTGTGGGCGGTCGCCGGCGCGGCCGTCGTCCTGGCCTGGACGCGGATGAAGCTCGACCGCGAGGGCGCGGCGTTCACCGCGTGGGCGGTGTTCCTCGTCGCCGCCGCGGCGACGATCTTCGGGGCCGCGTACCCGGTGGTCCTGCCCTCGACCCTCGACGTCGCCTTCGACCTGACCATCGCCGAGGCGTCGGTCAGCGACTACACGCTCACCGTGATGACCTGGGCCGCGGCGGTCGGCCTCCCGGTCGTGCTCTGCTACCAGGCCTGGACCTACTGGGTCTTCCGCCGGCGGCTGACCGCCGAGCCCCAGCACGAGGACGCGCCCGGCGCGGGCCGGGCCCCGGCCCCGGGTGAGGTCCCGGCGTGAGCGGTCCTGCGGCCGGGGCGCCGGCGCGCGCCCGGGGACCCCTCAGGGCGCTGGCCGGCGTTCCCGATCTGCGCGCGGCGCTGGTCCGGGCCGCGCTCGCCGCCCTCGTCCAGACCGGTGGCCTGGTCCTGCTGGCCGCCGGCCTCGCGCACGCCGTCGCCCGGGGCGCGGGGCTCGCCGACGGCTCCCCCGTCGTGCCCCTGGCGCTCGCCGCCGCAGGTGCCGCGGTGCGGGCGCTCGCCGGCAGCCTCGGCGAGGTGCTGGCCGCCCGGGACGCACGCCGGGCCGAGGACCTGCTGCGCCGCGAGCTGCTCGACCGGCTCGCATCGTCCCCGGCTGCCCTGGCCGCCGGCGGCGGCCCCGCACCGGCGGCCGTGCTCGCCACCACCCGGCTGCACGACCTCGGGCCGGCGCTGGCCACCTACCTGCCGGCGCTGGCGCAGACCGTCGTCGTCCCGCCGGCGCTGCTGCTGGTCCTGGCGTGGACCGACCTGCTCTCGGCGGTGCTGGTGGCGGTCACCCTCCCGCTGGTGCCGCTGTTCATGGTGCTGGTCGGCAGGCACACGCAGGCGGCGACCGCCGACTCCGCGCGGGCCCTGGACCGCATCGCCGCGCACGTCGCCGAGCTGGTGCGCGGCCTGCCCGTGCTGGTCGGGCTGGGCCGGGCCGCCGAGCAGACGGCGGCGCTCGCCGCGCTGGGTGAGGCCCACCGCACCCGGACGCTGGCCACGCTGCGGATCGCCTTCCTCTCGGCGCTCGTGCTCGAGCTGATCGCCACCCTGTCGGTCGCGCTCGTGGCGGTGACCGTGGGCGTCCGGCTGGTCGAGGGGCACCTGGCCCTCGTGCTGGGGCTGACCGCGCTGCTGCTCGCCCCCGAGGCCTTCGCCCCGCTGCGGGCGCTCGGCGCGGCCCACCACGCCGCGGAGGACGCCGCCCTGGCCGCCGCCGAGGCGCGCGCGGTGCTGGCCGCGCCCGCCGGTGCTCCCGTCGCTCCGGCCCCCGGGGACGACGACCCGCGGGGCGCCGACGTGCTGGTCGCGGGCCTGACCGTCGCCTACCCCGGCCGGGCCGTCCCCGCCCTGCCGCCCACCGACCTCGCCGTCCGCCCCGGTGAGCTGATCGTTCTCCGCGGCCCGAGCGGATCGGGCAAGTCCACGCTGCTGGCCGCGCTCGCCGGCCTGACCGACCCGGCCGCCCGCGTCACGGGCGCGGTGACGGGTGGGAGCCCCGTCGCGGTCGTGCCGCAGTTCCCGCGCACCACCGGGGCCACCGTCGCCGACGAGCTGCGCCGGCACGCGGGCGCCGAGCCGGGGGTCGACGAGATCGTCGGCGAGGCGTACGTCATCGAGGCGCTGCGCCGCGTCGAGGCCGACGGGCTGGCCGGGCGGGCGCCGGAGTCGCTCTCCCCCGGCGAGCTGCAGCGGGTGGCGCTGGCCCGGGCCCTCGTACGGGTCCGCCGCGGCGCCCGGCTGCTGCTGCTCGACGAGCCGACGGCCCACCTGGACGACGACGCCCGCGGGCTGGTCGCGGCCGTGCTCGCGTCGCTGCGCGGCACGGTGACGATCGTGCTGGTCACCCACGACCCGGTGCTCGCCTCGCTCGCCGACCGCGCCGTCGACCTGCCCGTGCCCTCCCCCACCGCACCAGCCGTCGTCCGGCCTGCCGGCGCCGCTGCCACCCCGGCGCCCGGCGCGCGGTCGGGCACCGTGAGCACCGCGCTGCCCGGGCCGTCGCCGGCTGCCCCGACCGCCTCGACCGCACCGACCGCGGGCGCCCTGCGGCGCGCGGTGCTCGCCGGCGCCCTCTCCTCCGGCGCGGGGGTCGCGCTCACCGCGACCTCGGGCTGGCTGATCGTGCGGGCGGCGGAGATGCCGCCGGTGCTCACGCTGCTGGTGCTCACCGCCGGCGTCCGCTTCTTCGGTCTCGCCCGGGCCCTGCTGCGCTGGCTGGAACGCATGACCGCGCACGACGCCGCGCTACGGCAGGCCACCGACCTGCGGGTGCGGGTCTGGCGGGCGCTCGCCGCGCAGGGCCTGGCCGCCGACCGCACGCCGGGATCGGCCCTGGCCCGCGTGGTGGCTGACGTCGGCGTGGTCCAGGACCTCACCGTCCGGGTCCGCCCGCCGCTGCTGGTCGCCGCGGTCGTGCCCGCGGTCACCGTCGCGGTGCTCGCGCTGATCCACCCGGCCGCCGCGGTCGTGGTCGCCGCCGTGCTGGCCGCCACGGTGGGCGCCGTCCTGCTCGCCCACCGCGGCCTCGACGCCGGCGCCGCCCGCGCGGAGAGCGCCCTGCGGGTCGCGGCGCTGCGCGAGACGAGCACGGTGCTCGAGGGGCTGCCCGACCTGCGGGCGCACGGGCTGGCCGCCCGGGCCGCGGCGGAGCTCGGGGCGTCGGCCGCCCGGCAGGCAGCCCGCGCCGGCACCCGCGACCGGGCCGCCGCGCTCGGCAACGGCCTGGTGGTGCTGGGCACGGGCCTCGCCGCGGTGCTCGGCACCGCCGCGGCCTGGGCGGGCGGCCTCTCCGGCCCCGCGCTGGCGGCGCTCGCGCTGGCTCCCCTGGCCCTCGCCGAGCCGCTGTCCGGTCTGGTCGCCGCCCTGCAGCGGCGCGGCGCGCTCGCCGACGCGCGGGCCCGCCTCGACGCCGTCCTCACCGCCCCGGTCGCCGCCGACCCCGCCGACCCGGTGCCCGCGCCGGCCGGCATCTCGTCCCTGCGCACCGAGGGCCTCGTCGCCGGCTGGCCCGGCCGGGCCGACGTGCTGCACGGCGTCGACGCCGAGGCCGAGGCCGGCGCGGGCTGGCTGGTCGTGCGCGGGCCGTCGGGCAGCGGCAAGTCGACGTTCCTGGCCGTGCTCATGGCGGCGCTGCGCCCCCGCGCCGGGGACTACCTGGTCGACGGCGTGCCCACCGAGCGGCTGACCGGCGAGGCCCTGCGCAAACGCATGGCCTGGCTGCCGCAGGAGGCGCACGTGTTCGCTTCCACCATCCGGGCCAACCTCGCGCTGGCCGCCCCACGCGGGGAGCTCGCCGGCCCGGCCGGGGAGGCACGCATGCTGGCCGCCCTGACTGCCACCGGGCTGAGCGGGCTGCTCGCCACGCTCCCCGACGGCCTGGACACCCCGGTCGGGGCCGGAGGCACGGCGCTGTCCGGCGGCGAGCGCAGACGGCTGGCCGCCGCACGGGCGCTGCTGGCGGACCGGGACGTCGTGCTGCTCGACGAGCCGACCGCGCACCTCGACGCCCCGACCGCCGCGGCGCTGGTGCGCGACCTGCGGGCGGCACTGGCCGGGCGGGTGGTCGTCTGCGTGACGCACGACGAGCTGGAGAGCGCCGGCGACACCGTCGTCCGGCTCGGCGAGACGGCGACCCGCACGCCCGCCTGAGGCCGGTCAGCCGTTGGGGACCTCCACCGGGATCTCCGGCCCGAGGCGGGCCCCCCGCAGCAGCTGGAGGTCGTCGCCGGACCAGAAGCTCCCGGGGTCGTAGGCGTTGGCCGGTCGGTCGGCGGGGAGCAGCCCCATCGCCGTGTACGTCGCCGCGACGAGCTCGGCGCAGTAGACCGTCTCGGTGCTGGTGCCCCGGCGCAGCCGGCCGTTGATCCAGCCCCCGGCCAGCCGCCGGGTCGTCGGGAAGGGCCGGCCGTCCATCCGGGCGATCGTGCGCAGGACGGCGTCCTCCATGGCCGGGGTCACCCCGCCGTCGTCGGAGGGCCCGACCAGCTGCCGCAGCCACGCCCGCTGGCCGTACTTCACCCGCCAGGTGACGACGGCGTCGCGCAGGTCGTGCAGCTGGACCCCGCGCTGGTGCTTGCCCGTCCAGACGTCGGGCAGCGACCGGCCGAGCTCGGCGTGCCACAGCAGCGGGGGCAGGTCCTCCAGCACCACCGCCATCCCGACGTGGTTCACCGGGGCGTTGGTCAGCGTCTGGATGGCCCGGTCGGCGACGGACGCGCCGCGGAAGATCCACACGTCGCCGGTGCGGGTGAGGTCGACCGCCTCGTCCAGGGTCAGCGTCGGCACGGCGCTACCGTACGGACGTGCGCCTCTGGAAGCTGCTCGGCCTGGCCGGCCTGGCCGGGGTCACCGCCGGCGGTGTCGTGCTCGCCCGGAACGAGCGGCAGCGCCGCGCCTACACCCCCGACGACGTGCGGGCCCGCCTGCACGAGCGGGCGGCTGCAGCCCCGGAGCCGGAGGAGCCGGCACCGGCGACCGCCGCCGAGCTCACGGCGGGCCGCAAGCACCGGCTGGCCCGGGCGCTGCGCCGCCGTCGAGAGGCGCCCGCGGTCACCCGCGGCCGTCGGCCTCCCCCGCCTTGACGGCCAGCACCTGGCACTCGGCGTCCAGCAGGATCCGCTGGGCGTCGCTGCCGAAGATCAGCTTCCCGGTCGGCGACCGACGGCGGAGCCCGATGACGATCAGCGAGGCACCGAGGCGCTCGGCCGCCGCCACCACCTCCTGCGCGCCGTCCCGGCCCCCGACGTGCTGCTCGAGCTCGAAGGGGACACCGGACTCCTCGAGCAGCCGCCGGACCTCCGCCAGGTCCTCGGCGGTCGCGTAGGACGGGTCGACGTAGGCGTCCCCCCGCGACGTGTTGAGCACGTGCAGCGGCTGGTTGCGCAGGTCCGCCTCCTCGACCGCGGCGCGCAGCGCTGCACGCCCCTCCGGCTTGGGCACGTATCCGACCACGATGGTCACGAGCGGTTCCCCTCTGACGTCACGGGTTCGGACCGGGCCTGGCCGAGCTCCGCCTCGACCCGTGCCTGCCGGCGCTTGACGTACACGCCGGCGGCCAGGAAGACGAGGGGCAGGGTGTAGACGATCGCGGCGAACGGGCTGGTGACCAGCGCGCTCGGGTCGCCCTGGCTGATCGCCAGGGTCCGCCGCAGCTGCTCCTCGGCGATCGGCCCCAGGATGAGACCGACGACGGCCGGCGCGACGGGGAAGCCGAACTGCCGCATGCCCCAGCCGAGGTGGGCGTCACCACCAAGGGCCGACCGGACGGCAACCACGGCCGCGGCATCGGCCTGGCCCTGGTCGCGCGGATCGCCACCCGCCGGGGCGGGACGGCGACGGTCACGGACTCCCCGGCCGGCGGCGCCCGGGTCGAGGTACGGCTGCCCCTGACGGCCGGCGTCGCGCCGGCAGCGCTGGTGGCGCGGTGAGCGGGACCCCGGTGCGGGTGCTGGTGGTCGACGACGACTTCGCCGTCGCCTCGGTGCACCGCGGCTATGTCGAGTCCGTCCCCGGGTTCGAGGTGGTGGGCGAGGTGCACCGCGGCGCGCAGGCGCTGGCCGCCGTGCACGACCTGCGGCCCGACCTCCTGCTGCTCGACGTCTACCTGCCCGACATCTCCGGCATCGAGGTGCTCCGGCGGATCCGGTCGGCGCCGGGGCCGCAGCCCGACGTCCTGGCGATCACCGCCGCACGCGAGGTCGAGACCGTCCGGCAGGCCATGGCCGGCGGCGTCGTCGACTACCTGGTCAAGCCGTTCTCCCTCGCCACGTTCCGGGAACGGCTGGAGGTCTACCGCTCGCACCGCACCGAGTTGCTCCGCCGCAGCGCCGAGCCCTCGGGCGCGCTGGAGCAGAGCGACGTCGACCGGATGCTGCACCGCCGCACCCGCGCCGGCGCGGGGACCACCACCGACCTGCCGAAGGGGCTGTCGCCCCGGACCCTGGAGTTCGTGGCGCGCACGCTCCGCGGCTCGCCCGCCGAGGACCTCTCCGCCGGGGAGGTGGCCGAGCGCTGCGGCCTGGCCCGCGTCAGCGCCCGCCGGTACCTGGAGCACCTGGAGCGCACCGGCCGGGCGGCGGTCTTCCCGCGGTACGGCGGCACCGGGCGGCCGGAGAACGGCTACCGGTGGGTGGACTGACCGCGCCGCGTCAGCCGGTGAGGACCGGCTCCTCGTTGCCGAGCGCCGCCCCTGAGCCGCCGCGCTCCCGCGCGGGACGGGTCTGGAGCACCAGCGCCGCGAGCGGCACGTGGTGCTGCCGGCGTGCATGTCCCGGTCGTGAAGGCTGCCCTGCGGCACCGGCCGCGGGAACGACACCTTCACGACGTTGAGCGCCGGGATCCGGAAGATCTGGACATCCGCCGGGTCGAGGCCGTAAAGCCCGGCGACGACCTGCTCGTCGAGGAACTCCTCGTCGGCGACGAGCGCGTACCCTGCCGCATCCCGCGTGAACAGCTCCATCGTGACCCAGAACGGGCCGGCGTTCTTCGAGCGCACCTTCAGCGCGAGCTCCCCCAGGGTCGGTCGGCGGCCGTCGGTCATCGGGCACTTCCCTCGGTGATCACCGTGCGGAACATGCTGGTCGGGTCGTCGACGTCCACGACGTGGTGGAGGGCGAACTCGTAGGAGGCACCCCGCTGGGTGGGTTGCTGATCGAGGTGGGCGGGTGGCGGGCGACTTCGCCGTCAACGTGCCCCTCGAGATGGCCTGCCTCGTCCTGGGGTGGCTGTTCCTCCCCCGGGAGTCGCCGCCCGCCCGCGGCACCCCGTCGGCCGGACGGCTGGACCTCCTCGGCATCGGCCTGTTCTCGACGGTGCTGGTCACCCTGCTGCTCTTCCTCATGGACCTCGATGCGGGGCACTGGTGGCTCCCGGTGCTGTCGGCCGGGTCGGCGGCCGGCCTGGTTGGTGCGGGAGCTGCGCGCCGCGGAACCCTTCCTCGACCTCCGGATGCTGGCCGGCAACCGGCCCCTGCTCGCGACTTACGCGCGCGCCTTCCTCGCCCAGTGCGCGGCGTACGTGTACTTCTACGGCTTCACCCAGTGGCTCCAGGACGGCCGGGGCCTGACCGCCCCGCAGGCGGGGCTGCTGCTCGCGCCCATGTTCGGCACCGCGATCGCCGTCTCGGCGCTCACCGGACGCCCGCCGGGCCGTCCGCGGCAAGCTCGTGGTCGGGGCGCTCACCCAGGCGGCGGTCGCCGGGCTCCTGCTCGCGGTGGGCGCAGGGAGCCTCGGCTGGCTGCTCGTCGTCGTCACGCTGACCGCGGGCCTGCCCCTGGGTCTGATCGGCCTGGCGAACAAGAACGCCGTCTACGTCCAGGCCGACCCGGCGCGCACGGCGTCCTCGGCCGGCCTGCTGCGGACCTTCACCTACCTGGGGGCGATCGTCGCCATGCCCGTCATCGGGCTGGCCTTCCCCTCCCGCGCGGACACCGCCGGGCTGCACACCCTGGCGCTGGTCATGCTCGGGCTGGCCGTCGTCCTGCTGGTGCTCACCCCCGCGGACCGGGGCCTGCGCCGCGTCGGCTCCGGGGACGCCCGCCACGGGCGCCGACCGCGCTGGACACGCCGGATCCGGGCACGACGGCGGGCGTCGGTCGATTCGCAGGGGTGAGCTCCCCGCACCGTCGTACCGCGGGTGCAGGGTGTCCCCCATGGACGCTTCCTTCACCGGGCATGTCTTCCTCGGCATGAGCGTCGACGGGTTCATCGCCCGGCTCGACGGCACCCTGTCCTTCCTCGACGCGGACGGCGGCGGCGGGCCGCCGGACGACGGCGAGGGCGGCGACTTCGGCTTCGCCGAGTTCGTCGCCGGCATCGACGCGAGAGTCATGGGACGCAGCACCTACGAGTTCATCGCCCCGTTCGACGAGTGGCCCTACCAGAGCAGGCCGGTGCACGTGCTGAGCACGGCGCTGGAGCCGGGCGCCGACCCGCGGATCACCGTGCACCGCTCGTTCGACGACGCGGTCGCCGCGCTGGACGCCGCCGGCCACCGCCGGGTGTACGTCCACGGCGGCAGGACGGTGCACGCGTTCCTGCGGGCCGGTCTGATCGCCGATTTCACGCTCTCGCGGGTGCCGGTGCTCATCGGTATCGGGTTGACGCCGTTCGGCGAGCTGGCCGCGGACGTCCCGCTGGAGCACGTGCGCACACGGACGTTCCCCGGCGGCATGGTGCAGACGACGTACCGCGTCGTCCCGCGGTAGTCCGCAGCGGCCGCCCGCGTTCCACGCCCGCGTCAGAGGGGTGCGGTCTCTCCCGATCGTCTGGGGCGTCCTCGCCCCGAGACGCCACCAGGGCGGCTCCGGTGGCCGGGACGGCGAAGTGGTCGGCGAAGACCTCGATGCTGCGGTCCACGCTCGCGACGATGCCGTTGTTCAGCCACGTCTCGAACAATCCCTTCTGGACGGCGATCACGTCTCGGTCGGGCCGCGTCAGACCCTCCAGCATCTCCTCGGTCGCCCGGCGCAACGCATCCGCCGGCACCAACCGGTTGGCGAGCTGCCCCGGCAGGTCGGCGAGCGGGTAGAGATCCCCTGTCAGCACGATTTCGCGCGCCGTGGAGAGCCCGACGAAGGCCGGCAGCAATGCCGCGTCCACGACGGAAGGCACCCCCACGCGCACCTCCGGCAGGCCCACGCGCACTCCCCGGTGCGCGATCCGGATGTCGCAGGCGAGGGCCAGCTCGAAGGCGGCGCCGACGCACGCTCCGTTCAGCATCGCGACGGTAGGCACCGGGCACGTTCGCACCTCACGGAGGAAATCGGCGATCTGCGTGATCAGCCGCCACGCTCCGTCCCGGTCCAGGCCCTGGAACGCGTCGAGATGCATCCCTGCGGAGAACGCCCGGTTGCCGGAACCGGTGAACACGACCGCACGGATTCCGTCGTCGATGCTCCGGACCGCATCCGTGGCCAGAGCGACGTCCTCAGTCTGCAGCGCGTTGGCCGAGGCCGGGCGATCGAAGGTGATCCAGCGGACTCGGCCGTCGTCGCTCACCTGTGGCTCGCCCATCGCGGCTCCCTACCGGGCGGAGGGCTCGGCCGACTTGGGCAGCGAACGAAGCGGTCCGCCGTCGACCGGAAGGGTCACGCCGGTCACGAAGCCGGCTCCGTCGCAGACGAGGAACAGGCACGCGTCCGCCACGTCCTGGGGAAGTCCGAGCCGCGCCAGGGGCACATCCTCCGTGACGGCCTCGGCGACGGCGGGATCGGCGAACCGTGATGCCTCGGTGAGGATCGGCCCGGGCGCGATGCCGTTCACCCGGATCCCGAACGGCGCCCACTCGTGAGCCATCGTCTTGGTCAAGCTGTTGAGCCCGGCCTTGGCCGCCCCGTAGGCGGCCCGCAGCGGATGGGCATGGTAGGCGGCCACGGAGCTGATGTTGACGATCGCCCCGCCGCCGCTGCGCCGGAGCAACGGCAGTGCAGCCTTCGAGCAGTAGAAGGCGCTGCTCAGGTTCGTCTCCACCATCGCCCGCCACCCGTTGGGGCTGAGCGTCTCCAGCGGCGCAGCGAAGACCCCGCCCGCGTTGTTCACGAGCACGTCCAGGCGCCCGTAGCGCCGGTCGGTCTCCTCGACCATCGCGGAGACCGCGTCGAAGTCCCGCGCGTCGGCGGGAAGGCCGAAGACGTCGCGCCCCTTCTCGGCGAGACGGGCGGTCGCTGCATCGACCGCGGCCCCGTCCCGGCCGTTCAGCACGACCGCAGCACCCGCTGCGGTCAATGCCTCGGCGATCGCCAGACCAATGCCCTTCGAGCTGCCAGTGACGATCGCCACCTGGCCGGCGAGGTCGTACTGGACCCTGCTGTCGCGTGCGCTCACTCGTTCCATGTGCTGGTCCTCCCAGGGGCGGTGCGGACAGCCGCGAGCGCGCGGAGGCACCCTGCGCGGCCGAGGGGACGGGATCGATCGACGTCGTCCGGACACGGGCGAGACAACTCGCCGGGCGGTACCGGAGAGAAAGGGTGCGAGCCGGGAGCGCCCGGCGTCAGCCGCGGGCGGAGCCCTCGCGCCACTGGTGCGGAGGGATGATCGGCTGGTCCAGCCGGCCGAGGTCGTCCAGCACCTGCTCGAAGCTCTGCAGGTGGTGCAGCATGCCCTTCGCGGCCGCCTCGCTGTCGCCCCGGACGACGGCCAATGCGATCCGACGGTGCGCCTTGTGCGCGCCGACGACCTCCTCCGCGCCGAGATGCTCCATGGGGATGTGCCACTCCGAAAGTCGCTGCACGGCCGTGAGCGTCACCCGCAGCATCTCGTTCTCGGTGCACTCGAGGAGCACGGCGTGGAAGTTGTCGCCCTGCCCGGACGAATGCTCGGTCGCCTCCATGAGGAGCTCGTGCTGGGCGGCTGTGGCATGCAGGGCGGCCTGGGCCGCGGCCTCCGGCTCGAGGACCTGCCGGAAGTGGATGAGGTCGCGCAGCGGCGTTCCGCGAGTCGCGAACAGCAGGGAGAACGATCGGCTGACGTGACTGTCGTCGGGGTGGTTGACCCGGACGCCGCCCCGCGGTCCGCGCTTGATGTAGATGAGCCCGTCGGACTCCAGCAGTCTGAGCGCCTCCCGGACGCTCGCCCGGCTGAACTGGTAGCGGGACATGAGCTCGGCCTCGGACGGCAGCGGGCTGCCGGGCGCGAGTCCCCCCACGATGATCTCGTTGCGCAGGTCCTCGGCGATCACCTCGGCCGCCTTGGGGACCGACAACGCGGACGCCGCCACACCGTTGATGCTGGACACGACAGGCCTCCGGTCGGCGATCTGGGGTGAACATCAGACTACTTCCGGTTACTCGCTGGTAGCACGTCAGGCGCGGTCGATGCCCCCCAGGAGTGAGCCTGCTCCCGGGGGTCCGCGGCCTCGACGCCGCCGTCCGCCGGCCCCGACCGCTCGCCTGGACGGACGGCGAAGGTGGCACGTCCCGTCGCGACGAGGTCCCCCGCCCCGTCCTGGATGTCCACCACCGCGACGGCGACGGTCCGGCCGCGCCGCACCGTGCGGCCGTGCGCGATGAGCGCGAGGTCGACGACCGGCCGCAGGTAGGTCACGTTCAGGTCGACCGTGTAGGCGCCGTCCTCCGGGTGCATGACCGTCCGCAGCGCCTCCCCCGCCGCGCAGTCGACGAGCGTGGCGTACACGCCCCCGTGGACGATCCCGCGCGCCTGTCGCAGGCTCGGCGCCACGGGGTCGATGACGACCGTGGCGGTACCGGCCCCGACCTCCGTCACGCGCACGCCGAGCAGGGCGCGGAACGGGTTGTCGACGGTGTCGTCGGCGGGCGGTTCGTGCAGGGCGGTCATGGGCGGCGCTCCGTTTCCGTCAGGGGCTCGGGAGATGGCTGCTGGTACCGGTCGTCGCTGGGACCGGTGGCCGGCCGGGAGGCCCGGGACGCGAGCGCCATGCGCCGGCCCACGGCGAGGGTGAGGGCGGCGGTGAAGGCCACGACGGCGACCGCGACCCAGCCGACGGCGTACGAGGAGCGATCCACGACAGCCCCGAGCACCGGCGGGCCCAGGGCACTGCCGAGGGACACCATGACCTGCGCGAAGCCCGTGGTGACGGCGGGCGTGTTCGGGCTCTGCCGCACCAGCGAGTGCACGAAGAGTCCCTGCCATCCCAGGCCCGCCCCGAAGGCGAGCACGGTGCCCAGCACCGTGGCGATCGGCCGGCCGAGCGCCAGGAGCAGGAAGCCGGCGCCTGCGGCGGCGAACATGGCGGTCACCCGCAGCAGGTGGCGGGAGGGCCGCAGGTCGGCCAGCAGCCCGAGACCGATGCGGGTGACGATGCCGACGACGCTGCCGCCGGCGAACAGCAGGCCGGCAACGGTCGGAGAGATCCCGGTCTCCACCGCCGAGTCGACGTAGAAGGTGCCGAGCGTCAAGGCCGCCGCGCTGCCGAGTCCCGCGGCCATGCCCATGACCATCAGCGGACCCATCGCCACGTCGCTGCGGGGGCGCGGCCCGGTGGTGCGCTCGCTTTCCCGCTCGCCGCCGCACCGGTGCACGAGGAGCACGGCGCCCAGTGCCAGCACGGCACCGAACACGAAGCCCCAGCGCCAGCCCACGGTCAGCGCGAAGACGGGGACGAACAGGCCACCGAGCAGGGTGGCCGCCGGGATCGCCGACTGCTTGACCCCGAAACCCAGCCCCCGCTGCGTGGGCGGCAGCACCCGCGCCAGCATGAGGTTCGCCGCGGGCTGAGCGATCGCGTTCGCCAGCCCCGCAAGTGCCAGGAAGGCGAGCACCACGAGCCAGACCTGCCCGCTGAGCGCGACCCCGATCATCGCCACGGCAGTGACGACGCCGGCCAGCATCAGCCCGCGCCCGGCACCGATCGCCTCGACCATGCGGCCCGCGCGCAGGGAGCCGACCGCGGCAGCGCCGAAGTACCACAATGCGGCGGCACCGATCCCGGAGACGCTGATGCCGAAGTCGGAGCGCAGCTGCACCGCCATGGCACCGATGAGGAACACCGGCAGCACGCTGGCGACGGAGGCCGCCAGCGCGGCCACCACCGGCGGCTGCGACACCGCCCGCAGCCGACCTGCCCCCGCGGGTGGCACGGGAAGCCCCGACCGGCCCCCTGCTGCGCCGCGTCCGCGACGGGATGCCATCGCGCTCCCTCAGGACGCCCAGCGCGGCCGGCGTCGCTCCTGGAAGGCGCGCATCCCTTCCTGCCCCTCCTCGGAGGAGAAGAAGGAGACGGACAGCTCGCTCATCTCATCGAACGCCTGCCCCATCGAGAGGGTGCCGACCCGGCGCAGGACGTGTTTCGTGACGCCCACCGCCGCCGGCGCCCCGAGGCGCAGCATCGCCAGGTAGCGGTCGACGGCCTCGTCCAGGTCGCCGGTCGGCACCGCGGCGTTAAGCAGCCCGACCTCCACCGCCCGACGGGCGGGGAACTCCTCGCCGGTGAGCATCAGCTCGAGCGCCGCCCGTGGCGGCATCCGCGGAACGGTGGTCACCGCCACGACGGCGGGCGCCAGGCCGACACGGACCTCGGAGAAGGAGAACGTGGCCTCCTCCACGGCCACCGCGATGTCGCAGGCGCCCAGCAACGCCATGCCGGCAGCCCGCGCATGACCGTTGATCCGTCCCACCACCGGCTTCGGCGATTCCCACAGGAGCGTGAGGAGCTCCGGGAGCACGACCGGCGTCGTCGCCGCTTCACCGGCGGCGTGCCGCGCGCGCTGCTCCTTCATGTCGGCCCCGGCGCAGAACGTCGTCCCCGTCCCCGTCAGGACGACGAAGCGCACCTGATCGGCGGCCAGCGCCCGGCGCACGCCGTCCAGGAGCGCCGTGACGCCCGCCGCGGACAGAGCGTTACGCCGATCCGGGACGCTCAGCGTCAGGTAGGCGACGTCGGCGTGCACCCGGTACTTGACCGGTTCGTCGCTCATGCCGCGCCGTCGAGCAGCGCCACGGGGACGTCGACGACACGGGCCCGCACGAACTCGCCGAGGCTCTTGGCCTGCCGGTCGGTCCGCGTGGAGGAGGCCACCCCTTCTCCGAGCATGCCCCGGACGACGAAGTTCACCGCGTGCAGTTTGGGCAGCAGGTACCGGTCCACGGTCAGGTCCGCGGTCTCCGGGAAGAGCTCCGTGAACCGCGCGGGGGTCAGCCATCCGGCCAGCCAGGCGTAGGCCTCGGGTGACCGGGCCCAGAGGCCCACGTTGGCGTTGCCGCCCTTGTCGCCGGATCGGGCCCCGAAGAGCGCGCCCAGCGGAATCCGGCGGGTCTCCCCCGCCGGCACCTCCGGAGCCTGCTCCGGGAGGTCCGGCTGCAGGGGGCGGCGCAGCTCACGCACGACGTCGGGCACCGCCGTGACGCTGCCGTCGTCGACGACGACCCGCTCCTGCACGTGCTCGGCGGGCACCAGCGCCGGCCAGTACACCCCGAACTCCGCGGCGTCCTGCGGCGGGCCACCGGTGTAGAAGCCGGGATAGGAGGAGAGCCCCATCTCGGTGGCGGCGTTGGAGAACCTCCGGCCCACCAGCGAGCGGTCCGTGCTGACCACCGTGATCACGAGCCGCGCGGTGGCCTCCACGTTCGTCGCGGGGTCCTCGCGCTCCGTCCTCTGCAGGTCCACGGCCACCCGGTCGAACTGGTCCCAGCCGCCGACGGCGGCCTCGAGCGCCTCCTCCGCCGCACGGGCCTTCTCCTCGATGTCGAGGCCGGTGAGCATGAAGGTCACCGAGTTGCGGTAGCCCCCGCTGTAGTTGAGGCAGACCTTGATGTCGGCCGGAGCGGGGTCGCCCTTGATCCCTGACACGCGCACCCGGTCGGGGCCCTCCTGCGTCAGCGAGATGGTGTCGAAGCGCGCGACCACGTCCGGGTTGGCATAGCTCGGGCCACCGAGCTCGTAGAGGAGCTGGGCAGTGACCGTGCCGACCGACACCAGCCCGCCGGTGTCCGGGTGCTTGGTGATCACGGCGCTGCCGTCCGCCTCGATCTCGGCGAGCGGGAAGCCGGGTGGCCGACGGTCCGCGATCTCCTGCCAGAACGCGTAGTTGCCGCCGGTGGCCTGCGCCCCGCACTCGAGGACGTGGCCCACGACCACCGCGGAGGCCAGCTGATCCCAGTCGTCCGGGCGCCAGCCGAAGTGCCAGGCGGCCGGACCGACCACGACCGAGGCGTCGGTGACCCGGGGCGTGATGACCACGTCCGCGCCTCCGCGCAGGGCCTCGGTGATGCCCCAGGCGCCGAGGTACGCGTTCGCCGTCACCGGCTGGATCGCGGCGCTGTCCAGGGAGAGACCGGTGTCGAGGTGCCGGAAGTCGACCCCCTTCTCCCGCAGGGCCGGCAGCTCACCCAGCAGATCGTCCCCCTCGATGTGCGCGACGGAGACGGAGATGCCCAGCCGCTGGGCCAGTGCCCGCACCGCATCGGCCAGGCCGGCCGGATTGAGCCCTCCGGCGTTCGCCACAACCTTGATGCCGCGGTCCTTGCACGTGCCGAGCACGTGCTCCATCTGGGTCAGGAAGGTCTTGGCGAAGCCCGTGCTCGGGTCCCGCTGCTGGTTCTTCCACAAGATGAGCATCGTGAGTTCGGCGAGATAGTCGCCGGTGAGCACGTCGATCGGCCCGCCCTCCACCATCTCGACGGCGGCGGAGAGCCGATCCCCGTAGAAGCCGGAGCAGTTGGCGACGCGGAGGGCGGACGCGGTCATCGGTGGGTCCTCATCTCTCGGGGGAACGGTGGGCGCGGCGGGGGCGCGATTCAGACGGCGTGCGACAGGCCGCCGTCGACGTTGAGGGCGGCGCCCGTGACGTAGGACGCGGCGTCCGAGCACAGGAACGCCACGACCGCGGCGACCTCCTCGGGCCGGCCCACCCGCCCCAGGGGGATGCCGTGGTCCTCGGACAGCTGCCGGTAGTGCTCGTCGAAGTCGACGTCCGGCGACGACCGTCGGGCGTCGAGCTGGCCGCTGCGCACCAGCCCGATGCAGACGGTGTTGACCAGCACACCGTGCTGCGCCATCTCCTTCGACAGGGCCTTCGTGAAGGCGATCCCGGCGGCACGGGACACCCCGGTCGGCATGGAGCCGGCCTCAGGATGCTTGCCCTGGATCGCGGTGACGTTGACGATCCGTCCCCACCCGTTGTCGATCATGGTGGGGAGCGTCAGCTGGGCCAGGCGCATGGCCGCGAAGACCTTCAGCCGGAGGTCGGCCTCCTGGCGGGCCACGGTCAGGTCCAGGAACGGGCTGCGCGCCGAGGTCCCCGCGTTGTTGACGAGGATGTCAACCCCGCCGAAGCGCTCACGGCCGACATCGACCAGCCGCTCCAGGTCCTCGTCACGCGTGACGTCGGCAGGGACGACGGCCACCTCGCCGCGGCCGGTGCGCCACTGGTCGACCGCGCGCTCGAGCCGGTCGCCGTCACGGGCGCAGACGATCACCGAGGCACCCTCGCCGTGCAGCCGCGCGGCGACCGCGCGCCCGATTCCCTGGCTCGCGCCGGTCACGAGAGCGACGCGCTTGCCGAGACCGAGATCCATGTGGACCAACCCTCCGGACGGCGCCCGAATGGCGCTCCGCTGGTCGAGCGATTCAGGCTAAGGATTAGTCCGGTTGTTCGCTCCGGTCAACCCGCCGGGAGGCGGTCGTGGACATTTTCTCTGCTGATGCACGAAGATGCCCGAGCCACGCAAAACACTTCGAGTGTAAGGATTGACCGCGACTGCGCGATGGCCCTACGTTCGCTCACATCCCCCTCCCCCGGCTGCGTCCGGGATGTCACGAGGAGCAGCTCTTGTCCGGTGGACGCACCCTGATCGGCACGATCCCGTCCGAGGGCCCGTCGTGAGAGCCCTGCAGATCCGCTCGTCGTGGCGGCCGCTGGAGGGGGCCGAGACCCGTTCCCTGGAGCCGGCGGTGGGCGTCTACGAGATCCGCGTCGCCGGCGTCGTCCGGCTGATCGGCTACGCCGGCGCCCGGTCGCTGTTCGGGCTGCGGGGAGAGCTCACCGCGCGGGCCGGGCAACTGCCCGGCGCCGAGTTCCGCGCCGAGGTCACCACCGCCTACCTGACCCGCTGGCACGAGCTGCTCGCCACCCACGTGGCGACCTTCGGCTCGCCCCCGCCTGACAACGACCCCGACGAACTGCCCCGGCCGTTGCTCCCGATCGGCCCCCGAGGAGAGGCGATCCCGTGATCGACTTCACGCCCAGCGACGAGCAGCGGTCGCTCGTCGACACCGTCCGCCAGTTCGTGCAGAAGGAGATCGTCCCGCTCGAGACCGATCTGGACCCCGACGCCGGGCAGCTGCCCGCCGACGAGCACGAGCGGTTGGCCAAGCGGGTCGACCAGATGGGACTCAAGGCGTGGGACGCTCCGGCGGAGGTGGGCGGCCCCGGGTTGGACACCGTCACGCAGGTGCTGCTCGCCATCGAGATGAGCCAGCACCGGGCCGGCCTCTACGCCCCCTGCTACGGCGTGTTCGGCGGGGCGGGGCTGGCGCACCTGTACGAGGCCAACGAGGACCAGAAGGAGCGGTACCTCTACCCCACGCTGCGCGGCGAGCGGCACGGCTTCTTCGCACTGAGCGAGCCGTCCGGTGGCTCGGACCCCGCCCGGGCGATCCGCACGACCGCCGTGCGCGACGGCGACGACTGGGTCCTGAACGGCAGCAAGTTGTGGATCTCCGGTGCTCACGCCTCCGACTACGGCATCGTCGTCGCCCGCACCGGCCCCGGCCGCAACGGCATCACGTCGTTCATCGTCGACGCCGACATGCCGGGCTTCTCGGTGCAGCGCATCGTGCACACCCTCCGCACGACCTATCCCGCCACCGAGCTCGCCTTCGACAACGTGCGCGTCCCCGACGCCAACCGGCTCGGTGAGGTCGGCCAGGGCTTCACCCTCGCCGCGGACCGCCTGGTCCGGCAGCGGATCCCGTACTCGGCCTTCTGCATCGGGGTCGCCATCGCGGCCCACGGTCGGGCCGTCGAGTACGCCAAGAACCGGGAGACGTTCGGCAAGCCGCTGGCCGAGCAACAGGGCATCCAGTGGATGCTCGTGGACAACGAGGTCGACATCCGCACCTCGCGCCTGCTGGTGCTCGACGCGGCGGCCAGGGCCGACGCCGGTGCCGACGTCCGTACCGAGGCCGCCGTGGCCAAGATGTTCTGCACCGAGGCCGCATCCCGCGTGGTCGACCGGTCGATGCAGATCCACGGCGGACTGGGTGTGGCCAAGGAGCTGCCGTTCGAGCGCTGGTACCGCGAGATGCGGATCCGGCGAATCGGCGAGGGGCCGAACGAGGTCCAGCGCATGCTCATCGCCCGTCACGTCCTCGGCGGCCGCGTCTGAGCCTCCCGCCGGACGGGCCGGCGCCACGGATCCTCCTCAAAGGTGCACGGCGCCGGCCCGTTCGCGCGGTCGGACGGCAGCCTCAGCCCACGTGACCGTCCGGGACCTGGGCGCCGCTCTCCATCTCCGTGACGACGCTGTTCCACCGGGACACCGGGAGGATCGGCTCGTCGAGCCGGCCGAGGCGGTGCAGAACCTTCTCGAACGCGTGCAGGTGCACGGTCATGAGCCGGCTCGCCTCCTCCGCGTCCCGCCGGACGACGGCCAGGGCTAGTCGCCGATGAGCCGTCCGGGCCCCGTGCAGATCCTGCGCCGACAACTGCTCGGCCGGGATGTGCCAGTCGGAGAGCTGCTGCACCGCGAGCAGGCTGGTCCGCAGAAGGTGGTTGTCAGAGCAACTGATCAGGATGCGGTGGAATTCGAGGTCGGCCCCGGACGTGGCGTGCGTGCCGAGGCGCTCGGTCGCCTCCATCAGGCGCTCCTGCTGCTCGTGGTCGGCGCGCACGGCGGCGGTCGCCGCAGCGGCGGGTTCGAGGAGCTGCCGGAACCGGATCAGGTCGCGCAGCGGCGTCCCCTCGGTGGCGAACAGGACGGCGAAGCTGCGGCTGAGCTGGCTCATCGAGGGCCGCGCCACGCGGACCCCGCCGCGCGCTCCTCGCTTGATGTAGATGAGTCCGTCGGACTCCAGGAGCCGGAGCGCCTCCCGGATGCTGGCGCGGCTGAAGGAGTAGATGTCCATCAGCTCGGTCTCGGAGGGCAGCGACGAGCCGGGGGGCAACCGCTCGCCGATGATCCGCGCGCGGAGGTCCGCCGCGATGATCTCGGCAGCCTTCGGCGGGGTGACCTGGAGGGGCGCACGCGGGTGCGGCTCGGCGCTCATCGACGGTCCTCCTGCCCTGGACGGGCGCTGCCACCGGCCACCGTCAGGCTGGCTGCGCCGTCGGCAGGACGACCATCTCGAACACGGCCACCTCGGGCGGCTCGGCCAGCACGTAGGCGATCGCCCGGGCCACCGAGTCGGGACCGATGCCCATCGCCGCCTGCTTCGCCTGGACCTGGGCCAGCAGCTCCTCGTCGGCCGTCCCCACGCCGAGCTCGGTGCGGACCACCCCGGGTGAGACGACGCTGACCCGCACCCCTGCGGGATGCAGCTCCTGGCGCATGCCCTCGCTGATCGCGTAGAGCGCGAACTTCGTCGCGCTGTACACGGCGGTGGAGATCCGCGCGACCCGCCGTCCACCGACCGAGCTCACGTTGACGACGTGACCGCGCGCCGACTCCCGCAGGTACGGCAGCGCGGCCTGGCTAGTCTCGAGCACCGAGAGGACGTTGAGGTCGAACATCCGCCGCCAGTCCGCCGGTCGACCGTCGGAGAGGCCGCCCAGCAGGTAGACGCCCGCGTTGTTGACCAGCACGTCGATGCCGTCCAGCCCCTCGGCCGCTGCCGCCACGGCCGTGCCGGGCCCGCCCGGGGCGGCCAGATCGGCGACCACGGGCACGACACCCAGCTCGTCGGCGAGCCGCCGGAGCCGATCGCCCCGGCGGGCCACCGCGGCGACCCGCGCGCCCTGGGCGACGCACAGCCGCACGGTGCTCTCGCCGATGCCCGAGGAGGCGCCGGTCACGACCACCCTGCGGCCGGCGAGCGGACCGTCGGCCGGCGACGTCGATCCCGACATCAGACCCCCTCCCGCACCAGCGCGGCGATGACGTCGCCCTGTCGGCGGGTGCCGATCCCGCTGTTGCTCGCCGCGCTGGGGATGGCGCGCCGGACGAATGCCTGCTCGATCGCGCGGTCGAGCGCGGCGGCCGCGTCCTCGTGCCCGACGTGGCGCAGGAGCAGCACCACCGAGGCGATGGCCCCGACGGGGGACACGACGTCCTTGCCGGCGTACTTGGGTGCCGACCCGTGGATCGGCTCGAACAGCGACACCGAGCCCGGGTTTAGCCGGACGGATCCCGCGAGGCCGACGCCGCCGGCGAGCACCGCGGCGAGGTCGGCGAAGATCCCGCCGAACACCATGGACGTAACGATGACGTCGAAGTGCGCGGGGTTCTTCACCAGTTGCATTGCCACGGCGTCGGGCGCCGCGCTCTCCAGTTCCACGTCCGGGTACTCCGCGGCGACCTCCTCGGCGACCCGGCCCCAGATGTCGTAGACCTCGGCGATGTTGGCGTGGTCGCACAGGCTGACGCGCCGTTGGCGGCCGCGCCGCCGCGCCAGCTCGAAGGCGTGTCGGATCGTCTTCTCCACGATCCGGCGGCTGAAGACGATCTGTCCCACCGACACCTCGTCCGGGCTTCCGGCTGAGACCGTGCCGCCGGGCACCGCCGAGACGTCCTGGGCGGCCTCCCGCACGAGCACGAGGTCGACGCGGCCGTCCTCGGTGGACCGCAGCGGCGACAGGGACGGTGCGTACAACCGGACCGGCCGGATGGACAGATCCAGCCCGAGGTCACGGACCAGGCGGAACAGGATGCCGCGACCCAGCATCCGGCCGGGCACCCGAGGGTCTCCCGTCGCGCCGAAGAGGATGGCGTCGTGGCCCGAGATCGCGGCGAAGCTCTCGTCC
This sequence comes from Blastococcus sp. SYSU DS0616, assembly GCF_054051015.1. Classification (NCBI taxonomy): domain Bacteria; kingdom Bacillati; phylum Actinomycetota; class Actinomycetes; order Geodermatophilales; family Geodermatophilaceae; genus Blastococcus; species Blastococcus sp. SYSU DS0616. The sequence goes on from NZ_JBJHAJ010000001.1 coordinate 64,105, forward strand.
GACATCACCTCGCCGGACGCCAGGTAGTGCTCCGCGCCGTGCGGGAACTGCGTCGTCGCGCACGTCAGGCCGTGCACCTCGGCGACGGCCTCGAGGCACTTGACCGCCTCCGCCGTGACCTCCGGGCCGATCCCGTCACCGGGCAGGACGGCGACCCGGAACGCCCCGTCACTCACGGGGATCGCGGACTGTGACCGGTGCTGTGACCCCCGCGTCCTGCAGCCGCCCCAGGACGATCGAGCGGAAGATTTCCGGCCCGACGATGCAGTCGGCGCACGACTCGTCGGTGAGCACGAGCCGCACCTCGACGGAATCGCCGGCGCCCTCCACCGCCAATGAGCCGCCGTCCTGCACGAAGCCCTCCTGCAGCAGTTCCAGTGCAGCGCTGACCTGCGCCAGATCAGCCTCCGTGACGCTCACGTCAACCCTTCTCCTCTCCACACCTGCTCCACGCGGTCGACGGCGCTCTCGGCTCGCCCCTCGACCTCTTCAGGACTGATCGCTCCCAGCGGGTGCGCGATCTCGACCACCCGCAGGCTGCTCCGTCCCGATCCCGACCCCATCGCCTTGGCGATGGCCATGAACGGCGTCGTGCACAGCAGCGCCGTCGGTACGCCTGCCTTCTCCAGCTCCACCATGTCGCGGCAACTCCACGACGTGCAGCTGCCCTAGTCGCCGCTCCCGGTCAGGACGACGTCGGCCTGCTTGATGATCTCGACCAGCAGCGCGGGATCGGCCGGCAGTGACGCGCTCTCTTTCCGCCGGATCTCATAGGTCAGGCCCGGATGACGCTCGCGTAGCCGTTCGGCCACGCCTGTGAGCAGCTCGCGAGCGTTCTGCTTGCCGTTCTCGAGCAGCACGACCCGTTTGCCCGCCAGGTCGGTGGCCGCGAGAACGGACGACTGCTCGGGACCGGGCACCACCCCGAGCGGGTTGAGCACGCGGAGCGACGACATATCCACCTCCTCAGGAGCGAGCCACGAGCGGCTCGGTCAGGCTGTGCGTCTCCCCGAAACCCGGGATGACGCAGGAGTGCTTTCCGGGTCCTCCGACGACGAGGACGCGCAGGGCGTGCGGCGCACGCACCACGGGCAGGCGACGGTCCGGCCCGTCGTCGGCGTCGGCGTTCATCCACGCGGGCCACTGCCGGCCGTTCCACATCGTCCGATCGCGGAGGTCGCGCAGCGGCAGGCGGGCGTGGTCGTACAGCCACAGCTGGACGTCCTCGCGGGTGAATCCCGACGCCGCGACGGAGGCGGCGTGCTCGGGCCCCAGCACGACGAAGATCTCGCCGAGCGTGTAGTGCACGTTGTTGCAGCCGGCGTTGGCCAGCGTCAGGGCGACCGTGCCCAGGGCTCCCCTGGCGTCGTCGCTGACGTGGTCGTTGACGTTGTGCGGGTTCTCGGCGCCGTAGACGGTGACCGCGCTGTCGTCGGCCGACAGGCCCTGGGTCACGTGGTAGGGCTCCCAGGGCGACTCGTCGGCGTTCTCGGCGACGCAGTAGGTGTACTTGCTGGGCTGCCCGTGCGTGGCCCGGTCACCCCGGCCCGGGCGGGCGTGTCCCAGGTTCATCAGGCAGAGCCGCACGGCGCGTCCGATGGTGGCGTTGGCGACGTTGCCCGGTCCGAACGCCCCCGAGCTCCAGTTCATCCCCAGTTCGCGGGCGATCGGTCCGTGGACGACGACCAGGGGCGCCACGGGGTGCGTCGTCGCCTGCAGTCCGGTCAGGTTGAACTCGGGGCGCAGCATCGCCCGGATCGCCGTCAGGACCACCGGGAAGGCGGCCGGCGGGCACCCGGCGAGCACCGCATTGGCGGCGACCTTCGCCGGTGTCACCTGGCCACCGGCGACCGGCATCGCACCCAGGACCTCGTCGGGATCGGCGGTGACCGTGTCGAGGCACGCCTGCACGCGCTCGACCGTCGGCGGCACGACCGGCAGGCCGTCGCCCCAGCCGTTCTCCTCCACGGCGGCGAACAGCCCCGCCGGGTCCTCGGGCACGGACTCCCACGCCTCGTCGGCCCGCCACGTCTGCACCGTGCTCACGACCCCTCCTCGGTGCCCAGCGCCAGAGCCGCGGCCGGAGCGGCGCAGACCATGGCCTCGATCTCGTCCGTCCCGAAGCCGCACCGGCGCAGGGCCGCGACGTACTCCTCCAGCCCGCGCACCGGCGACGGGTTGCCCGGCTGGCCGAGGTCGGTGGCGAGCACGGTGCTCTCCACGCCGACGACCCGGATGGCCTCGGCGATGTCGGACACCGGGTGGTCCATCGGCGACCGGGTGATGACGGCGACCCGCTCGAACCACACGCCGCCCAGCTCGGCGAGCTCCACCTGCCGGTCGAGCGACAGCGACACGACGTCCATCTCCGGGTGGGTCACGACCACGCGGCGCACCCCGCGGCGGCGCGCCTCGGGCACCAGCAGCATGATGTCGGCCGGCCCGAGGTGGCCGGTGGCCAGCGTGAGGTCGTGCTCCGCGACGACGTCCAGCACGGCCAGCACCTCGGGCAGCAGTTCGCCGTGTTCGTCGACGACGTCGACCGCCCGCTCGACCCGGCCCAGGAACGCGAGCCCCTCCCCGTGGCCCGTGGCCATGAACCGCAGGTGGTTGCGCGCCGTGAACGTCGGCATCCAGACCACCCGCCCACCCATGGCCGCCGCCGCCTCGACCGCGGACGCGTTGATGCCCCCGGTCGAGGGGGTGTTCAGCGCGACCCCGCCGAGGACGCGCACCCCGCCGCCGACGGCGGCCTCGGCCATGGCCGCCCGTGCGGCCGTCGGTGTGTGGTGGCTCTTGAGGACGACGCCCCGGTACCCGGCCTGCTCCACCTCGCGGGTCAGCTCCAGGTCGTTCATGAGCCGGGGTGGCACGTCCGGAGCGGTGTGGACGTGCATGTCGATCACCCCCCGCGGCAGGAGCGCGCCCGTCACCGTCCGCCGCCATCAGCAGCCGGCACACCGACGGTGGCGGTCCCCGTGGCACGCGGCTGCCCGTCGGCGGCGGACTCGACCAACTCGACGACCAGCCGGATCTCGTCACCGTCGATCTCGCGCGCGGTGACGGTGCCCGTGACCGTGAGCCGGTCGGCGGGCGTGGCCGGCCGGACGATCCGGTAGGCCATCGAGCGCAGGGCGAGCGGCCCCGCCCACTGCGTGCACGCCCGGGCGAGGAACGCCGCGTGCAGATGGGAGTGCACGAGGATCCCGGGATGCCCCTCCGCCGCGGCGTACTCCGGATCGAAGTGGATCTTGTGCGCGTTCCAAGTGACGGCGCTGTAGCGGAACAGCTGCAGCGCCGTCGGCTGGACGGTCAGCGGCGGGATCGCGTCGCCGACCTGCGCCGTGGCTGCGGGGGACGTGGTGAGGGTCATGCGGTGGCCTCCTCTACGGGCTCGCGGCCGAGAACCGTGCGGCGACTGCGGCTGAGCAGCGGACCGCCGTCGGCCTCGAACGTCACGTCGCTGTGGATGAGGAGCAGCCGGCCGGCCCGGCCCTCCTTGACCACGACGTCGGCCAGGGTCTGGGTCTCGATGAGGCGCATGCCGGCGACCAGGGGGTGCAGGAGCTCGGTCTGCTCGCCGCCACCCATGACGCGCATGCCCCGTGTGGCCTCGCTGAGCCAGCCCTCGTCCCCGGTGCCGTCCGGCTTCAGCTCGTCCTGCCAGTCGCCCGGGCCCCAGTCGATCACCCCGGCGAGCATGTTGGGCGGGGCCACCACGTCGTCGAAGCCGGCCGCCCTGGCGTGGTCGGGGTCGCTGAAGATCGGCTCGCGGTCGTCGATGGCGACGGCATAGCGCTGGATCAGCCGCCGGTCAACGACCCCGTGGTCGTGGCGCTGGCTGTTCCCGATCTTCTCGCGGAGCTGCGCCGCCACCTCGTCGAGCAGGCTCATGCCACGACCCCGGAGGCGCGGAGGTCGCCGATCCGGTCGTCGTCGTAGCCGGCGAGGTCACGGAGGACGTCGTCGGTGTGCTGCCCGAGGGTGGGCGCCAGGCGCACCTCGGTGAGCGGCGAGTCGGACAGCTGCAGGGGATTGCCCACGACCGGTACCCGTCCCAGTCCGGGATGGTCGACGTGTCGGATCATTCCGCGCTCCTTCAGATGGGGGTCGTCCACGACTTCGCGCACGGTCTGCACCGGTGCGCAGGGCACGCCACAGGCCTCGAGGGTCCGCACCAGCTCCCACTTCTCGTGAAGGAGCGTCCACGCCGACACCTGCGCGTCCACCTCTTCGAGGTGGGTAGCGCGCAGATGGGTGCTGCCGAAGCGGGGGTCCTCGAGCAGGTCCTCCCGTTCCATGACGGTGACCAGGGACTTCCAGTGGCCCTCCGTGACGCAGAACAGCGCGACGTGCCCGTCGCTGGCCGGGTAGACCCCGTAGGGCGCGACCGCCAGGCCACTGTGCCGGTTGCCGGTGCGTTCCGGGATGTTCTCCCGCACCCGGTTGAAGATTCCGCCGATCGCGGACGCGAGCGTCGGGAACACGGTGTCGTGCATAGACACGTCCACGAGCTGCCCCCTGCCGGTGGTCGCCCGCTGGAGCAGGGCGGCCATGACGCCGGAGAACAGGTGGATACCGCCGAGGAAGTCCATGAACGCCGGGCCCGCCTTGACCGGTGGGCCGTCGTCGAAGCCGGTGCTCGCGATGACGCCGCTCATCGCCTGCACGGTGATGTCCATCGCCGGCATGTCGGCGTACGGGCCGTAGCGGCCGTAGCCCTTGCCGCTGCCGACGACCAGCCGCGGGTTGATCCCCGCCAATGTCTCGTAGTTTAGGCCCATCCGCTCCATCGCCCCGCGGGCGAAGTTCTCGATGAGGACGTCGGCGCTGCGCACGAGGTCGAGCAGGACCGCACGGCCCTCCGGGCGCTTGAGGTCCAGGACGAGCGAACGCTTGTTGCTGTTGAGCATCACGAACTCGTGCGTCTCGCTGCCCGGTTCCGCCCGGTAGCGCAGCGTCTCCCCGCCCGGCGGCTCGATCTTGATCACGTCGGCACCGAGATGGGCCAGGAGCAGGCCGCAGTAGGGACCGTTGTAGATCTTGCCGAGATCGAGGACGCGCAACCCGGCCAGTGCGCCGGCCGGTGTTGCCGTCGTCGGCGCTGTCGTCATCGCTGTCCTCCCAGTGTCTCGGCCACCCGCGGCTTCGGTGTCTCGAGGTCCCGCACGGTCCCGCCCTGCAGCCGCGGACCGTGGTCGTGCAGGTGACAGGCGGCAGCGATCCCCGAGGCCACCTCGGCCAGCGGCGGCGTCTCGGTCCTGCAGACGTCCATCGCGTGCGGACAACGGGGATGGAATGGGCAACCGGACGGCGGACGCGAGGGGTCGGGCGCGTCGCCGCGCAGCACCAGCCGCTCCCGTCGGCGCTGTCGCCGCGGATCCGGGATGGGCACGGCGGCCAGCAGGCCGGAGGTGTACGGGTGCCTCGGCGCCCGGTACACCTCCTCGCTGGGCCCGTTCTCGACCACCCGGCCCAGGTACATCACCGAGATCTGGTCGCTGATCTGCCGTACGACGCTGAGGTCGTGCGAGATGAAGACGTAGGCCACACCCAGGCGCTGCTGCAGGTCGAGCATCAGGTTGATCACCTGCGACTGCGTGGAGACATCCAGCGCGGACACCGGCTCGTCGGCCACCACGAGCCTCGGGTCGAGGGCCACCGCGCGGGCGATCGCGATGCGCTGCCGCTGACCACCCGAGAACTCGTACGGGTATCGCTTGAGGTGGTGCTCCCCCAGGCCCACCAACTCGAGCAGTTCCAGGACGCGGGCCTCTAGTTGCCTGCCGCCCATGTCGCGGTGCACCCGCAGCGGTTCGCCGACCGAGTCGAGGATCATCTTGGTCGGGTCCAGGGACGCGTACGGGTCCTGGAACACCATCTGCATGTCGGCGCGCGCCTGCCGCAACCGTCGCCCGCGCAGGGCGCGCAGGTCCTGCCCGTCGAAGTGGATCGTGCCGTCGTCGGCCTCGATCAGCCGCAGCAGCAGCCGTCCGAGGGTCGACTTGCCGGACCCGGACTCGCCGACGACGCCCATCGTCTGACCCGACTCGACGGTCAGGCTCACGTCGTTGACGGCGTGCACCCATTCGCGCGCCAGCCCCAGGCCGTTGCGCGACGACACGAACCGCTTCTGCAGCCCGCGGGCCTCCAGCAGTGCTCCGCTCATCGTGTGCCCTCCAGCTCGAGTTCCTCGGCACGGATGCACCGCGCCAGGCGGTCCGGCCCGGGTACCGGACGCAGGTCCGGCACCCCGGCGACGCAGGCGTCGACCGAGTACCGGCACCGTGGGTGGAATCGACAGCCCTGTGGCAGCCGGTCGGGGGACGGCACGACGCCACCGATCGTCGACATCCGGGCGCGCTCGCCGTCGAGCTTGGGCATGGACTGCAGCAGGCCCTCGGTGTAGGGGTGCTGCGGATGTTCGAACAGGTCCTGGGCGGGGCCGGACTCGACCACCTGGCCGGCGTACATGACCGCGACGTCATCACAGACGTCGGCCACGACACCCAGGTCGTGGGTCACGAAGACCATGCTCATGCCGAGGTCTGCCTGCAGCTGCTTGAGCAGGTCCAGGATCTGCGCCTGCACCGTGACGTCGAGCGCGGTCGTCGGCTCGTCGGCGATCAGGACGTCGGGCTGGCAGGACACGGCCATCGCGATCATGACCCGCTGGCGCATGCCGCCGCTGAATGCGTGCGGGTACTGCCCCGCCCGCCGCTCAGGCGACGGGATACCGACCCGCCCGAGGAGTTCGACGGCCGACTTCCACGCCGCCCGACGGGAGCCCCCCTTGTGCCGGCGGATCACCTCGGATATCTGCGCGCCCACCGTGAACGCCGGATCGAGACTGGTCATCGGCTCCTGGAAGATCATCGCGATCCGGCGGCCGCGGACGTCGGCCATGGCCTTCTCCCGCAGGGTAAGCAGATCCTGCCCCTGGAGGAGGACCTGCCCGGACGGGATGCGGCCCGGTGGCTCCGGGATCAGCCGGAGGACCGACAGCGCGGTCACGGTCTTACCGGACCCCGACTCCCCGACCAGGCCCAGCGTCCGCCCCTTGGGCAGCGTCAGATCGAGCGGGCCCACGACGGGCAGGTAGCCCCTGCCCGTGGCGAACTCGACGACGAGATCCCTGATCTCCAGCGCCGGCTCCTGCTGTGCGGGCCCAGTGCCCGGCCCGGGGCACTCGTGGACCCCGGTGGTCATCTGCTCAGCCATCACGACCTCCGGATCTCCTGGCCGAGGGAGTCCCGTAGACCGTCGCCGATGAGCTGGACGGCGAGCACCACCAGCATGATCGCGATGCCGGGCGGGACGATCAGCCAGGGCGCCTCGTAGAGATTGACGAATCCACGTCGCAGCAGCACGCCCCAGCTCGCGTCGGGTGGCTGCACCCCGACGCCGAGGAAGCTAAGGCTCGCCTCGGCGAGAACGGCGAAACCGAACATCAGCGACAGCTGCACGATGATCGGCGGGACGATGTTGGGCAGCACGTGGACCCCGAGAATGCGGGGGCCGGACAGCCCGATGGAGCGCGACGCCTCGATGTACGTCTCCTCGCGAACCACCAGGACGGCACCGCGCACCACGCGCATCAGCCGCGGGGCGTAGACGATGCCCAGCGCGATCATGGCGTTCACGGTGCTCGGGCCGAGCGCGGCGACCAGGGCGATCGCGAGGATGATCGCCGGCAGGCTCATGAACGTGTCCGCGACCCGGCTGATCAGCCAGTCGAGCCATCCACCGACGTAGCCGGCCAGCATGCCCAGCGGGACGCCGAGGCCGATGGCCACCGCGAGGGCGATGAGCGGCGCGACGAGGGAGATGCGTGTGCCGTAGAGCAGCCGGCTCAGCGCGTCGCGGCCCAGGTCGTCGCTGCCCATGAGGAAGTCGCCCCCGGGCGGGGTGAACTGCCGGGGCACGTCGGTGGCCGCCGGGTCGAAGGGCGCCAGGACCGGGGCGAGCGCCGCGATGATGGAGAGGACGGCGAGGAAGACCAGCGCGATCATCGCCAGCCTCTGCTCCCGGAACCGCCGCAGGAACCGGCGCATGGGCCCGGGGCTGACCTCGGCGACCGGTGCCGGGATCGACCCGGTGGCGGTCTGCACGGGCGCCGCGGGCACCGGCGAGTCCTGCTGTTCGGCGGCGAGCGACTCGGGAGCGGGCTGGGTGGTCGCCGGAGTGGTCCCGGGACTCGGGGAGGTCGGGGGTGTGGTCACGTCTGCCGGACCTTCGGGTTGAGGTAGCTGTAGGACAGGTCGACGAGCAGGGACACCAGGACGACGATCACGGCCGTCAGCAGGACCACGCCTTGAATCACCGGGATGTCGCGCTGCAGGACCGAGGTGATCAGCAGCTGTCCCAGGCCGGGCAGGGCGAAGACCTGCTCGACCACCACCGCGCCACCGAGCAGGTGGGCCACCTGCACGCCCAGCACGGTGACGACCGGGATCGCGGCGTTCTTGATGACGTGCTTGCCGACGATGGACCGGGTGCTCAGGCCCATGGCCCGCGCGGTGCGGATGTGATCGCGCTCGAGGACCTGGATGGTGCCGCTGCGCGTCTGCCGGGCGATCTCCGCGATGGTGCCGGCCCCCAGCGCGATGGCCGGGAGAAGCATGTGCAGGAACCACTCCCAGGGGTTCTCGGTGAGGGGGACGTACCCGGTCGCCGGGAGCAGCCGCAGCTGGAGCGCCAGGAACAGCACCAGCATGGTGCCGATCCAGAAGTGCGGGGTGGCGATGCCCAGCGAGGCGAGGATGGTCAGGATCCGGTCGGCCAGCGAGTTCTTGCGCATACCGGCGATCAGGCCCAGGGGGACGCCTATCACGACGGAGAGCAAGACCGCCAGCAGGGTCAGGGAGAGCGTCACGGGCATGCGGTTGAGGACGAGTTCCCACACGGGAGTCGTGTTGAAGAGCGAGGTGCCGAGGTCGCCCGTGAGGACGCCGCTGGCCCAGCTCCAGAACTGCACGAGGAACGGGTCGTTGAACCCCATGCGCTCGCGGATCTCGGCGATGCGCTGGGGGGTGGCGAACTCACCGGCCATCGCAATCGCCGGATCTCCCGGCGTCAGGTAGACGAGCAGGAAGGTGATCATCGCGGCGAAGAACAGGATGGGGAACAGACCCAGCATCCGTCGCAGGAGGAAGAGCCCCACGCGTCCACCTCTCGGGGTTGGTGGCGGTCGGAGGATTGAGGTGGGGGCGACCGAGGGCGCCGGCCGCCCCCACCTGTCGGTCAGTTGTCGGACAGCTCGGTGGAGACGGCCACGCCGCGGTAGTCACGGGCCCCGGTCGGGTAGATGTTCAGGCCCATCAGACCGGGCTGGAACACCTCCTGGCGGCGGCGCATGCACAGCACCATCTCGTGCATGTCCAGGTCGGTGAGCTCGGCCATGATCTCGTGGAAGATCGGTGCACGGTCTTCGGGAGAGATCTGGCTGTTCTGCTCGTCGAACAACCGCTCGAGCTCGGGGCTGGTCAGACCGCCGGGGTTGCCGAGCGCGCCGGGCAGGTAGTGGGTGACGAGGGGCCCGCTCTCGTCCATCGTCGGCTCGTAGCTGAGGACGGCCGCAGGTACCTGCTGCTCGACGTTGTAGACCTCGCTCGCCTGCGCCGCCTCGACCTGGCGGATGTTCATCGTGATGCCGGCGTCCGCCAGCTGGGCCTGGACGGCCTCGGCGATGGTCACGTAGCCGGTGATGTTGGCGACCACGGCGTCGAACGCGAAGCCGTCGGGGTGTCCGGCCTCGGCCAGCAGCTCACGCGCGAGCTCGACGTTGTGCTCGCCGTACTCGCCCTCCCCGACGCCAGGCCCCAGGTCCTCGTCGTAGGCCCAGGAGTTCTCGGGCCAGGGCTGCACCGTGGGCGTGCAGTAGCCCTGCAGGATGCCGTCACCGATCTCGACGCGGTTGAGCGCGTGGTTCACCGCCCGCCGGACCAGTGGGTCGTCGAACGGCGCCATCGACGAGTTGACCGAGAAGTAGTAGTAGGAACCACGCGGCCCGTCGAGGATGTTGAGGCCCATCTGCGTCGCGGAGGGGATCTGACTCTCCCGCACGATCCCGATGTGCACCTCGCCGGCGCGGATCGCGTTCAGCCGGGTCTCGTCGTCGGCCATGATCCGGTACTCCAGGCCGGCCGTCCGCTGGATCTCCGGGTCCCAGTAGTCCTCGAACTTCTCGTAGACCACCCGGTCGCCGTCGCGGTAGTCGACCACCCGGTACGGGCCCGCGCCGACCGGGTAGCGGTCGAGGTCCGGGTTCTCCAGCGCCGTGGGGCTGATGATCATCCCCGCGCGGTCGCCGAGGTTCGGCAGGAGAGCCGCGTTCGGCTCGTTCAGGTTGATCGCGACACTGAGGGGGCCGGTGACCTCGACGCTCTCGATCGACGCCAGCAACGGGGCGACGTTGCTCATCTCGTCGGTGCGAGCGCGGTCGAGGCTGGTCTTAACCGCTTCGGCGTCCATCTCCGTGCCGTCGTGGAAGACGACGCCCTCGCGCAACTCCATGTCGATCGTGCGGGCGTCCTCGCTGAGCTCCCACTCCGTGGCGAGCATCGGCTCGGGCTCACCCGCGGGGCTCATGTAGATCAGCCGGTCGTAGGCCGGGAAGAGCCAGTTCTGGTCGAACCCGGACGATCCGCGATGCGGGTCCATGCTGCTGGGACCGACGGTGTAGCCCCAACTGAAGACTGCCGCGGGGTCGAAGTCGTCGCCGAGCGGCGTGGAGTCGACGAGCTCACCGCCGGCCTGACCGCCTTCTCCCCCACCTCCACCCTCGTCACCGCTGTCGATGGAGGAACAACTCGTCACCACGAAGACCGTGGCGGAGGCCAGGGCGGCTACCCGAAGGACACGTCGCCGAAGAGAGCCCATTTGGTACTCCTGTCCGTCGCCACTCGACCGAGCGAGGGCTTCTAGTCGACTGATTACCGGAGCCTGCCGAGATGCTCTCTCTCGGACGGCGAAGGCAATCGGGAGCAGTGCTCCCCCTGCCTACCGCACGGACATGGTGTGACACAAGTAACGATGCAACATCGGCCGCTCATCGAGGAGGGCCGCCTGGGCACACATGGTCCGATCCGCTCGGAGGCGAATCATTAGCCTGATTCTGCGCACAGTTTGGGCGCCCGATATGTCCCGCCTGCCCCCCGGCGCCGGGCCCTCCGAGGAGCGCCGTCGGCGAGGACGTCCGGCCGCGCCGCGTAGCGGCTGCAGGCCGTCCCCGACCGCCAGCCGCCCGGGGCGTGACGTCGGCCAGCCCTCCGTGGTGCCGGCGTCGGCGGTGGCTCCTCCCCTGCCCCGGGTGAGCGGCGTCAGTCGCTGGGCGGCACGTCCACCGGGATCTCCGGGCCCAGCCGCGCGCCCTGCAGCAGCTCGAGGTCGTCGCCGGACCAGAAGCTGCCCGGGTCGTAGGCGTTGAGCGGCCGGTCGGCCGGGAGCAGGCCCATCGCGGCGTAGGTCGCCGCGACCAGCTCGGCGCAGAAGACGGTCTCGGCCGCGGTCTGCCGCCGCAGCCGGCCGTTCACCCAGCCGCGCACCAGGCCGCGGGTGGTCGGGAAGGGCCGCCCGTCCAGCCGCGCGACGGTCCGCAGGACGGCGTCCTCCATCTCCGCGGTCACCCCGCCGTCCTCGGCCGGGCCGACCAGCTGGCGCAGCCAGGCCACCTGGCCGTACCGACGGCGCCAGGTCGTGACGGCGTCGCGCAGGTCGTGCAGCTGGACGCCGCGCTGGTGCTGACCGGTCCACGCGTCGGGCAGCGACGTCCCCAGCTCGGCGTGCCAGAGCAGCGGGGGCAGGTCCTCGAGGACGACGGCCATCCCGACGTGGTTGACCGGCGCGTTGGTCAGCGCGCGGATCGCGCGGTCGGCGAGCGAGGGGCCGCGGAAGACCCAGACGTCGCCGGTGCGGGTGAGGTCGACCGCGTCGTCCAACGAGAGCCGGGGCACGAGCCGCTACGTTACGGACCGTGCGCTTCTGGAAGCTGCTCGGACTTGCCGGTCTCGCGGGTGTCGCGGGTGTCGCGGCCGGTGGCGTGGTCATCGCCCGCAACGAGCGGCAGCGCCGCGCCTACACGCCCCACGACGTCAGGGCCCGGCTGCACGAGCGCGCGGCGTCCGCGCGCCAGGAGCCGGTCCCGGCGGCGGAGCTGACCGCCGGACGCACCCACCGCCTGGCGCGCCTGCTCCGCCGGAGCTGAGCCCGCCGGGGCGGCCCGCGCACCCACCGCCACCCGCCACGCGGGGGCAGGTCCCGGCGCGCCCGGGGCCGTCCCGCGCCAAGCCGGGCCCGCCCACACTCGGGCCCCCCAGTCGTGCGAGGAGGCAGCCATGTCCAAGCACCCCAACGTCGCCAGCATGCGGACGGCCTACGAGGCCTTCGGGAAGGGACTACGAGGCACTGGCCGGAACCTGGGCCCCGGCCATCCGGTGGCACGAGCCGGGCCGGCACCCGCTCGCCGGCGAGTACGTCGGCGCACCGGCGATCTTCGCGTTCTTCGGCCGGCTCCTCGAGGTCACCGAGGGCAGCCTCCGGGTGGAACCGCAGACCCTGCTCGCCGACGACGCCACCGGCGTCGCGGTGGTGATCCTGACGGCCACGCGCGGCGGCCGGGCGCTGGAGACCATGGCCGCGCCATCTCCCGCTTCGACGCCGACGGGAAGGTGGTCGACTTCTGGTCGGCGCCCACCGACCAGTCCGTCCTGGACGACCGAGCGCGGGGGCGAAACGTGGCGTGCGTCCCGGCGCCCTCAGGCGAAGAAGCCGTGCATGCAGCCGAGGTGGTCGACGAGACGCAGGACAGGCACCGGGCCGAGGAGCAGCAACCGACCGTCGGCTTCCGCGACCGGGGGGACTCGGCCATCCGCGAGGAGAGCCTCGGGGAGCGCGTGCTCGGCTCCTTGCTGGACCGGGCGCACCTGATCCCGCCGCGGCTGGTCGGGCCGCTGGTGGCCCAGGAGTTGGCGGGCCTCGGCTGCGGCGACGTGGCCATCCACCTGCAGGACTACGACCAGCACACCCTCCTGCCGCTGCGGGGCCGCGGCCTGCAGGCCGAGGTGCTGCCCATCGACGGCAGCGCCACCGGACGGGCGTTCGCCACCGAGGAACCGGTCGAGACGGAGACCGACGACGGTGTGCAACTGCACCTGCCGATGCTCGACGGCTCCGACCGGGTCGGCGTCCTTTCGTTCACCCTGGACCGGGCCAACGCGCACGACCGCCGCCTCGCGCAGCGTCTGGCGGGGCTGATCGCCGACCTGGTTGTGACCTAGAGCGAGTACACGGACACGTTCGCCCAGACGCGCACGACGCGGCCGATGAGCCTTGCCGCGGAGCTCCAGTGGCAGACCCTGCCCCGCTGTCCATGAACACGCCGGAGCTCGACCTCGCCGGCATCCTCGAGCCCGCGTACGAGGTCGGCGGGGACTGCTTCGACTACGCCTACGACGCCCACACGCTCCACCTCGCGGTGTTCGACGCCATGGGGCACGGCCTGGAAGCGGTAACCATGTCGACGGTCGTCATCGCCGCCTACCGCCATGGCCGCCGCGCCGGCGTGGACCTGGACCGGCTGTGCTCAGACATGGACCGGGTAGTCGCCGGGTCCTACCCCGGCAAGTTCGCCACCGCCCACCTCGGGCAGCTCGACACCCGGACCGGCGTCCTCACCTACGTCAACGCCGGCCACCCCGTCGCGCTCCTCGTGCGCGGCTGCCGCGTGGTGGACGAGCTCCCGGGCCCCACGACGCGTCCCCTCGGGCTCGGTGGCGGCGAGCCGCGGGTCGAGAAGGTGCAGCTCGACCCCGGCGACCAGGTGCTGTTCTTCACCGACGGCGTGGTGGAGGAACGCCTCGACGGGGCGAGCAGTTCGACGAGCACCGGCTGCGCGAGCTGATCGAGCGGAGCACCGCCGAGGGGCAGCGGGCGCCGGAGACGATCCGCCGCCTCTCCCACACGCTGATGGACGCCCGGCAGGGGCGCACCAGCGACGACGCCTCGATGCTCCTGGTCGAGTGGAAGCAGCCGCCGCACGACGACGAGCTCTCCCCGGACATCCCCGAGGCGCGCCCGACCAGCGACCAGAACGGCTAGCCCACGCCCGGCGAGAGCGCGGCGCCCTCGTCCTTGAGCGCCACTCCCGAGGCGCCGAGCTCCCGGGCCGCCGTGAGCAGCCGGACGACGACGTCGGCCGCCTCGGCGTAGCCCAGCCCGTGCGGGGGGCGGACGTTGGAGACGCAGTTGCGCTCGGAGTCCGCCCGGCCCGGCCGCGGGTCCCAGGTGAGGTAGATGCCGAGCGAGTCGGCCGAGGAGAGACCGGGCCGCTCCCCGATGAGGACCACGACCACCCGCGCCCCGAGCGCCGCCCCGATCTGGTCGCCGAGGGCCACCCGCGCCTGGGCGGCGAGCACGACCGGGCCGACCGACCAGTCGACCAGCCGGTCCAGCAGCGCGGTCGCCAGGGCCGGCCCGTGCTCGTGCACCGCCCGCGGCGAGAGCCCGTCGGCGAGCACCAGCGCCACGTCGGCGTGCGCGCGGGGCAGGGTCGTCCCGGGGGCCAGCCGCCGACCGAGGTCGGGTCGTTGCAGGTACTCGGCGCGGTCCGCGGCGGCCGAGTGGACCTCGAGCACCGGCAGCCCGCCGAGCCCGGCACGCACGACGGCGGGATCCAGGGCCGTGTGGACGGCGTCGCGCGCCACCGCGTGCGCCAGCCGGAACTCCAGCTCCCGCGCGGTGGGCAGGCCGTCGCCGGCGCGCCCCAGGGCGACCCGTGCCCGGGTCGCGCCGCGCAGCACCGCCCAGGGGTCGTTCCCGGCGATGCTCACGACTGCGCCGCCGCGAGCAGGGCCCTCGCCGCCGGGGCGTCGGCGGTCAGCGACCGCACCCGGCCGGCGTCGTCCAGCAGGTCCATCCGGGTCAGCCACGCCTCGAACTCCGGCGCCGGCCGGAGATCGAGCACCTGCCGTGCGGTGAGCACGTCGGAGAACGACAGCGACTGGTAGTGCAGCATGACGTCGTCCGATCCCGGGACGGCGATCACGAACGAGCAGCCCGCCGCCCCCAGCAGCAGCGTCAGGGTGTCGGTGTCGTCGGCGTCCACCTCGGCGTGGTTGGTGTAGCAGACGTCGACCCCCATGGGCAGGCCGAGCAGCTTGCCGCAGCAGTGGTCCTCCAGCCCAGCCCGGATCACCTGCTTGCCGTCGTAGAGGTACTCCGGCCCGATGAACCCCACCACGGTGTTGACCAGCAGCGGCTCGAAGTGCCGGGCGACGGCGTAGGCCCGGCACTCCAGGGTCTGCTGGTCCACCGACCGGCCGTCGACGCCGCGGTGGGCGTCGGCCGACAGCGCCGAGCCCTGGCCGGTCTCGAAGTAGGTGACGTTGCGCCCGACCGTGCCCCGGCCGAGCTCCAGCGCGCCCGCCCGGGCCTCGGCGAGCAGGTCGAGCGTGACACCGAACCCGCGGTTGGCCGCCTGCGTGCCGGCGACCGACTGGAACACCAGGTCCACCGGCGCACCCTTCTCCAGGGCCCGCAGTGTCGTCGTCACGTGCGCCAGCACGCACGACTGGGTGGGGATGTCGTACCGCTGGATGACCGCGTCCACCAGCTCCAGGAGCGCGATCGTCCGCCCCGGGGAGTCGGTGGCCGGGTTGATGCCGATCACCGCGTCGCCCGAGCCCTGGAGCAGCCCGTCGACGATCGACGCGGTCACGCCCACCGGGTCGTCGGTCGGGTGGTTGGGCTGCAGCCGCGAGGCCAGCCGCCCGGGGAGACCCAGCGTGCTGCGCAGCCCGGTCACCACCCGCGCCCGGCGGCCGACGGCGACCAGGTCGGCGTTGCGCATCAACTTCGAGGTGGCCGCCACCATCTCCGGGGTGAGGCCGCGGGCCAGCCCGCTGATCGCCGCCTCGTCGCCGGCCGCGGCCCAGCCCAGCAGCCGGTCCCGGAACTCCCCCACGGTCAGGTCCGCCACCGGGGCAAAGGCGACCGGGTCGTGGGTGTCGAGGATCAGCCGGGTGACGTCGTCCTCGTCGTAGCCGACCACCTGCTCCTCCAGGAAGGTCGCCAGCGGCAGGTCGGCGAGCACCGTCTGGGCGGCGACCCGCTGTGCGGCCGACTCCGCCGCGCACCCGGCCAGCACGTCGCCCGAGCGGGCCGGCGTCGCCTTGGCGAGCAGGTCGGACAGCGACGGGAACTCGTACGTGTGCCCGCCCAGCGTCGTGCGGCGGACGGTCATCGCACCTCCTCCTCGGCGGCGGCGAGCAGCTCGAACTCCTCCTCGGGCGCCGACGCCACCAGGTGGTGGCGGCTGTAGAGGGCGAAGTAGCCGAGGAAGACCGCGTAGGCGGCCAGCGTCCAGAGGGCGGCGACCTCGTCGACCAGGAAGGTGGCGACGACGGCGGCCGCGGCCAGCACCAGGGCGACGCCGGTGGTGACCGTGCCACCCGGGGTGCGGTACGGGCGGGGCAGCTCGGGCTCCCGGCGGCGCAGCACGATGTGGCTGACCATCATCAGCACGTAGGAGACCGTGGCCCCGAAGACGGCCATGTTCAGCAGCATCGCGCCCTGGCCGGTCAGCGAGAGCGCGAAGCCGATGGCGCCGGGCACCAGCAGGGCGAGCACCGGGGCCCGGCGGCCGTTGGTCACCGACAGCGCCCGCGGCAGGTAGCCGGCCCGGGACAGCGCGAACGTCTGCCGCGAGTAGGCGTAGATGATCGAGAAGAAGCTGGCCACCAGGCCGACCAGCCCGGCGTAGTTGATCAGCGTCGTCAGCCAGCCGGCGGCCCCGGCGACCTGGAGCGCCTCCACCGGCGGGTTGCCGCTGGCCGACATGGTCTCCGCGCCTCCGGCGCCGGCGGTGAACACCAGCATCAGCACGGCGAGCACCAGCAGCACCCCCATGGCCGCGACGATGCCCCGGGGCATCGAGCGGGCCGGGTCGCGGGCCTCCTCGGCGGCCAGCGGCACGCACTCCACCGCGAGGAAGAACCAGATCGCGAACGGGAACGCCGCCCAGACGCCCATCAGCCCGAACGGCAGGAAGTCCGAGGCGCCGGCGGCGTCGGTGGGCGCGATGTCGAGCAGGTTGGCCGAGTCGAAGGCCGGGACGGCCCCGACCAGGTAGACGACCAGCCCGGCGACGGCGATCCCCGCGATCACCAGCATCACCCTCAGCGCCTCGCCGACCCCCATGAGGTGGATGCCGATGAACAGCGCGTAGGCGGCCAGGTATACCCACCAGCCGTCGGTGATGCCGAACAGGCCGAGCGACTCCACGTACGCCCCGATGAAGGTGGCGATCGCCGCGGGGGCGATCGCGTACTCGATGAGCACCGCCACCCCGGTGGCGTACCCACCCCAGGGCCCCAGCGCGCGCCGGGCGAAGGTGTAGCCGCCCCCGGCCGTCGGCAGCGCCGATCCGAGTTCGGCCAGGCCGAACACCATCGCCGAGTACATGATCGCCATGAGGACGACGGCGATCAGCAGGCCCCCGAAGCCGCCCTCGGCCAGGCCGAAGTTCCAGCCCGCGTAGTCACCGGAGATGACCGCCGCGACCCCCAGCCCGGCCAGCAGCACCCACCCGGCGGTCCCGGTCCGCAGCTGCCGCTTCTGGTGGTAGCCGGCATCGACCGTCTCGGCCTCCACCCCCTGACGGTGGACCGGCCGGCCTGGACGTACTCGGGGTTCCGCGGTCATGCGCCGGCCTTCCGGTGAGCCCCCGCAGGTCGGGTGGGGTCAGCCTGGCCCCGCCCGGCCCCACGGGCAATGCCTTGCGACAGGACGGAACACGCTGTTCACACGGCCGCTCCCCCACCTGCGCCGCCGTCCACGGTGCCGGCAACCCGCGTGATCACGGGCAGCCGGGGTATGACCCAGCTCCGACCTCTCCCAGGGAGTCCTCATGGCCCGTCACACCCTGTCCCGCTCGCTGCACGACCTCGGCCTCTCCGCCTGGTTCGGTGGCACGCTCGCCAACGCCGTCGCCCTGAACGCGGCCGCCGGGGGGGCGGGGAGCGCCCCCGCCACCGGCCGGGTGGCCAACGCCGGCTGGGACCGCTGGACGCCGGTCAACGCCCTGGCCATCGGCGCCCACCTGATCGGCAGCGTGGGTCAGCTGCGGGCGGACAGGGAGCGGGTCGCGCAGCAGGAGGGCGTGGCCTCCATGTCGGGGATCAAGACCCTGCTCACCGTCGCAGCCCTCGGCGCGACGGCTTACAGCCGGGTCCTCGGCCAGCGGGTGTCGGCCGCAGGGTCGGTGCCGTCGCGGTCCGGGACCCGGCCGAGCAAGCGCACCAAGGCGGCCCGCGCCGACGTCGCCGCCGCACAGCAGCAGCTGGACACCCTGCAGTGGGTCATCCCCGCCCTGACCGGCGCGCTCGTCGCGGTCACCTCGTACGCGGGTGAGCAACAGCGCCCCAGCGAGGTGGCCAAGGGAGTCGCCGGTCGGTGAGCAGGCGCTGACCCGGCCGGGTGACCCGCCCGGTGCTCCGGGTCCCGGGGCCGACGCCGCACGGCGCGGGGGGCCTGACCCGTTCGGGCGGGCCCCTCCCGGCGCGCGGTGCCGGGCTGCGGGCTCACCCCGTCGAGCGCGGCGGCTGGGTGCGGTCGAGCCAGCTGACGGCCAGCACGTGCGGCAGCGTCAGCGCCGCCAGCAGCGGCAGGCCCGTGGCGACGAGTCCGCGCCAGCCGTCCGCCCAGGACCAGAGGGCGGCGAGCGCCAGCAGGACGGCGGCGGTCGGCGGGCCTGCCGCCAGGGCGAACCGGCGCAGCGGCAGGACCAGCCGTCCCGCGACCAGATCGGGGCCGCTCGCCGGGTCCTCGGCCATCACGCGCGCCACGTGCCGCAGGGAGTGCCAGGCCCCGAAGTAGACACCGAAGGCGGCCAACGGCGGGACCACGAGGACCACCGCCGCCAGGAGGCCGACCTCCCCCGCCTCCAGCCACCGGCGGCGGCGGGCCAGGACGAACGCGAGCACTCCCCCCGCGCCGAGGAGCACCGCGACGGCTCCCGTCGCGACTCCGGGCGGTACGCCGCCCCAGCCCGGGGCCACGGCCTCGGTGAGCGCGCCGGTGTCGCTGCCGGGAACGCCCAGGCCGCGGAGCAGGGGCACCAGCAGCACGAGGCTCCCGAGGACAAGCGACGCCGTCGGCCGCGGCCGCACGGGGCGACCGGCGCGCAGATCGGCGAAGGCGGTCTCGCCGGTGCCGAAGTGCCATGCCGAGACCAGGACGAAGATCAGCAGCGCCGGGCCGGGCACGGCGGTGAAGGCTCCGTAGGCCCCGGCGGCCAGAGCGGCGTACGCGGCCCCGAAGACGGCGAGCCGGGTCGGCCGCCAGCCGAACCGCCACGCGGGTAGGAGGTGATCGACGGCCCCGTGCGGCAGCCCCAGGAGCAGTCCGGCGACCAGCACCGCCGCCGAGCCGGTGGCTCCCCAGCCACCGGGGGCGGCGACCTCGACCGCCAGGGCCGCCCCGGCCGCCACGCACGACCACCGGGTGGCGGCCCGGGCGGGAGCCCCGAACGGGGCCACGGGGGCGCGCCCGGTCGCCGAGGCGGCGACGCCCCCGGACACGCCGTCAGCCGCGGGCGGGGCGGACGTCCTCGCCCCGGGCCCGGCCGATCACCGCCGTCGAGATGCGGGTGAGCTCCGGGAGCACGGCGTCGCTCTTGTGCACGTTGCTCGACCACACCGGCTCGGTGTGGGTGTCGACGCCGGCGACGACGTCCTCGGCGGTCCGGAGCTTGGCGACCTTGTGGATCAGCACGCCGAAGCCGACCTTGGCCACGACGTCGGTCACCGAGTAGCCGACCTGCATGGCGGTGAGCCAGGCCGGGGTCACGTCGACGAAGACCGGGACCGAGTAGATCAGCGGGTAGATGCCGAAGCTGCCGAGCAGGACGATCGTCGCGTTGCGGAGGGTGGTGGCGGCCTCCGTGCCCATGGTCGGCAGGGACGCCCGGACCGCCCCGATCAGCGCGACGTAGAGGTAGACGAGGAAGACCGTGCTGATCAGCCCCCACACCACCAGGGCCGTGGTGTCGCGGCCCTGGGCGATCACCTGCGACCCCATGTACCCGGTGACGATCATGAGGAAGGCCGCGGCCATGGTCGAGAAGCGCAGGTTGCGCGCCCTGGCGCCGGCGAGCGAGCACACCGCCAGCAGCTCCACCATCAGCAGCGGCACGGTGATCGACCAGTCGATGTAGCGGCTGCTGATCGTGTGCAGCGCCTCCGGGTTCGGCACGTACACGCCGCCCTGCAGCGTGAATCCGGCGTCCCACTTGCTGACCATGCGGGCGTAGGCGAGGGCCGCGACCGCCGCGAGGCAGAAGCCGGCGTAGGCCGAGGGGCGGTACCGCGCCGACACCTCCTCCCGGCTGGTCAGTGCGTAGAGGAAGTAGGCGAACAGCGCGAACCCCGCGCCGAGGAGCGCCAGCTGGACGACGTCGTAGAGGCCCGGGGGCATCGTCTGCAGCTCGGGAGCGGGGGTCTCCATGCGCACTCCTGGATGTCGCGCGACGGCGACTCCCGGACCGGGCCGCCGCTTTCCGCCCGGTGCCGGGACGGTGCCGGCCCCCAACCCGCACCGGCCGTCCGCAACCGGACGGCGGACGACCCAGGGGCGGCGGCTCAGATGCTGCGCCAGCGGCCCTCGATCGCGTTGCCCTCGGGCCGGGACCGGAAGACGTTCCCCTCGGTGGGCTCCGTCTCGTCCCCGGCCAACGCCAGCCGCCGCAGCAGCGGTTCGACCAGCACGTCGTAGACCCCCGGCAGCAGCCGGAAGCCTGCCGTGACGACGTGGTTGAGCACCCCCGCCTGCACGACCCGGCGTGGCCGGTCGAGGGTGGACAGGACCCGGCGGGCCACCCGCTGCGGCGAGTAGACCGGCGGCGGGGGCCGCCCGGTGCTGCCCGCCCATGTCGCGCCCTGGGAGTAGATGGGAGTGTTCACGCCGCCCGGCTGGACGATGGAGACGGAGATCCGCGGCTCGTCCCGGGTCTCCTGCTGCAGCACGCGGGCGAGCGCCAGCTGACCCCACTTGGCGACGGCGTAGCTGCCCATGACCGGCGTCGTCACGTTCCCCAGCAGGGAGTTGACGACGACGAGGTGGCCTGCGCCCTGCCGCCGGAAGACCGGCAGGACGTGCCGCGCGACCGTGGCCGTGCCGTGCAGCGAGGTGTCGACGACCCGCTCGAAGACCTCCTTCGGCACGTCCTCGATGTGCCCGTAGGCCATCACCTGGGCGGAGTGCACGACGACGTCGAGGTGGCCGAGCTCGCGCACCGCGCCGGCGACCACCGCGGCGATCGCCTCCTCGTCCAGCACGTCGGCCGGGCAGACCATGACCGCGGCGGCGCCGGCGGCACGGAGCTCGTCGGCCGTCTCCTCCAGCGACGACCGGCCGCGCGCCACCAGCACCAGCCGCGCACCGCGGCCGGCCAGCTGCACGGCCGTCGCCCGGCCGATGCCGCTGGACGCGCCGGTGATGAGCACGGTGAGCGGTGCTCCGCCGGAGTCGGGGATCGGCACGGAGTTCTCCTCGCTGGGGGTGAGTCCGGCGTCGCGGGCACCGGTTGTCCGCAACCGACTACCCGACCGGCCCGGCGGTCATGCGGTGCGCCGGTCCAGCTCGGCCAGCAGCCAGCCCGGCCCGCTGACGTCGACGCCGTCGGGCAGGCGGGCGCGCAGCCCCCGGTCGGCGGTGACCACCAGCACCTCGCGCCCGTTGCCGGCCAGCTCGGGTACGACGTCGGCGAGCGCGTCGTCCCCGCTCCCCCGAGCGCGCACCACCCGGACCCCGTCGGGCGCGGGAACGTCCCGGGCCTGCCCCTCCACGACGGCCACCACCTCGGTGCAGGTCAGCTCCTGCCCGCCGGGCCCGGGCACGGTCTGCCCGGCCAGCTCGGCGAGGCGGTCCAGGAAGCGGCCGGCCGCCCCCGCCCGGTCCCGCCACCAGCCGTCGGGACGGGCGCCGACCGCGTTGGCGACGTCCACCACCAGCACTGCCATCTCGTCCTCCCTCCGTGGGCGCCGCACGAGGCGTGCTCGCGGCCCGTCCCGTGCGTCCCGCCGGGCCCTACGCTCCGGGCATGTGCCGGAACATCCGCCCGCTGGCGAACTTCGCGCCGCCGGCGGCCGACGAGGAGATCCACGCCGCCGCGCTGCAGTACGTGCGCAAGATCAGTGGCACGACCAAGCCGTCACGCGCGAACGCCGAGGTGTTCGAGCGGGCGGTGGCGGAGGTGGCCGCGGCCTCGGCCCGGCTCCTCGACGCCCTGGTCACCACCGCCCCGCCCAAGGACCGCGAGGCGGAGGCAGCCAAGGCGCGGGCCCGGGCCGCCGCCCGCTACGGCGGCTGACCACTCGGCACGGCGTTCCCGGCCGTCGGGAACGCCGTGCCGCGCCCGGTCGCCCATCGGGCGGGCCGGTCAGTTCTCCGACGCCGGGCCGACGTCGTGCGGGTCGGGGGTGCGGAAGGTCGGGTCGTCCGGCGGGTCGGCGTCGTCGTTGCCGGCCCCCGTCGCGGGACGGTCGGTCTCCGGCGAGCGGTCGGGTTCCTCCCCGCCCTCCCCGAACCCGTCGGCGGGCGGGGGGGCGCCGGCTCCCGGGTCCGCGGCGGGGATGCCTTCGTCGGGTTGGCCGAGGTTCGGTTCCAGCGGGCTCCACATCGACATGCCGGTCCCCTACCCGGGCGCGGCGCCTTACTCCCCTCCGAACTCCCCTCCGATCGCCGCCCGGCTGCCTGGGCTAGAAACGTCGGCATGACCTCCGCCGGGACGTCCGTCCCCGAACCCCTGCTGCGCCGCGCCCGGTTCGCCGAGCTCACGCCCTTCGAGGTCTACGCCCTGTGCCGGCTGCGCGTCGACGTCTTCGTGGTCGAGCAGGAGTGCCCCTACCCCGAGCTCGACGGGCGCGACGTCGAGCCGGCCACCGAGCACCTCTGGTTCGAGGAGGCCGGTCAGGTGCTGGCGACCATCCGCGTCCTGGATGACGGCGCCACGCGCGCCATCGGCCGGGTGGCCACCGTGGCGGCGGCGCGCGGGCGGGGGTTGGCCGGGCGGCTGATCGAGCAGGCGCTGGCCGACCACGGGCACGGCCCGCTCACCCTGGGCGCGCAGGCGCATCTGGAGCAGTGGTACGGGCGGTTCGGCTTCCGCCGGAGCGGTCCGGGCTACCTCGAGGACGGCATCCCGCACGTCCCGATGCGCCGGGAACCACGGTGAGCGGCGCGCAGGTGCCGGCCGCCGCGGCCCACCTGGTGCGCGAGGCCGCGGACCGGCTGGAAGCGCTGGCCGCGTGCACCACGCCCGGTGACTGGCGTCTCGCCGGCCTCCTGGCCAGCCGGCCGGAGGTGGTCGCCCACGGTCCCGGCGGGGCCACCGAGCACGTCGCCGACGCCCGCGCGCGCAGCGCCGGGTGGATCACCGCCCTCTCCCCCGCGCTCGCCGGACCGCTCGCCGCCTGGCTGCGGGCGGCGTCCGCCGGGCAGCCGCCCCCGGAAGCGGTCGCGGTCGCCCGGCAGCTGCTGCACCGGCTGCCCTGACCCGCCTCCGCGCCGGCCCCGCCGTCTCCCCTGCGACCGTTCGTCGGCAGGACGGGGGCGGGAGCGCTCGTCGCGGGTATGGGGCGCGGATGCAGCCGCGCACGGGACCCGATCCCCTCGAGAACCCCGACGACCGGGACCCCGTCGAGGCACCGGACGCCCCGGAGCGGGAGGGCCTGGCCCGGCGGCTGGACAAGCCGATGGGTGCGCTCGGTCTGGTCTTCGTCCTGGTGGTGCTCGGCCAGTCCCTCGCCCGGCAGCCGTGGCTGACCACGACGCTGAGCGTCGTCGGCTGGGTGCTGTGGGCCGTCTTCGTGGCGGAGTTCATCCACCGGGCCGCCACGGCCCGCGACCAGCGCCGCTTCTGGACGCGCAACTGGTGGCAGGTGGTCTTCCTGGCGGTGCCGTTCCTGCGGTTCGCCCGCGCGCTGACGTTGCTGCGTGCGGCGCGGGTCGGCGGCGTCGTGTCGGCCGCGGTCCGTGGATCCCGCTCGGCGGGGCGCCTGCTGAGCGGCCGGATCGCCTGGCTCGGTGCGGTGACCGTCGTGGTGGTGCTGGCGTCCAGCCAGTTGCTGTACGTGCTCGGCGCCTACGACTCCTACGGCACGGCGCTCTACGACGCGGCCCTCGCCACGATCAGCGCCCGGCCGCTCACCGCCGACGCAGACGTCGCGCGCGTCCTGGACATCGCCCTGGCCACCTACTCGGTGGCCGTGTTCGCGACGCTGGCCGGTGCGCTCGGCGCGTTCTTCCTCGAGCGGCGTGACGACGGAAACGTGGCCGCCCGGGGAGCGTGACGCCGGGCACCGGGCGTGCGACCGCGGCCCGCGGGGTAGCCGCCCCGCCATGAGCGACGACGTGACCACAGGTGGGTACGCCGAACGGCTGGGCGCCCGCCCGGAATCGGCCGGCGAGGGCGCGGCCCGGATGGAATTCGAGGTGACCGAGGAGCACCTCAACCCGGCCGGCACCCTGCACGGCGGGGTGCTGGCGACGCTCGTCGACACCGCGATGGGCCAGGCGGTGCGGACCACCACCGGTGACGGCGAGGTGCCCGCGACCAGCCAGCTGACGGTCACCTACCTGCGGCCGGGGAAGCCAGGCGCCCTGCAGGTCACCGCCCGGCTGCGGACGCGGGGCGAGCACCTGACGGTCTGCGAGGCGGACGTGGAGCAGGACGGCAAGGCGCTGGTCCACGCCGTCGCGACCTTCGCGCTGCTGGGTTCCTGACCCAGGGTCACCCGGGCAGCGGCGCGGGCACCTCCTGGACGACGGACGGGACCGCCGCCCCCTGGTCGTCGTCCTGGTCGTCGGTCCTGGTCTGGGCGACGACGAGGATGTAGGTGAAGATCCCGGCGATGACGAGCAGGATGCCGAGCGGGATCAGGATGCGGCCGAGCCTCCTGCCCTTCGGGGTGCCCTCCCCGGCGCTCCGGTCGTCGTCGCCGCGGTGGTCGGGGTGCGCCATGGGTGGTCTCCTGGGGTCGGTGGAGCGGGGTGAGCCCGCCCGGGGGCCGGCCACCTCCTTCATGCCCGCGCTACCGGGCGTCACTCCCTGCGGCCGCGACCGGCGCAGCGACCGCGGGCGGAGGACGATCGGGGTATGACCACCGCCACCTGGAACGGCGTCGTCGTCGCCGAGTCCGACGACATCGTCACCGTCGAGGGCAACGCCTACTTCCCCCGCGCAGCCGTCCGCGACGACGTGCTGCGCCCCTCGGAGAAGCAGACCGTCTGCCCCTGGAAGGGCACCGCCTCCTACTACAGCCTGGAGGTCGACGGGCAGCGCAACCCGGATGCCGCCTGGTACTACCCGGAGCCGAAGGACGCCGCGAAGCAGATCTCGGGCAGGGTGGCGTTCTGGAAGGGCGTGGAGGTGCGCTGACCTCGTCGGTCAGCGGCCGGGGCGGGTGCCGGCGAGCTCGCGGGCCGACGCGGCGGCCTCGGCGTCGAGCTGGCGGTCGATCGACTCGGTGAAGGAGTCCCAGGCCTGCTCCGGCGTGATCCCCAGCGCGGCGGCGATCTGGTCCCACTCCGCGCCCCCGCGCAGCGCGGCGCGGATCCCGACCAGCTGGCTGTCGTGCGCGCGGCGCGAGACGACCTCGCCCAGTGCGAGCAGCTCCAGCGCCTCGTACACGTCGAGCTGGGTACCGGTGTCGCGCAGGGAGGCCGACCAGTCGTCGGCGTCGTCGTCACGGACGGTGTTCAGGGCGGTATCGCCGTTGTCGCGGCGACTCAGGAAGTCGAGCCGCGTGGCGGCCGTCGTCAGCGAGAACTCCGCCTCGAGGGCCTCGGGTGTGATGGTCATGGGTCGAGCTTCCCCTTCGACGTGGGAGCGCCAAACCCGGCGCAGGCGGGATTTCACCCACGCGGAGGGCCCGCACCCCCCGTGGGGATGCGGGCCCTCCGCGTGCTGGCCCCGTCCCGAGGCTCACCCCGAGCCTGCGAGGGGTGAGGAGGACGGGGTCCTCTTTCACTTGTCGACGCCGACGGCTTCCTTGGCCAGGGCGGCCAGCTGCGTCTGCGCGGCGCTCGCCACGTTCGACCGGTTCTTGTGGGTCTCCTCGTAGCGGATGATCACGTTGACGTCGTGCGGCGTCTTCAGCTGCTTGATCGCCTTGACGGCGTCCTGCACCGACATCGAGTCGTAGCCCTTGATCGGCAGCTCGTCGGCGGTGACGTCGCCCAGCTCCTCGCGGGTGGCCCGGGCGGCGTCGGCGGCGTCCTGGTTGCCCTCGCGCTGCGCGATCCGCTCGGCGCGGCGCAGCGAGGCGGCGCGGCCGACGGTGAGGGTCTCGCGGACGGCCCCGGTGAACGCCGACGCGCGGTCACCCGCGGCGGAGAACCGGTCGGAGGTCTCCTCACCGGCGTGCCGCACGGTGTCGACGGCGTGGTTGACCGTGTTGGCCCAGAAGCGGACCGGCGCGTTGACGCCACGGGCCACGGCACCGGCGACCTTCTGCACCGGGGTGGCGACGAGCGCCGCCGGGCCGCCCAGGGCCTCCTCGGCCAGGACCACGGTGAGCCACTCGACGGTCGCCTGGTGCGCCTCGACGAGCTTCTCGGCCAGGCGCTGGGTCTCGACGTCACCGGCGGTCTCGGCGAGCACCTTGAGGTAGGTGGCGCGGTCGAGCAGCTGGTGCTCGAGCTGCAGGTCCTGCAGGAGCGCCTCCTCGATGGAGGTCGACTGCTCGAAGGTGGCCTTGAGGGCGGCGGAGAGCCGGCCGACGACCGGCGTCACGACGTCGGGGACACCACCGAGGGCGCGCAGCCGCTCGGTGATCTCGAGCGTCCGGGCCGCGGCGTTGTCGGCGTTCTGGGTGAGCTCCCGACGGACGGCGTCGGTGCGGGCCTGGCTGATCCGCGTCCGTGCGATCTGCTCCTCGGTCTGCGTGAGCAGGACGAGGGCGCGCAACTGGTTGATCATCTTGGCGTTGTTGTCGGTCATGGGGGATGCAGCTCCAGAGATCGAGGATGACCTGACGTCTCTGTGTGTGCCCCGGATCCTCCGCGTGCTAACAAGAGCAAGCGGATTGCTAGCAGTGAGCCTCGTCACCCGGACGGGTGACGAGGCCCTGACCGCGACGGCCGCTCGGCTCAGCCGGCCTGGGCCGGCAGGTTCTCCTGGGCGTGCGCGCGCCGCGGCCGGACGTCGAAGCGCAGCACCGGCTGGGTCATGTCGTCGGTGACCTCGTAGGGCGGGCGCGGGGCCAGGCGGACCGGGCGGGGCGGCAGCGACGACGGCGGCATGGTCTTGCCGCAGCCGACGCAGTAGCGGCCTCGCTGGTGCACGGCTCCGCAGTGCGCGCAGGTCATGTCGTCTCCTCGGGGTCGGTACCGGCACGGACAGACGGACCCTCGCAGGCCGCAGCCCCGGGTTGCAGTCGGATCTGACAGGTGGGACGAGCCGTTACCCGAACGTCATGAGCGACCCGGTTCCGGATTCCGCTCCCCGGACCTGCCTCGTGCGCGGATCGGCAGATCCCGGCCGCGGATCTGCCCATCCGCGCCCACGGTCGGGTTCAGCGGCCGGTCCAGCGGGGCGGGCGCTTCTCCAGC
This sequence comes from Blastococcus sp. SYSU DS0616, assembly GCF_054051015.1. Classification (NCBI taxonomy): domain Bacteria; kingdom Bacillati; phylum Actinomycetota; class Actinomycetes; order Geodermatophilales; family Geodermatophilaceae; genus Blastococcus; species Blastococcus sp. SYSU DS0616. Next base: position 91,714 of record NZ_JBJHAJ010000001.1, read on the forward strand.
CGGGCGGCGATCCCCTCGGCGCGGTCCTCGCTGAGGTAGGGGTTGGGGCCGACGTCGAGCCGCAGCCCCTGCCAGAGCGGCAGCTCCAGCGCCTTGATCGCGGTCTCCTTCATCCGCCGGACGGAGATCGGCGCGTTGCCGGCGATCCGGTCGGCCAGCTCCAGCGCCGCGGGCAGCACCTCGTCGGGCGCGACCAGCCGGTTCACCAGCCCCCAGCGCTGGGCCTCCGTGGCGTCGATCGGGTCGCCGGTGAACAGCAGCTCCAGCGCGATGCCCACCGGGATCCGCTTGGGGAGCACGACCGAGCCGAAGTTCGCTCCCATGCCGATCGCCGCCTCGGGCAGGGCGAAGCGCACCGCCGGCGAGGCGATCCGCAGGTCGCAGGCGAGCGCCAGCTCGAACCCGCCGGCGACCGCCGGGCCGTTGAGGGCGGCGAGCACCGGGACGGGCGTCTCGGTGACGACCTCGAACACCGACCGCGCCGGCCGGTTCATCGGCGGCCGGAACCGCTCGCCCCGCTGGTCGGCGGCGCGAATCTCCTTCAGGTCGAAACCGGCGCAGAACGCCGGCCCGGTACCGGTGAGCACGACCGCGCGCACCCCTTCCTCGGCGACCCGCAGCAGCTCCTCCACGAGGTCGGCCTGCAGCTCGGTGGAGAGCGCGTTGCGCCGCTCGGGCCGGTCGAGCGTGAGCACGCGGACGTGCCCGCGCTCCTCGACCGCCAGCCCGGAGTCGTGCCGTCGCGGAGTGCTCATGACGGGCAACCTGCCGCGCCGGGCCGCCCCTCGGCAACCCGGGGACCGGCACCCCTCCATCGACGCTCTGCCTCTGAGTGCTCCTGCACCCAGAGGCAGACGATCCGCATGCCCCTGTCCGGCACCCGGCGGGACGGCGGCCCGCCATCGGCAGGACCGGCTGGGATCGGAACCGTCGACTGGCCGCGGATCTGTGATCCCCGGCAACGATCGGGCTCTCCTGTCACATCCGCCCCTCCCGTCGGGGACCATGGGCGGACCAGTCCGTCCGACCCGGTAGACAGGTGACATGGAGAGCCCTGCCGACATCCAGCTCGGTGATGTCGTCGCGCCGCCGACGGTGGTCTCCATCGAGCTGACCTCCACGCCGGTGCTCAGCTACGCGCTGGCGCACAACCGCATCCCGGTCGTGTCGCGCCTGGCGCTCACCTCGCAGCGCTCGCTGCGCGGGGTCACCGTGCGCCTGTCGGTGCGCGACGCCGAGGGGCCGATCGCGCAGGCCGTCGAGCTGCTGGCCGACGTCGACGGCGGCCGCACCACGGTGCTCACCGGGATCGGCCTGGTCATGGACCCGGCCGCGATGCTGCACGTCGAGGAGCAGCGCCCCGGCGTCGTCGACGTCGAGGTGTGGCTCGACGACACGCTGATCGGCGAGGCCTCCGCGCCGGTGCAGGTCCTCGCCGCCAACCAGTGGCTGGCCACTCCCCTGCCGCTGGCGCTCGAGATGCTCGCCGCGCACGTCATGCCCAACCACCCCGCGGTGACCGGGCTGGTCACCGAGGCCGGCGAGCTGCTGGCGGAGCGGACCGGCAGCGGCGCCATGGTCGGCTACGCGGCCACCGCCGAGCGGGTGGACGAGGTGGTCGCGGCGCTGGCCGAGGTCGTGCGCCGCCGCGGGGTCCGCCACTCCGAGCCGCCGCTGAGCTGGGCCGACCTCGGCCAGCAGGTGCGCTCCCCCGGCGACGTCCTCACCTGGCGGGTGGCCACGCCCCTGGACGCCGTCGTCCTCCTCGCGGCGGCGCTCGAGCAGGCCGGCATCCGGCCGCTGCTCTGGCTGGCCGAGGGCGCCGGCGGGGTGCCGGCGGGCGGGGCGATGGCGGGCGGGGCGCACGCCTTCCTCGGCTACTGGCGGGAGGAGCGCAGCTCCGAGTCCGCCGCCACGACCGACGGCGCGCCACTGGTCAACCTGGTCGACCTCGGGCTGATCGGCCTGGTCGAGACCACGCTGCTCACCGGCGCGGGCGAGCCCGGCGCCGACCTGCACGCCCCGGCGTACGAGCGCTGGCTCGCCGGCGAGCTCGAGCGCGTCCTCGGCGTCACCGACGTCCACCGCGCCCGGCGCGACGGCATCCTCCCGCTGCCGGCGCGCGCCCGGACGCCGGAGGGCCTGCTGCAGGTCGTGGAGTACCGGCCGGCCGAGCACAGCGCCCCGGCGTTCCCCGCCGGGCCGGTGCCGGCCCACCAGCCGAGCCGTCCCGAGGCGCCGCCCCGGGTGCAGCAGTGGAAGAACGCGCTGCTGGACCTGAGCCTGCGCAACCGGCTGATCAACTACACCGAGCGCGCCGGGCTGCCCCTCACGCTGCCGGGCACCGCGCTGCCGATCCTGGACAACTTCATCCACGACGGCACCCCGATCACGCTGCTGCCGGGCGACCGGCTGGCGGCCGTGCAGACCGAGCGCGGGCTCGCCGGCGCCGGCGACCTGCCCGCCGAGCGGCTCACCGAGCTGCTGGTCGAGCGGCGCGAGGTGCACGCCGACGTCACCTCCGGCGGGTACCTGCCCCGGCTGCGCAACCTCGCCTACCGGGCCAAGACGGTGCAGGAGGAGACCGGCGCCAACAACCTCTACCTGGCGCTCGGCTCGCTGGTGTGGGAGCTCGACGGCCGACCGCTGCGCTCCCCGCTGCTGCTGGTGCCGGTCGTCCTCGCGCCGGTCGGGCGCACCGGCTCCTACCGGCTGTCGCTGGACGAGTCCGGGGCGAGCACCCCGAACTACTGCCTCCTGGAGAAGCTGCGCCAGGTGCACGGCCTGGTGGTCCCGGCGCTGAGCGACACCGCGGAGAGCACCCCGGACCTCGAGCGCGCCCTGGAGGCGGTGCGGGTGGGCCTCGTCGGCCACGGCCTGCCCTACCGGGTCGAGGCGACGGCGGACCTGGCGATCCTGCAGTTCGCCAAGTACCGCCTCTGGAAGGACCTCGACGAGCACTGGGGCGACTTCAGCCGGAACCCGCTGGTGCACCACCTCGTGCACGAGCCGACCGAGCCCTTCCTCGACCCGGCGCGCGACTCCGCCGCCCACGTGGACCTCGACGAGCTCGCCGGCCGGCTGCCCGTCCCCGCCGACGCCTCCCAGCTGCGCGCGATCGCCGAGGCCACCGCCGGCCGCACCTTCGTGCTGGAGGGCCCGCCCGGCACCGGCAAGTCGCAGACCATCACCAACCTGCTCACCCGCGCGGTCGCCGACGGCAAGCGCGTGCTGTTCGTCGCCGAGAAGCGCGCCGCGCTCGACGTCGTGGCCCGTCGGCTGGACGCCGTGGGCATGGGCATGTTCGCCCTCGACCTGCACGACAAGGGGTCGCGCGCGTCGATGGTCCGGGCGCAGATCCGGCTGGCGCTGGAGCACGCGATCGCCGTCGACGAGCAGGGGCTGGCCACCGACTCGGAGACGCTGCGCTCGGCCCGCCGGCAGCTGGCCCGCTACGCCGACCGGCTGCACGCCGAGAACGCCGTCGGCCTGTCGCTGTACACCGCGCGCACCGCGGAGCTCACCGCCGGCACCGACGTCCCCGCGCTCCCGGTGCCCGAGCCGTTCGTGGCCAACGCCCCGGCCGAGGTGCTGACCGCCGTCCGCCGGGCGCTGGCGCTGCTGCCCGACATCGCCGACCTCACCCGGCCGTCGCCGCGGCACCCGTGGGCGTTCGTCGACTCCCCCGAGATCGACCTGCCGGCGGCCCGCGCGGCCGCGGCCGAGGTCGACGCGGCGGTCCGCGAGGTGTCCGGGTTCCCCGAGCTCGGCGGCGTGCTCCGCCACGTCCGGACGCCGGAGGACCTCGACGCGCTGGTGCACCTGCTCTCGGGCCCCCCGGTGGGCCTCGACGTGCTCGACGAGACGTTCAGCGGCCGCTGGACCACGGCGACCGGCGCGGTGCTCGGCGAGGTCGCCGCCTTCACCGCGTTCCGGCACCCCGGCCTCGACGTCGCGACCCCCGAGGTGCTCGCACTGCCCCTGGCCGAGATCTACGTCCGCGCGCAGACGGCCGCGGCCTCCGGGTGGTGGGGCCGCCGGAAGCGGCTGGTCGCGGTGCGCGACGAGATCGCCGCCGCCCTGCGACCGGGGGCGAAGGTGCGGCCCAGGGACGTCCCGCTGCTGGTGGAGAACCTGTGGCGGGTGCAGACGGCGGTGCAGGCGATCGCCGGCCGGGTCGGCTCCGTGCCGGGGCTGACCGCGCCGCCGAGCTGGAACCCCTTCACCGACCCCGGGCTGCTCGAGCGCCAGGTGGAGTGGCTGCGCCGCGCCGGCATCGCCGTCGACGGGTCCTCGCCCTTCCACGTCGCGCTGCGCAAGCTGATCGTCGCCGGCATGCCCGCCGCACCGGAGCCCGCCGAAGCCGTCGCGCGGCTGCGCGACGCCCTCACGTCGCTGCTGGCCGTCTGCCGCAGCTCGTCGGACCAGCTCGCCGCCTGGGCCGGTGAGGACGGCCTGGTGCTCCGCTGGTCGATGACCCGCCCGGAGCGCGGCCTGCTGACCCCGTCCGGGTCCGGCGCGGAGCGCTCGGTGCTCGTGTCCCTGCGCCGCTGGGTCTCCTTCCTCGACACCCTGGAGCCGCTGCGCTACGCCGGGCTCTTCGACGCCCGGACGATGCTGATCACCGGCGCCGTCGCGGCCGACGACGCGGTGCGCGCGCTGGACCGCGGCCTGGCGACCGCGTCGGTGGCCGAGCGGCTGGTCGCCACCGGGCTGGACGCCTTCGACGCCGAGGCCCACGAGGCGGCGATCGCCCGGTTCACCGAGGCCTCGCGGGCCGTCCGCCAGCACCTGACGGCCGCGCTGCCGGCGTCGGTGCTGGCCGCGAGGCCCTTCGACGCCGCGATGGGCACCGGCCAGGTCGGCGCGCTGCAGCGGGAGCTGGCCAAGCAGCGGCGCGGCCTGGGCGTGCGGCAACTGCTGGCCCGGTACGGGGAGCTGATCACCGCCGTCATGCCGTGCGTGCTGGTGTCGCCGGACTCGGTGGCCCGGTTCTTCCCGGCGCGGGCCGACCAGTTCGACCTGGTCGTCTTCGACGAGGCCTCGCAGATCCGGGTGGCCGACGCCATCGGGGCCCTGGGCCGGGCCCGGGCCGCCGTGGTGGTCGGTGACTCCAAGCAGATGCCGCCGACGTCGTTCCTCGAGCCGACGACCACGGCGAGCGACGACTCGGTGGAGCTGGTGGAGACCGCGGTCGAGGACGAGGAGTCGATCCTCGGCGAGTGCGTGCAGGCGCGGGTGCCGCGGCACTGGCTGTCGTGGCACTACCGCAGCCAGGACGAGTCGCTCATCGCCTTCTCCAACGCCCAGTACTACGACAGCCGGCTCTCCTCCTTCCCGGCGCCCACGCACGGGCGCGCCTCGGCCGAGCCCGACGGGCGCGGGGTCTCGCTGGTGCGGGTGCCCGGGACGTTCCACCGCTCGGGTGCCGGCCGGCTGCTGCGCACCAACCCGGTCGAGGCGAAGGCGATCGTCGCCGAGATCCGCCGCCGCTTCGACGCCGTTCCGCAGTGGGAGGGCATCGACGCCGTCCCCTCGATCGGCGTGGTCACCTTCAACGCCCAGCAGCGCTCCTACATCGAGGCGCTGCTGCGCGACGCCGACGACGACCGGCTCTCCGCCGCGCTCGACCGCACCGACGGCGAGGGCCTGTTCGTCAAGAACCTGGAGAACGTGCAGGGCGACGAGCGCGACGTCGTCTTCTTCTCCACCGGCTTCTCCCCCACCGCCGACGGCACGCTGCCGCTGAACTTCGGCCCGCTGAACCGGCAGGGCGGCGAGCGCCGGCTCAACGTGGCGATCACCCGGGCCCGGCGCCAGGTCGTCGTCTTCACCTCCTTCGACCCGGCGCAGCTGCGGGCCGAGGAGACCTCCTCGGTGGGCATCAAGCACCTGCGGGCCTACCTCGACATGGCCGAGCAGGGCACCGACGTGCTGCCGCGCTCACCGCGCTCGGGGGCGGTGGTCGACCGGCACCGCGAGCAGATCGCGGCCGCGCTGCGCGAGCGCGGGCTGGTCGTGCGCACCGACGTCGGCCTCTCGGAGTTCCGGATCGACCTGTCGATCAGTCGAGCCGCCGACCCGGAGAGCCCGCAGATGGCGGTGCTGCTGGACGGGCCGGCGTGGGCGCGCCGCGGCACGGTCGGCGACCGGGACGGTCTGCCGCCGGAGGTGCTGGGCGACATGCTGCGCTGGCCGGTCGTCGAGCGGGTGTGGCTGCCGGCGTGGCTGGCCGATCCGGCCTCCGTCGTCGACCGGCTGGTCGCCGCTGTGGACGCCGCCCCCGCGGTCACCCGGCCGGCGCCCGACCCGGTGCCGTTGCCCACCGCCGCCGTCGAGTCGTTCAAGGGCGTGGCCGCGCTGCGCTCCTCGGTGACCTCGATGGCGGTGCCGACAGCGACCGCCCGCCCGGCGCCCAAGGCGGCCGCGAAGAAGCCCGCCGGACCGACCGCCCTGGAGGGCGAGACACCGTTCGTGCCGTGGATCCCCAAGACCGCCGGCGAGAAGTCGGTGCTCGACGAGCTGCCGGCCTCGAAGGCCGCGCGCGCGGTGCGCCGGGTGATGGTCGCCGGCATCAAGGCCGAGGGGCCGGTCCACGTGGACCGGCTGGCCAAGCTCACCGTGGGCGCGTTCGGGCTCAACCGGGCCACGGCGGCGCGCAAGCAGATGCTGCTGTCCCTGCTGCCGCCGTCGGCCGTCGACGGGGAGCACCTGTGGCCCGAGGGGATCGACCGGGCCACCTGGACCGGGTTCCGCCGGCAGGTGTCGAGCACCGACCGGCCGCTCGAGCACGTGGCACCGGAGGAGGTCGCGAACGCGATGGCGGCGCTGTGCCGGGCGGCCGCGGGGATGCAGCGCGAGGAGCTGCTGACCGCGACCGCCACGGTCTTCGGCTACAAGCGGCGCGCCGCCTCGGTGACGCCGGTGCTGGAGAAGGCGCTGGCCTGCGCACTGGACTCCGGCCGCCTCATCGAGCAGCCGACCGGCCTGCTGACCGCCTGACCCGGACGGGGGATGCAGCACGGAACCGCTTCGGTCGATTCCTTGAGAGCACAACGATTTCAAGGAGGAACGTCTTGCGCATCGCCTGCCGGGCCACGGTGCCCGCCACCGAGAACCAGGTCATGACCGCCGTCCAGGAGGTCCTCGACCGGCGCGGGTCGATGGCGCACGCCCCGGTCACCATCGCGGTGTCCGATGCCGTCGCGCTCGGCATCGCCGGCTTCTTCACCAGCCACACCGACTCCGGGCAGGTGCTGGACCGCTTCTTCCGGGGTGGCGACGTCGACAGCACCGCGCTGCTCGAGGCCATCCAGTTCGAGCAGGGGTATGCCTCGGCCGAGCAGCACTCCGCGCTGCACTGCCTCGCGGGCTGGGTGCACGCCCGGGTGCACGCCCGCAGCGCCGCCTGAACCCGCGGCCGGCCCCTCGCCGTCGGCTCAGCCGACTGTGACCGACCCGGTCCGGACCGGCACCAGCTCCACCCAGGTCGTGCCGGGGGCGAGGAACACCGGGTTGCCGTCCGGCCCGGTCAGCGCGACCGGATCCGCCGGGCCGCCCTTGGCCCAGGTGGCGGCGAGCGTCTTGCCGCCCGTGGCGACGAGCGCCTCTCCCCCGCCGACCATCACCGTCTCCGGCACCGGGTTGCCGGCCGGGTCGGTGAACGCGGTGTCGACGACCTCGACCCGCAGGACCACGACGTTGGTCGCGCGCAGCGGCGTGCCGTCGGCCTCGACCGCGGGGACGCCGGCCTCCGCGCGCACCCAGCGACCGTCGGGCGGGCTCCACGTCCAGCGCGGCCGGCTGATGCCGGAGAGCTTCAGGTCCACGACGCCGGTGGGCACACCCGCCAGCACCGCGCCCGCCTCCTCCGGGGTCCGGGCCAGGAGGAACTGGCCGCCGGGCGGCTTCCCGTGGGCCTGGTCGGCCTGCGCCAGGAACGCGTGCGGATCGGCGTAGGTGTTGTGCGGGGCGGACCGGCCGGGCAGCCGGTGGAAGCCGCCGGCGCCGGCGTCCTGGCTGACCACCTGCAGCCCCGAGGCCGCAACGGCGTCGACGAACGGCCGCTGCCCGCCGGAGAAGGCGAAGAGCCCGCCCAGCGGGGCGGCGATGGCGGCGTCCATGGGCCGCACCGAGCGCACCGGGCCGATCTCGGCCGGCACGGTGGAGTGGTAGACGGCGACGTAACGGGGGATGCCGCCCTCGACGACCTGCTCCCACACCATGTCGGCGGCGTTGAGCCCCGTCTGCGGGCGGGCGTCGACCGAGTTCTCGATCTTCACCGCCAGCGCGGGCCGGTAGACGTCGGTGCCCTGGCTGTCCAGGCCGGTGAGCGGCCACAGCACCGGCGGAGGCGGCGGGGTGGTCGACGCGGGCGCCGCGGCCGGGGTGCCCGGCTCGGTACCGCAGGCGGCGAGCGCCGCGACGAGGAGCATCGCCGTCCCGAGACGGCGGGCGGGGGCAGCGAGCCGAGGAGCCCACCGAGTGGAAAGGGTCACGCTCGCACTCCTCCGACGTGGGCAGGTCCGCCTCCCGCACGGGGCCGACCGCCGACGCTAGGGCGACACCCGGCCGGAACCGGCCCGCCGCTCCGCCGCCCGCACCCTTCGTACTGCACCCGTTACACGGCTCCCGGCGGCGGCGGCGAACCACCCGCAGCCGAGCAGGGTGAGCGTTCCGGCGACGACCGTGGGCGCCCACGCCGGCTCCTGGCGCACGACGTCCCCCGTGCCCGGCTCGGTCCAGGTGCAGACCACGCCGATCGGCCAGGCGGACGCGGTCCCCGCCACCCGCCAGGACTCGTGGGGCGGGGAGTACGGCGCGCCGCGCGACGTGCACACCTCGTGGCGCCCGTCGCCCACGGCCGGTGCCCAGGCGACCGCGAGCGTGCCCACGGCGACGGCGAGGCCGAGCAACACCAGCACGAAGCCCGGCGCGCTGCCGGGCCGCGCCGGGCGGCCCGTCGTCCCGTTCCGCACGCGAGCAGGGTGCCTCAGCACGCGCCGCCCCCGCGGCACGGACACACGCGATGGCTCAGGTGCGGGCGATCCCGAGCAACGTCACGTCGTCGGTCCGCGGTGGGTCGAGCGCGGCGAGCACCGCGTCGAGCAGGGCCTGCGGTTCCACCGGCCCTCCCGCGACGGTTGCGCGCAGCTGCTCCAGCCCGGCGGTCAGCCCTCCCGCCCCACGCTCGACGAGCCCGTCGCTGACCAGCAGCAGGCGGTCGTCGCCCTGGAGGATCAGCCGTGCCTCTCGGTAGCCGGCGACGTCCAGCAGCCCCAGTGCCGGACCCCGGCCCTCGTGCAGGTAATCGGCGTCGCCGCCGCTCGCGTGCAGCACGGGCAGGTGCCCGGCGTTGGCGATGGCCACCGCGCCGGTGGCCGGGTCCAGCTCCACGACGACGGCGGTCGCGAGCTCACCGGGCAGCAGCGCGGCGATGAGCTGGTTCAGCCCGTCGAGGGCGGCGGCCGGGCCGGCGGCGCGCAGCAGGTGGGCGCGCAGCGCGTGCCGGAGCTGGGCGGTGATCGCCGCGGCGGCGAGCCCGTGCCCGGCGACGTCGCCCAGCACGATCGACACCCGGCCACCGGGCAGCGGCACCAGGTCGTACCAGTCACCGCCGACGACGTCGAACTCGCTGGGCAGGTAACGGGCGGCCAGCTCCACGCCGGGCACCGTCGGCAGCTGCTCCAGCAGCAGCGTGCGCTGCAGGGCGGCGGACAGCCGGTTGTCCTCCGTCGCACGGTTCACGGCGGTCTCGGTGAGCAGGCCGGCCAAGGCGCGCGCGGCGGCGACCTCGTGCGCGCGCCACGGCTGCGCCGTCTCGCGCACCGTCTCGCTCCAGGCGTCGAACGAGCGGCGCGGGCTCAGCCGCGGCCCGGCGTCGGTCTGCGCCGTCTTCGGGGTGTGCGGGTTGCCGCCCCAGGTCACCTCGCGCAGCGTCTCCGGCCGGAACCAGGCGACGAAGTCCCCACGGCCGCCGGCCACCTCGGCCACCTCGGCCACCAGGACGCCGCTGGCGGTGCCGGCGAGATCGGCCGCCTCGGGAGCGACCCGGCTGACGGTGTCGGTGGCGGGTACCCCGGCGTCGAGCAGCGCCCGCACGAGCGGGACCACCCGATCCGCCGGCGGGGTGGTGCCGAGCAGGTGGAGCTCACCGCCGATCCGCACGGCCGCGCCGCCGGCGGGGATCAGGTCCACCGCGGTGACGTCGCCCTCGGTGAGGGCCTTGCCCGGCCTGCGCGGGGCACGGCCGATGGCGGCAGCGAGCTCGGCCTGCCGCTGGGCGACCTCGACGACGCCGCTCTGCTCACCGGCGACCACAGTCGTGGGCAGCAACAGCGAGGCGGTGCGCCCGAGGAACTCGGCAGCGATCCGGTCGGTGTAGGAGGGGCGGCGCGGGCCGGCGTAGTGGTGGCAGGCGATGAGGCCCCAGAGCCTGCCGCGGTCGATCAGCGAGATCGACATGGAGGCGACCACACCCATGTTGGCCAGGTACTCCAGGTGCACCGGCGAGACGCTGCGCAGCATCGCTCCGGAGAGGTCCAGCGGGCGTCCCTCGACCGTCCCGGGCTCCAGCGGGACCGGCTGGTAGGTGGCGTCGGGGATCAGCCGCATCCAGTTGGCGGCGTAGAGCGCCCGGGCCTGGGCCGGGATGTCGCTGGCGGGGTACCAGAGGCCCAGGAAGGGATCGAGGTCCGCGCGGCGGTCCTCGGCGATCACCTCGCCGTTCCACGCGGAGTCGAAGCGGTAGACCATCACCCGGTCGAAGCCGGTGAGCGCGCGCAGGTCGCGGGCCAGCACGTCGGACAGCTCGTCGAGGGTGCCTGCGGCCGACAGACGCTGCAGCACGCTCGGCAGCCGGCGGTGCCAGGCGCTCCCGGCCTCCTCGGCGCCGCGGACCGGTTCCCACTCGGTGACCAGCAGCCCGTCGGCGCGGTGCGCGACGAGGTCGACGTCGGTGCCGGCCACCCGCACCCGCAGGGGGTTCAGCTCGGCGAGGTCGCCCGCCAGACCCGCGCGCAACCGAGCGGCGTCGGCCGGCTGGAGCAGCTCGTCGAGCGAACTGCCGGCGACCGGGCGGCCGAAGAGGTGCGCGGCGTTGGCGGAGGCGACGACGACCCCGAGGCCGGGCTCGGCCACCGCGAGGAGCACACCGTGCGGCTGCACCGCGCCCGGGACGGCGATCGGCTCCTCGGCGCAGCGGGCGAGCGCGTCGTCGTCGACGGTGGTGGGGCCTGCTGGGGAGCTCGTCACCGAGGGGACGTTACGTGGCGACGGGGTCGGGCAGGTCGCCGACGGAATCCACGATCGGCACCACCGCCTCGAGCTTCAGCAGCTCGATCGGCAGCCGCACGGGGCGGTTGCTCCGGGGAGCGAGGACGTGCAGCTCGGCGCCGACGGCAGCGGCCCGGCGAGCGACGGAGATGAGGGTGCGGGCGCCGGAGGAGTCGAGGAAGACCGTCGGCGTCAGGTCGACCACGACCGCCTCGGGCGCGGTGGCCAGCAGTGCCTCGGCGGCCTCGGCCAGCTGCGGGGCCGTGGCGATGTCCAGCTCACCCCGTACGGTGAGGCCCGGTCGCCCGGCGACCGTCGTGCGCTCCACGTCGAACAGCACTGTTCACCTCCCGCACCACATCGCCCCGGGGTCCGAGGGTAGGCCACCGGGGAAGGGGAGGGCGACCGTGAACATCGACTTCAGCGTGCGGTTGCCCACCGACGCGCACAGCGTGCCGCTGGCGCGCGGGCTGCTGCGGCAGGCGCTCGAGCACTCGGCGGTGCCGCAGACTGCCATGGACGAGATCCTGCTGGCGCTCACCGAGGCCTGCGCGAACGTCGTCGACCACGCCGCCGAGCACGGGGCCTACGAGGTCGCCGTCTCGATCGACGAGGCGGTGTGCCGGATCAGCGTGCTCGACGGCGGCGCCGGCTTCGACGTCGGCTCCGCCGAGGACACCCCCACCGCGCCGCTGGACGACCAGGGGCGCGGACTGGTGCTGATGCGCGCGCTCGTCGACCGGTTGCGGTTCGTGCAGGAGGACGGCCGGCACCGGGTGACCTTCGAGAAGCGGCTGGGCACCCAGTCGCACCTGCGGCTGCTCGACCCGCTCTGACCGGTCCGCGGCTCAGCCCCGCACCGGGATCGGGTGCGGCGCCACCAGTTCCGCCAGCGCCTGCCCCCACCGCCGGGCCCGGTCCTCCTCGCCGTCCAGCAGCGGGCCGACGACGTCCGCGACGAGGAAGTGCTCGGCCGGTGCGGCCAGGGTCGCGCCCAGCCGGCGGAGCAGCTTCTCCTCGGTCCGGGCCGCGTGGTCGAGCGCGGTGACCAGCACCGGGCGGTCCATCCGGGTGTCAAAGGCGGCGGCCTGGATGCCGCGCGGCAACCACACCGTGTCCAGCCACTCGTGCAGCCCGAAGGGGACGTCGGGGATGTCCGCTCCGTGCTCCCGGACGGCGCTCTCCCGGGTGACCGGCCGGGGCATGCCGAAGGCGTGCGTGGGACCGCCGACCACGAGCAGCCGCACGTCGGCCAGCACCTGGATGGGGGCCTCGCGCGCGCAGGCGACGTCGACCGACAACCGGCCGCACAGCCCGTGGGCGACCGCCATCGCCACCCGTTTCGCGTCCCCGGACACCGATTCGTAGACGACCAGGGCTCCGGGCATCGACCTCACCGCCTCGCGCGCCGCTTCCGAGGGCGCCGACCGTAGGCCCGCGCGGCCACCCGTGGGGCAGATCACCCACCAAACCGTGACCTCCCCGTCCGGGCACGGGGCGTGTCGTCGACGATGGGCGGTGTGAGCAGCACTCCTGGCGACGACGCGGTGCCCGACTCCTTCGCCACCGCGGTCCGGGAGGCGGGCCGCCGGCTGGCCGGGGTGGCCGAGCGGACGCCGTTGCAGCGCAACGCCCGGCTCTCCGGGCTCACCGGCGCCGACGTGTGGCTCAAGCGCGAGGACCTGCAGGTGGGCCGCTCGTACAAGATCCGCGGCGCCTACAACACCATCTCCGGGCTGGACGACACCGCCCGGGCGGCCGGTGTGGTCTGCGCGAGCGCCGGCAACCACGGGCAGGGGGTGGCCTACGCCTGCCGCGCCCTGCAGGTGCCCGGCCGGGTCTACGTGCCCGGGACGACGCCGCGGCAGAAGCGGGAGCGGATCGCCGCGCTCGGCGGCGACATGGTCACGCTCGTCGTCGCCGGCGACTCCTACGACGAGGCCGCCGCCGCGGCCGCGGTGGACGCGGCCACCACCGGGGCGGCCCTGGTGCCGGCGTTCGACGCGCTGAGCACCGTGACCGGGCAGGCGACGGTGGCGGTGGAGCTCCTCGAGCAGCTGGGCGCCGCGCCCGACGTCGTCGTCCTGCCGGTGGGCGGCGGAGGGCTGCTGGCCGGGTGCGGCACCTGGCTGCGCCACCACTCCCCCACCACCCGGCTGGTCGGGGTGGAGCCCGCGGGGGCGGCCGGCATGGCGGCGGCGCTGGCCGCCGGGGAGCCGGTGGAGCTGCCGGAGATGGACACGTTCGTCGACGGCGCGGCGGTGCGGCGGGTGGGCACGGTGACCTATCCGCTGGTGCGCGACTCCGGCGCCGAGCTGCTCGCCGTACCCGAGGGCCAGATCTGCACCGAGATGCTCGACCTGTACCAGGCCGACGGCATCATCGCCGAGCCCGCGGGCGCGCTGTCGCCGGCGGCGGTGAGCGGTGGCCTGGTGGCCGTGGAGCCGGGGCAGACCGTCGTCTGCCTGCTGTCGGGGGGCAACAACGACGTCAGCCGGTACTCCGAGGTGGTCGAGCGGTCGCTGGTGCACCGCGGCCTCAAGCACTACTTCCTGGTCGAGTTCCCGCAGGAGCCGGGTGCGCTGCGCCGGTTCCTGGACGAGGTGCTCGGCCCGGACGACGACATCGTGCTGTTCGAGTACGTGAAGCGGGACAACCGGGAGACCGGCGCGGCGCTGACCGGGATCGAGCTGGGGAGCGCGGACGGGCTGCCGGCGCTGCTGGCCCGCATCGAGGCGAGCCCGCTGCGCATCCAGCTGGTGGCGCCGGGCACGACGGCGTACCGCTTCCTCGTGTAGCTCGTAGGGCCTTGCCCAGCCCCGTAGCGAGTGTGCAGGTGGTGCCGCTCCCGCCGGCGCGTCGTCCCGTGTCGACGACCGCAACTGCGCTCTCGGTGGGTCACGCGGTCATGAAGCCGCTCTCGTAGGCGGCGATGACGGCCTGGGTGCGGTCCCGGGCGCCCAGCTTGAGCAGCACGCTGCTGACGTGGGTCTTCACCGTCTCCCGGCTGAGGAACAGCTCGGTGGCGATCTCGGCGTTGGACAGCCCACCGGCGACCAGCCGCAGCACGTCGGCCTCGCGGCCGGTGAGCTCCGGCAGCGCGGCGGCGCCGCGGGCGCGCGACGGCGCGTGCGAGGCGATCAGCCGCCGGGTCAGGTCGGGCAGCACCAGGGAGGTGCCGCGGGCGACCACCCGGATCGCGTCGACCAGCTCGTCGGGGTCGGCCCGCTTGAGCGCGAAGCCGCTGGCGCCGGCCTGGAGGGAGCGGAACAGGTAGTCGTCGTCCTCGAAGGTGGTCAGCACCAGCACGCGCGGCCGCTGCGGATCGCGGGCGACCAGCTCGGCGGTGGCGGCGATGCCGTCCATGTCGGGCATGCGCACGTCCATGAGGACGACATCGGGGTCGGTGCGCGCGGCCACGTCGAGGGCCACCCGGCCGGTGCCGGCGTCGCCGACCACGGTCAGGTCGGGCTCGCTCTCCAGGATCACCCGCAACCCCGACCGGACGAGCACGTCGTCGTCGACGAGGACCAGCCGCAGCGTCACGCCGCGCCCGCCAGCGGGAGGGAGACGCACAGCTCGAAGCCGCCGGACGGCGTGGGCTCTGCGCTGAGCGTGCCGCCGGCGGCGGCGGTGCGCTCCCGCAGCCCGGCCAGCCCGCGCCCGCCGCCGGGGCCGGGCCGGCTGTCCAGCTGCGAGGCCCGCTCGTTGCAGACGCGCACGACCAGCGCGTCGCCGTCGCGGACGACCTGGGCGACGGTCAGCGGGGTGCCCGCGTGCCGGAGCACGTTCGTCGTCCCCTCCTGCACGACCCGGTAGGCGAGCTCCTGCACGCCGGGCGGCACGTCGTCGACCTGGCCGTCGACCACGAGGGCGACCGGCAGGCCGCCGTCGCGCAGGCCGGCGAGCAGGCCGTCGAGGTCGGCGAGGGTGGGTGCGGCGATGGGGGCGGGGTCACGGCCCCCGTCCTCGGCCCGCAGGACGGTGAGCACCCGGTCGAGCTCGGCCAGTGCGCTGCGGGTGTTGGTCTCGATGTGCTCGAGCGCCTGCCGGGCGAACTCCGGCTGGGGCGGGCGGTCGTCGGCGGGGGTGAGCGTGCGCCGCGCGGCGGTGGCCTGCAGCAGGCTCGCGGTCAGCGCGTGGCCGATGGTGTCGTGCAGGTCGCGGGCCAGCTTGTTGCGGTCGGCGAGCCGGCGGCTGCTCTGCTGCAGCGCCGCGATCTGCTGCTCGGCCCCGGCGCCGAGCAGCCGGGGGGCGACCGAGGCGGCCAGCCGCACCACCAGGTCGAGCAGCACGAGGGTCACCACGGCGACGACGGCCATCAGCGCGAGCAGCGGCAGGGCGGTCACCACGTTCCAGCGGGCCTCGAACCAGAGGCCGGTGAGCGCCACGATGCCGAAGAAGAGGGTGGCGAGCGTGGCCACGCCCAGCAGCACCCGGACGCCCAGCCAGCCGACCGCCCGCCAGGTGCCGGCCGACACCACCAGCCGCCGCACCTTGGCCACGACGCCGGGGAGGTGCCGCACGCGCTCCCCCTCGGGGATGTCGACGGCCAGGAGGGTGCGGGTCAGCCGGCGCTCGAGCCCGGCGAACCCGCGGGCGGCCGCCAGCACGGCGAGGATGAGGAGGACCCCGACGCCGTAGATGACCGCCACGACCGAGCCCACCAGCGCGAAGTAGAAGGCCGCGCAGAGGAGGCCGATCGGCAGGGTCGCGAGCGCGTACAGGACGCGGCCGGGCCAGCCGGGGCTCGCCGCGGTGGCGACGACCGACCGCAGCCCGGTGGCGATCTCGGCCGCGGACCGCGGGAACGTCGACGGGGGCACGGTTCGATCCTGGCCGACCGGAGCGCCGGGCGATTCCCCCGCCGGTGTGCCCCGGTCCTCCCCCACGCGGGGGACCCGGGTCGGCGCTGCGGGGTGATCCGCCCGGCCGCCCGCTGCCGGAACGCTTCCAGCCATGACCGATCCCCTCCTCCCTGCGAGCTCCGCATGATCCAGGTCCGCGAGCTGACCAAGCAGTACGGCGCCGTCCGCGCCGTCGACCACCTGACCTTCGACGTCCGGCCCGGCAAGGTGACCGGCTTCCTCGGTCCCAACGGCGCGGGCAAGTCCACCACGATGCGCATGGTGCTCGGGCTCGACCGGCCCACCTCCGGCCAGGCGCTGGTGGCCGGCCGGCCGTTCCCCCGCCTCGGCGAGCCGCTGCGGGCCGCCGGCGCGCTGCTCGACGCGCAGGCGATGCACCCGGGGCGCAGCGGCCGCGACCACCTCCGGGTCGCCGCCCGCACGCACGGCATCCCGGTGCGGCGGGTCGACGAGGTCATCGACCAGGTCGGGCTGGGATCCGCCGCCAGGCGACGGGTGAAGGGCTACTCGCTGGGCATGCGGCAGCGGCTGGGCATCGCCAGCGCGCTGCTCGGCGACCCCGCCGTCCTCCTGTTCGACGAGCCGATGAACGGCCTCGACCTCGACGGCGTCCGGTGGATCCGCCGGCTGGTGCGCGAGCTGGCCGACGAGGGCCGCACGGTGCTGCTGTCCAGCCACCTGATGAGCGAGATGGAGCAGACCGCCGACCACCTGGTCATCATCGGCCGCGGACGGCTGATCGCCGACGCCCCGATCACCGAGGTGATGCGCGGCCAGCACGCCGGCCGGAAGGTCGTGGTGCGGACGCCGTCGGCTGACGACCTGGCCGGCGCCCTCCTGCGCCGGGGGCTGCGGGTGCACCCCACCGGCGACGGCGACCTGCTGGTCGAGGGCACCTCCGCCGAGACCGTGGGCGACGTGGCGCTCGAGACCGGCGTGGCCGTGCACCGGCTGGCCGAGCAGCAGCACTCCCTGGAGGAGATCTACCTCGACCTCACCGGGGACAGCGTCCAGTACCGGGTGGCGGCCGCCCCCGAGCCGGCCGGGCAGGTGCGGGCATGACCGCCGCGACCCTGCGGGCGGCCCAGCCCGGCAGTGCGACGGTGCTCGCGCGGGCGGCGGGCGCCGAGTGGCTGCGGCTGCGCACGGTGCGCGCGACGTGGTGGTGCCTGCTGGCGGCCGCGGTGGCGACCGTCGGCATCGGGACCATGGCCGCCGTCGACGAGGCGGAGATGTCGAACGCCTCGGGGACGACGGTGGCGGCGACGGTCGCCGGAGAGTTCGGCACGCTGGTCGGGCAGTTCGCGCTGCTGGTACTGGTGCTGCTCGCGGTCACCTCCGAGTACGGCAGCGGGGCGATCGCGCCGACGCTGCAGTGGACGCCGCGCCGGGGTGTGCTGCTCGCCGCTCGGGTCGCCGTGCCGGTGGCCGTGGTGACCGTGGCGGGGGTGCTGCTCGCCCTCATCGCCGACCTCCTCGCGAAGCTGGTCGCGCCCGACCTCGTGCTGTCCTCCGGTGGCCTGACCGACAGCCTGGGGCGGGTCGCGGCGGTGCTCGTGGCCGGCGGCGTGCTCACCGCCGGCGTCGGCTTCCTGCTGCGGTCGACGGCGGGGGCGCTGGCGACGGTGTTCCTGCTGCAGCTGGTGCTGCCCTTCCTGCTCCCGGCCTTCGGCACGTGGGCCGCCGAGGTCGGCGAGTGGCTGCCGGGGACGGGCGCGGTCTGGACCCTGCTCGGGGAGCCGGACCTGACGGCCACCCACGCGGCGGCGCTGCTGGGCGGCTGGGCGCTGGCGGCCCTGGCGGCCGGTGGCTGGTCGCTGCTGCGGCGGGACGCCGGGTGACGGGCGTGGGCGTCGGAGTCGGCCTGGGTCGGACCGACCCCGGCCGGCCCCACCCGCGCCGGCAGAGGGCCTGGCGACGTCGGCTGGCGGCCTCGCGGCCGCTCGAGCAGGCGTACCGGGCGGGCGTCGGGTTCGTCGGGACCGTGATCGTCCTGGTCGGCCTGGTGACCGTCCCGCTGCCGGGCCCGGGCTGGCTGACCGTGCTGGCCGGGCTGGCCGTGCTCGCGTCGGAGTTCACCTGGGCCGAGCGGCTGCTGGCGGTCGCCCGTCGGCACGTCATCCGGTGGACCGGGTGGGTGGCCGCCCAGCGGCCGACGGTCCGCCTGCTCCTCGCGGCGGCGACGACCCTGCTGGTCCTCGGCACGCTCCTGCTGACCATGGCGGTCGTCGGGGTGCCCGGATGGCTGCCCGGATGGCTTCCCGGAGGGCGGTGAGCGCGCGTCGCTCCACCGGGTGGGCGGTGCCCGCGGCGCGCGGCTCAGGGCTCCCGCAGCGATGCGTCCAGCACGTGCAGCAGCTGCCCCACCCGATCGGTGCCTGCGGGTGGGCGCGGATAGCGCCGGACCACGTCCGCGAGGTCCGGGGTCGCGCGCAGCCGGGCCCGCCCGAGGTGCCGGTCCCCGACGCCGGGCTCCCCGCCGGCCGCGAGCTCGGCTGCGCGGGCAGCATGCGCGGCAGCGCGCAGGATGTGCCCGACCTGGGACGCCCGGGCGGCGCTCGACGCCCAGCCGAGCACGGCGCCGGGCGGGTGGAGGTAGGCGGCCGCGGCGGCGTCACCGGCGGCGTGCGCCGCGTGCTTCGCAGGCCCGGTCGCGGCAGCCTTCGCGGCGCGGTGCGCGTCCAGCGAGGTGACCCGTTGCAGCGTCGACCGGCCCGCGCCCCGGACGAAGGCCCACGCCGCGTCGACCGCCGCGCGCGGCCGGTGGTCGTCGGGGTGCGCCCGCTCGAACAGCGGGAGCGCCTCCTCGGCGCACTCGACGGCGTACCGGGCGACCAGCCGCAGCTCGGCCGTCGTCAGCCCGGGATCACCCGGTCCGGTCTGCGGCACGGGGCCATTGTGCCGACTACGCGGGCTCGATCACCCGGATCGGCCGGCCGGCCATCCAGGCTGCGACGTCCTCGACGGCCTCCCCGTAGAAGACCTCGTAGGTGCCCCGGGTGACGTAGCCCAGGTGCGGGGTCAGCACCGCGCGGCGCAGCTCGCGCAGCGGGTGCTCCCGTGGCAGCGGTTCGGCGTCGTAGACGTCCAGGCCCGCGCCGGCGATCGCGCCGCGGCGGAGCACGTCGACCAGCGCGGCCTCGTCCACGATCGGGCCGCGGCTGGTGTTGACCAGGACGGCGGTGTGCTTCATCAGCGCCAGGTCGTCGGCGCCGATGAGGCCGCGGGTCCGCTTGGAGAGCAGCAGGTGCACCGTGACGACGTCCGCGGTCGCGAAGAGCTCGTCCTTCCCCACCAGCCGGGCGCCGACCTCGGCGGCCCGCTCCTCGGTGAGGTGCTGGCTCCACGCGACGACGTCCATGCCGAAGGCAGCGCCGATGCGGGCCACCTGCGCGCCGATCCGCCCCAGCCCGATGACGCCGAGCCGGGCGCCGTGCAGGTCGGTGCCGATCGTGGTCTGCCAGCCACCGGCGCGCATGGCGGCGTCCTCCTGCGGCACGTGCCGCACGGTGGCGAGGATGAGCGCCCAGGTGAGCTCGGCGGTGGCGGTGCCCGACGCCGCGGTGCCGCAGACGGTGATGCCGAGCTCGGCGGCGGCCGCGACGTCGATCGACTTGTTCCGCATGCCGGTGGTGACGAGCAACCGCAGGTCGGGCAGCCCTTCGAGCACGTCGCGGCCGAAGCGCGTGCGCTCCCGCATGGCGACGACGACGTCGACGCCGCGCAGCCGGGCGACCAGCGCATCCGGATCGGCGACGGCGTCGGCGAACGTCACCACCTCGGCCGGTTCGGGCAGCCGGGACCAGTCGCAGAACTCGGCTGCGACGGACTGGTAGTCGTCCAGGACGGCGATGCGGTGCACGACCGCAAGGTCTACCGGACGCTCAGCCCTGCGGGCCGGTCGCGTCGGCGATGCCGCCCGGTTTGTCGCCGTCCTGGCCGCTCGGCGTCCGGGTCACGTCCCCGGACATGCCTCCCTCGGCCGCCCGGGGCGACTGCTCCCGTGCGGCGCCGACCTGGCCCTCCTCCGGGGTCTCCCCCGGCAGCCCCGCCTCGTTCGATGGGTCGTTCGCGCCGCCGTAGGGGCGGCCGGTCATGGATCCCTCGGTCATCTCGGCCCTCCTCGTGCCCGGCCGGTCGACGCCGCCCCGGTCAGCGCGCGGTCGTGCCGCCGGAGCCGGTGCCCTTGCCCTTGTTCCTGAAGTTCGAGACGGCGTCCTTGATCTTCTGCTGGTTCTGCGGCTTCCTGGCCTCGTCCATGACCTTCTTGGCCATGCCACCCTTGGCGATCTTGCTCATGATTCCCATGCCCCGGTGGATGCCCACTGCGCCGGCACGGGAACCCCCGGAAGGCGATCGGATCACGCGGCCCCGGGCGGGTCGGCCTCCGCGTCGGGCCCGGCGCCCGGGTCGCGGGCGAGCAGGTAGGTGGCCACGCCGAGGATGATCCCGGCGGCGGCGGACAGCGCCACGATCACCGGGGTGCTGATCTCGCCGAGCACGGCGGTGAGCAGGTCGCGGGAGCGGGACGTGGGGTCGGCGAGGACCACCCCGACGAAGACGGCGACCAGCACCCCGGTCCCGGCGGCGGCGACGTGGGCGAGCCGGCCGGTGAACCCCATGCGATCGCTCACGCTGCGGGCGGCCTTGACGATGCGTCCGGCGCGCAGGATGCGCAGGGCGCCGACCGTGCGCACCAGCCGCAGGATCTGGACCGGGCCGAGCGCGAAGACGACGGCGACGACCACCGCGACGGTGAGGGCGACCAGCCCCACGTGCCCGCGCAGCCAGGCACGCTTGTTCTCGGCGACGACGAGCAGGATCACCGTCTCGGCGACCAGCACCAGCCCGCTGACGGCGTCGATCGCGTGCCCGGCGGTGCCCAGCGTGCCCTCGGCGACGGTGAGGAACATGGCCGGGATCGAGGCCAGCGCGGCCACCAGGACCGGCACGGCGAGCCGCTCCTGCCAGCGCTCCTCGCGGGTCTTCACCGGGGCCCGGGAGGCGGACCCGGGAACGGGAGCGACCCCCGGCCGCGAGGCGGCTGCCTCGGGACCGGGGGTCGCTCCGTGGTTCCGCACGGTGCGGGGGTCAGCGGGTGGCGCCGCGACCCTTGCCGCCGCCGCCGCCACCGCTCTTGTTCTGGAAGTCCGCGATGAACTTCTTGATCTTCGCCTGGTTCTGCGGCTTCTTGGCCTCCTGGAACACCTTCGCCGCCACCCCGGACGCGATGAGCTTCCGCATCATTCCCATGTCTGCCTCCTCGTCGTCGCACCGGCTCGCCGGCCGGCCGGCTGATCAGGACCATCCCTGCCCCGCGGCGGCCCCCGCCAACCACCGGGCGGCAAGTCTCACCCGGTCGGTCACCAGGTGTCGACGTGCGGGCGCACCTTGCCCGGCGGCCGGGGGGTGGCCGCCGCCTCGCGGGTCAGCGTGGCGATCCAGCGGCGGGTGTCGACGGGGTCGATGACGTCGTCGATCTCCCAGTGCGCGGCGACGTTGAGGCCGCGGCCCTTCTCGTAGGCGGCGGCGACGGCGGCGTCGAACGCCGCCGCCCGCTCGGCGTCGTCCTCGATCGCGGCGAGCTCCCGGCGCATGCCGAGGCGCACCGCGCCCTCCAGGCCCATCGGCCCGAACTCGCTGGTCGGCCAGCCGACGGTGAACCGCGGCACCTTGGTGCTGCCCCCGGCCATCGCCTGCGCGCCCAGCCCGTAGGCCTTGCGGACGACGACGGTGCCGACCGGCACCGACAGGGTGGTGCCGGTGACGAACAGCCGGGAGAAGTGGCGCACCGTCGCCGTCTTCTCCGACTCCGGCCCGACCATGAAGCCCGGGGTGTCGCAGAGCGAGAGCACCGGCAGGCCGTGCGCGTCGCAGAGCTGGAGGAAGCGGGCGGCCTTGTCGGCGGCGTCGGCGTCGATGGCCCCGCCGAGATGCGTGGGCACGTTGGCGAGGACGCCGAGCGGCGCACCCTCGACCCGCGCCAGAGCGGTGATCATGCCAGCGCCCCAGCCGTCGCGGAGCTCGAGCACCGACCCCTCGTCGGCCAGCGCCCCCAGCACCGCGCGCATGTCGTAGACCCGCTTGCGGTTCTCGGGCACGAGGTGGCGCAGCAGCCGCTGGTCGGGGGCGGTCCACCCGGCCACCGGCCCCTGGAAGTACGACAGGTACTGCCGGGCCGCGGCGACGGCGGCGGCGTCGTCGGACACCCGGATGTCGACGACCCCGTTGGCGTGCTGGACGTCGATCGGCCCGATCTCCTCCGGTGCGACCACGCCGAGCCCGCCGCCCTCGATCATCGCCGGTCCGCCCATGCCGATGTTCGCGTCCTCGGTGGCGATGACGACGTCGCAGGTGCCGAGCAGCGCGGCGTTGCCGGCGAAGCAGCGGCCGCTGGCGATGCCGACGGTGGGCACCAGCCCCGACAGCCGGCCGAACAGGGCGAAGGCCGCCGTGTCGAGCGCGGAGACGACCGGGTGGTCGACGTCGCCGGGCCGCCCACCGCCACCCTCGGCGAAGAGGACGACCGGCAGCCGCCGCTTCTCCGCCAGCTCGAACAACCGGTCCTTCTTCAGGTGCCCGCGCATGCCCTGGGTGCCGGCGAGCACCGTGTAGTCGTAGGAGACGACGACCGCCGGGTGGCCGGCGATGTCGGCGAGGCCGCCGACGACGCCGTCGGCGGGCGTCTTCCGCTGCAGCTCCTCGCGGCTGCGGCGGCGCTCCTGCGCGGCGAAGACCAGCGGCCCGTACTCCAGGAAGCTGCCCTCGTCGACGAGGTCGGCCAGGTTCTCCCGCGCCGTGCGCCGGCCCAGCGCGTGCCGCTTGGCGACGACCTCGGGGCGGTGCTCGTCGAGCCCCAGCTCGTGGCGGCGGCGCACCTCGGCGAGGTCGGGGCGGTCGGCGTCGAGGTCGATCGCCGCCGCGTCGGCCGCGGCGTCACCGTCGGCGTGCTGCACGTCGGCGAGCAGCTGCCCCTGCCGCACGGTGTCGCCGACCCGCACCGCGATCCGGCGCACGGTGCCGCCGGCCGGCAGCGCGACGACGTGCTCCATCTTCATCGCCTCGAGGACGACGACCGCTCCCCCGGGCTCGACCGTGCTGCCCTCGGCCGCCGCGACCGCGACGACGGTGCCGGGGACCGGCGCGCGCAGCCCCTCCCCCGCCTCGGGCGCGGGCGCGGCGCTGCCGGCCAGCTCGGCGAGGTGGTCGTCGACGAAGGTGGTGGTGGCGCGTGCGGCGTCCGGGCGCGCGAGCAGGGCGCGGAGGAATTCGGTGTTGGTCGGGACGCCGGCGACCTGCACCTCGCCGAGCGCCCGGTGCAGGTGGCGCAGCGCGTCGGCGAGCGCGCCCTGCCGCTCGTGCACCACCACCTTGGCCAGCAGCGGGTCGTAGCGCGGGCTCTGCTCGGCGCCGGGGCGGGCGGCGGTGTCCACCCGCACGCCCGGGCCGCCGGGAAGCGCGAGGGCGGTGATCGTGCCGGCGGAGGGAACGACGGCGCCGTCGGCGGTGAGGGTCTCGGCGAGGACGCGGGCCTGGACGGCGGTGCCGACCGGACGGGGCGCACCGTCGGCCAGCCCCAGGTCGGCGAGGGTCGCGCCGGCGGCAACCCGCAGCTGCATGCGCACCAGGTCCAGGCCCAGCGTCTCCTCGGTGACCGTGTGCTCCACCTGCAGCCGCGGGTTGCACTCCAGGAAGGCGAACCGCTCGGGCGCCCCGGCGGGCACGAGGAACTCGACGGTGGCCAGCCCGCGCAGCCCGACGTGCCGGGCGAGCGCCGCCGCCGCGTCGTGCAGCCGGCCGCGGACGGCATCCGGCAGGTCCGGGGCGGGGGCGATCTCGACGACCTTCTGCCGGTTGCGCTGCAGCGAGCAGTCGCGGTCACCGAGGACGACCACGTCCGCGCCGGCGTCACCGAGCAGCTGCACCTCGACGTGCCGGGCGTCCTCGACCAGCTCCTCGGCCAGCAGCGCCTCGGTGCCGAACGCGACGCGGGCCTCGCCGGCCAGCGCGGCGACCGCGGCCGCGACGTCGTCGCCCCGGCGCAGGACGCGGGTGGCCCGCCCGCCCCCGCCGAATCGCGCCTTGAGCATCACCGCGCCGGTCGCGTCGAGCAGGTCGGCGACCTCCTGCGAGGTGGCGGCGTCGCCGGTGCCGTGCGGAACCGGCACGCCGGCGGCCTCGGCGGCCGCGCGGGCGAGCACCTTGTCACCGAGCGTCTCCAGGACGGAGGCGCCGGGGCCCACCACCGCCGGCGCCTCGCCGCTGACGCCGCACGCCCGGGGCAGCGCCGGGCTCTCGGAGAGGAAGCCGTAACCGGGGTGGATCAGCGCGCAGCCGGTGTCCACGGCGGCCTGCACGACCGCGGCGGCGTCGAGGTAGGCCGCCGGACCGCTGCCGGGGAGGAGGTGGACCTCGTCCGCGGCGGCGAGGTGCGGGGCGTGCGGCTCGTCGGCGGCGGCGACGGCGACCGACGTCAGCCCCTCGGCGGCGGCGGCGCGGGCGATGCGGACGGCGATCTCGCCACGGTTGGCGATCAGCAGGCGGGCCACCCGGCGATGCTCGCACGCCCCGCCGACCGGCCTGTGGCGGTGGTCACCCCGCAGACGACGGTGCCGCGGCCGGAAGGCCCGGTCGCGGCACCGCCGTCCTCGCAGGATCGATCAGGGCTGCAGGCCCGTGAACGCACCCGAGCCGATGCGCTGCACCTCACCGGCGCCGGGCATGCCCAGGAAGCCGGCCACGCTCCACGCCGAGGCGTACAGGTGCCCGTGCGTCCACTCCAGCCCGGTCGGCATGGTCACCTGCGCGGTGGCCCGCTCGCCGGAGGGCGAGATGCGGGTGACCTCACCGATCGTGGAGGGGTCGAAGTCCTCCGCCGGCGGGCCCTCGGGGAAGCCCTCGAGGACGTTGGACGCGTAGACGGTGCCGTGCGGGTCGACGGCGACGCCGGTGACCCCCGTCAGCCCACCGATCACGTCGACGACCTCGCCGTGCCGGTCCAGCACGTAGACCCGCGCCGCACCGGGCGCCTCGGCGCCCAGCGTGCCGACGTAGATGAGGCCGTTCGGGCCCTCGGCGATCTCGGTCGGGACCGAGTCGCACCCCACGGTGCCGGGGTTGTTCTCGGCCTCCGCGCACTCGGGGGTGTCGGTGACCGTCGGCGGCACGAAGAACGTGCTGATCTTCCCGCTGCGCAGGTCGATGGAGAGGACGGCGTTGGCGCCGGCGTCGCTGACCAGCAGCCGGTTGGGCTGGGCGAGCACCGCGAACGGGTTGGACAGCGTCTCGATCGGCACCTGCTCGCCGTCGACCTCCATGAACTGCTGCTGGCCGTCGGGGTTGTGGTCCAGCTCGTACTGGAGGAGGTCCCACGTGCGCAGGATCTGGCCGTTCGGCTTGGCCTCGACGACCACCTGGCTGGGTGTGCCGGGCGGCACGGGGGGAGCCCCCTCCTCCGCCGGCGGGGCTTCGCCCACCGCGACGAAGAGGCCGCCGTACTTGTAGTCGACACCCTGCGCGTTGCCCAGGCCGCTGAGCAGCGTCCGGACCCGCCCGTCGCGCAGGTCCACCGAGGACACCTCGCCGGAGTCGGCCTCGGCCACCACGAGCTGGTGGCCCTTGAACTCGCTGAGCTGACGCGGTCCGTCCAGCCCCGCCGCCACGGTGACGATGTCGTCCTCGCCGCCGTCCGCCAGTGCCGTCGCCGGTGACACCGCCACCAGCGCCAGCGCCGCGGCCGCTCCCACGGCCGCCCTCCCTGCCTTCATCCTGCTCCCCTTGCCTCGAGATCCCCCGTGGAACGTCCGGGAAACTGCCAGGCGTCTGCCACCGGGAAGTGAACCGTCGACGTCCGGTTCTCCCGCTCCCTGTGCGTCGTTGCTAGGTGTAGTCACTCCATCGACGGCGTCCCGGGAGGCTCCGGATCAGCCCTGTACGCGGCGGACACGGCGGAGCGCACAGCGTGCGGACCCGCCGCGACGGAGGAAGTAAGCGTGCGCTGACGATCGGTGACCGGCGAGGCCGCGCCTCGCGCCGTCGTCCGCGCGTCCACGGTGGTCGGCGCGCGAGTCGCCCGGGCCCGCCCCCGTGGTCGACACGCCGCTCGCGGGCCGGTCCCCCGCGTGTCGGCCGGTGGGTAGGTGGACGGATCCCGACCTAGCGTCGTCGCGGTCCGGACGGGATCCCGTCGTCACCGCTCCCGGTGACACCCGTCCGACACCGCCGAACCGGGCGTCGGATCCGACCGCCGCCCGGACCGGGGACCCACCGCAGCACTGGGGTGAAGCGTGGCCGCGAGCCGGTCACGCCGGGCGAGTTCCCCGCCCGAACCCGTCAGCTAACCCGGTAGGCGGTCGATGGAGAACAGGAGAACCGTCGTCCATGACGACCACGCGCACGTCCACCACCCGCCGCTCCGTCCGCGGCGCGGCGCTCGCACTCTTCACCGGAGCGGGCATCGCTCTCACCCCGTTCGCCGCCACCGCCTCCACCGGTGACGGGGGTGGCGGCGGTACGACGACCGTCGTCACCACGCCCGTCGTGGCGCCCACCCACGCCGCGCAGGTCGCCGTCGACACGGCCCTGGCGCAGCAGGGCAAGCCCTACGTCTGGGGCGGCACCGGCCCCGGCGGCTACGATTGCTCCGGCCTGACCTGGTCGGCCTACCAGGCCGCGGGCGTGGAGATCCCCCGGACCTCGCGGGCGCAGTCGACGGCGGGGGTCTACGTGGACCGGGCCCACCTGCAGCCCGGCGACCTGATCTTCTTCTACGACCCGGTCGGTCACGTCGGCATGTACATCGGCGACGGGCTGATGGTGCACTCCTCCACCTACGGCAACCCGGTGGCGGTCGTGCCGGTGGACTCGATGTGGGGCTACAACACCGCGCGTCGCGTCGTCTGATCCGGCGCTCTCCCCGGTGCCCCGGCCGATGCGGCCGGGGGCCGCGGGGCGCGGGACGCCCCCCCCCCCCCCCCCCCCCCCCCCCCCCCCCCCCCCCCCCCCCCCCCCCCCCCCCCCCCCCCCCCCCCCCCCCCCCGGGGCGTTCACACCAGGCGCAGCGTCGCCCGCTTGAGCCGCACGATCAGCCGCATGCCGCCGGACTCCACCAGCTCCCGCTGCCGTGCGCGCAATTGCTCACCGAGCTGCTCGAGCCGCTCCTCGCCCAGGGCGTGCGCCTGGGGGAACATCCGCTGCTCCTCCTCCATCGTGTGGTGGCGCAGCGTCTTCTCCAGCATGCGCACCTCGGTGGTGAACTCCGGGTCGTCGGGTGCCGTGCGCATCACGGTGGCCAGCTGGTCGTCGATCTGCCGGTGCTCGGCGTGCGCGAGGGAGAGCAGCGGCGAGACGTCGACGACGGCCGGGTAGAACAGCTCGTCCTCGATCTGGGTGTGGATCTCCAGCTCCCGCAGCAGCCGGCCGCGCAGCTCCTCCCGCCGCTCGGTCTCCTCGCCGGTCGTCTCCGCCAGGTCGCGCAGCAGCCCGCGCAGCACGTCGTGGTGGGCGGTCAGGACCTCGTCGGCCTTCATCGGGATGCCTCCTGGACGGTGGTGATCGCGGTGGGCGTGCGCCATTCGGCCCGACGGCGCACCTCGACCCGGCCCTCGCGGACCCGCGTGTCGAAGCAGGGCAGCGGTGCGGTGGAGGGGCCCTGGGCCGGCTCACCGGTGGCCAGGTCGAACCGCGACCCGTGCCAGGGGCAGACCAGGTCGCCGCGGTGCAGCCAGCCCTCCCCGAGCGGCCCGCCCTGGTGGGGGCAGCGGCCACCGACGGCCTGCACGGCACCCCCGGTGGCGACGAGGACGACGGGCATGCCGTCGACGTCCACCGGCACCGGCTCGCCCTCGGGCAGGTCGGCCAGGGCGGCGGCGTCGGTGAAGCGCCGCGGTTCGTAGCTGCGGACGGCGTGGTCGGTACCCATCCCGTGCCGGTAGGAGAGCGCGCCACCGAGCCAGCCGCTGGCGACGGTGACCGCGTAGCCCGCGGCGGCGGTGACGCGCGCGCGGGCGGCCCGGCCGCGGGCCCGATCGGCCAGCGACCAGGTGTAGAGCGCGAGCGCGGCACTGTTCAGCCCGGCGTGCACCAGCCCGACGCGGCGGGCCTGGTCGTGGGCGTGCTGCCAGTCGGTCAGCCCGGTGACCGCCGCGGCCACCGCGCCGGCGACGCCGACCCGCACCGCGGTGCGGGCCGCCGCCCCGGAGCCCGGCCCGCCGCGGCCCGTGGCGTCCAGGGCGTCGAGGGCCAGGGCCGCCGTCCACGACCCGATCGGCACGGTGACCAGGGCGGGGTGCAGCGGGTGGCCGAGCCAGACACCGTGCAGCAGGTCCTGCAGCGGCCGGGCATAGCGCCCGGCGAGCAGGAAGGTCAGCGAGATGCCGTGCTCGACCGGGTAGCTGGGGGCGTCGAGGACCTCCCAGCGCTCGACCGCCCGCAGGGTCCGCTCGAACACCCCCCGCACAATCACCGGCGCACTCTCCGTCGACGCATTCTTCGCATCTGCCCAGGTGGGGAGCGGTGAAACAGCGCGGGACCGGCTCGTGCGCCGCGCCGCGGCGTCGTAGCGTCCGGTGCCATGGCGACGCGAGAGTTCCGGACGGTGCTGGAGGGCGGTTCCTACTTCGAGGGGCCGCGGTGGCGCGACGGGCAGTGGTGGGTCTCGGACTTCTACCGGCGCACCGTCAGCCGGGTCTCGCCCGGCGGCGGGGAGAACGTCGTCCTCGAGGTGGAGAACCAGCCCTCGGGCCTGGGCTGGCTGCCCGACGGCTCGTTGCTCGTGGTGTCGATGAAGGACCACCGGCTGCTCCGGGTCGCCGACGGCGAGGTGTCCACGCACGCCGACCTCTCCGCGGTCTGCGGCGGGCACCTCAACGACATGGTGGTCGACGCCGCCGGCCGGGCGTTCGTCGGCGACTTCGGCTTCGACCTCATGGGCGGTGGCGCGCCCGCCCCGGCGTCGGTGAAGCGGGTCGACCCCGACGGCACGGTGACCGTGGTGGCCGAGGACCTGCGCTTCCCGAACGGCTCGGTGATCACCCCGGACGGCGGCACGCTGATCGTCGGCGAGACGTGGGGCAACCGCTTCACGGCGTTCGACATCGCCGCCGACGGCTCGCTGGGCGGCCGCCGGGTGTGGGCGGAGCTCGGCCCGATGCCGGTGGGCGACTCGGTCGAGGAGCTCATCGGGCAGGTGGTGGTCGCCCCCGACGGGTGCACGCTCGACGCCGAGGGGCACGTCTGGGTCGCCGACGGGCTGAACTCCCGGGTGGTCCGGGTGGCGGCCGGCGGCGCGATCGTCGAGGAGATCGCCGCACCGGACGGCATGGGCGTCTACGCCTGCGCGCTGGGTGGGGACGACGGCCGCACGCTGCTGCTGTGCTGCGCACCGGACTTCTACGAGCACACGCGGGCACCGGTGCGCGAGGCGGTGCTGGTGTCGACGGAGGTCGCCGTCCCGCACGCCGGCCTGCCGTGAGCCCGATGATGATCAGGTGACCTGATCGTCAGGGGTCCTGGCTCAGCGTCGACAGTGAGCCAGGACCACCGCAGGTGAGCCAGGACGCCGTGCCGGGGCTCACCAGGCCCGCGGCGTGCCCCGTCGGATCGCGCCGTCGACCGCCGGACCGGTGCCCTCGAAGAGCTCGGCCCGGCCGCGGCCGAGGACCTTCGCGTCGTAGAGAGCGCGGTCGGCACTGCGCATGAGCTGGGACGCGCTCTCGCCGAACGAGTAGCCGGCCACCCCGCAGGAGAGCGAGATGTCCGGGTGCAGCGCGCAGATGCGCCGCACGAGGGCGAGCGCCGTCGTGGCGCGGACGCCGGGCAGCAGCAGCGAGAACTCGTCGCCCCCGTGCCGGGCGAGCACCGCCCCGGCCGGCAGCTGCGCCCGCCAGACGTCGGCGACCCGGCACAGCACGCGGTCACCGGCCTCGTGGCCGTAGGTGTCGTTGACCGACTTGAAGTGGTCGACGTCGAGCAGCGCCGCCGACAGCGGCTCGCGGGTGCGGCCGGCCTCCGACAGCAGCTCGTCGAGCGCCTCGTCGAAGCCGCGCCGGTTGCGCAGACCGGTCAGGGGGTCGCGGCTGGCGCCCGAGGCGCGGATGACCAGCCGCCGGATGACGACGCCGAGGCCGACGAGCACGACGTCCAGGCCCAGCGCGGTGGTGAGCGGCACGCCACCGGAGACATGCAGGGACGCGGTGACGGCGGCTACCGCGAGAGCCTGGTGCGCCCACGCCTGGCGCCCGGTGAAGAACAGGTGCGCGTCGACGACGACGAAGCTGATGAGCGTGGCGGCGGCCAGCGCGGTGACCGGGTCGGGGCTGGCCACGACGGCCGTGGCGATGAGGACGTCCGCGGCACCCACCGCCACGTCGAAGACCCTGCGCGGCCACCGGGCGCCCCACCGGGCGACGACGACCGCGGCTGCCAGCGCGGTGAGCGAGAGCGCGAGCAGGACCGAGCGGAGGGCACCCGGCTGGGCCCCGGATGCGATGAGCAACCCGGCGGCGCCGCCGAAGCCGTAGAAGATGGCCAGCGTCTGCGCCATGACGCGCAGCGTCGCCACCTCGGGCGCTCCTGACCGGCTCACCTGGAGAACGTCGGCCGTTCCGCGCCCGACCTTGAGGCCCCGCCAGGGGTGACCCGCCTCGCACCGACTCGCCCGTCCGGTCGTTCCGGGGGCTCGGGACGCCGGGCGTCGACGGGGCCCACAGGAAACCTCCCTAGGATGACGGTTCGACGCCGACCTGAGGAGCACCGCCTCATGGCCCCCGTCCCGCCGGACCGCCGCACCACCCGCTGGCTCCGCCGCCGGCCCACCGAGCCGCTGCCGCAGCCGGAGCCCGCCCGGCGTCCCCGGTTCGACCGTCCACCGCCGGTGGGCAACGACTGGTACGGCGCTCCGCCGCCGGCCGGTGGCCCGCCGCGGTACGAGCAGCGTCCGTACGGACAGCCTCCCTACGAGCAGCCTCCCTACGGGCAGCCGCCGTACGGGCAGCCTCCCTACGGGCAGCCGCCGTACGGACCGCCGCAGTACGGGCCGCCGCCGCGCCCGTGGCCCGGGGAGGAGCCGCGGCGTGCCTACCCGACGGCCCGGCCGGAGGGCCCCTTCCCGCCCGCGCCCGAGCGTCCGCTCCCGCCGCCGCGCGGCCGCCGGGGTCGCCGGGACCGCCCTCCGCGGCGTCGCCGGGGGCTGGTCCGTCGCGTCGTCCGCGTGCTGGCCGTGGTCGGCGTCGTCCAGGCGCTGGTGGTGCTCTCGCTGCGCTGGGTGGACCCGCCCACGACGGCCTTCATGCTGGCCAACCCCGACGGCGCGATCCAGCAGTCGGTGCCGGTCGAGCACGTCTCCCGGAACTTCCTCGCCGCGGTCATCGCGCACGAGGACGCGCAGCTCCCCTACCGCTCGGGCGCCTTCGAGTGGGACGCGCTGTGGAGCCGGGCGACGGCCCACCTCTCCGGAGAGGACGACCCCTCGGGTTCCACGATCCCGCAGCAGATGGCCAAGAACCTGTTCCTCAACCAGGAGCTCAGCGCCTGGCGCAAGGGGGTCGAGGCCCTCCTGGCCGTCGAGCTGGCCGCGTTCGTCGACGACCGCCGGATGCTCGAGCTGTACGTCAACTACGCCCAGTTCGGGCCGACGATCTACGGCGTCTGCGCGGCCGGCTGGTACTACTTCGACTCCCCGCCGGCGGAGCTGTCCGCCGCGGAGGCCGTGCAGCTGGTCGGCCTGCTCCCCTCCCCCGGGCACGTGCAGCGGGCGCCCGGCGGCGGCATGGACTTCCAGGTGGACGACGGGCTGGGCTGGCTGTCCCGCTCGCACGTGGTGAACGCCCAGAACCGGGTGCCCGCGCACCTCGAGCGGCTCGGCTTCCAGCCGGTCGAGGACGTCGGCATCGAGGGGCTGGCCTCGGACCAGGAGCCGTCGGCCGACGACTGCTCGACACCTCCGCAGGAGGTCACCGACCTGATCGCCGCCGAGGGCACCGGCTGACCCGACCGCCGGTCAGCCGGCGAGGTGCGCGCCCAGCCGGTCGAGGAAGGGCAGCTGACCGCGGACGATCTTCACCCGCGCGGTGGCGAGGTCGAACCAGGCCGCGCGGTCGATCTCCGGGAACTCCTGCACCCGGCCCGACCGCGGCGGCCACTCCAGCTCGAAGGTGTTGCTGGTGATCGCCCCGGCGTCGAGGTCGCCCTCGCCGGCCCAGACCGCGAGCAGCTTGCGGCCGCGCACCTCGCCGAGCGGCTGCAGCGACGCGGCCGGCACCGGGCAGCCCAGCTCCTCGGCGAACTCGCGGCGCGCGGCGGCCTCGGCGTCCTCGGCCGGGTCGTGCTCCCCCTTGGGGACCGACCAGGCGCCGTCGTCCTTCCACGCCCAGAACGGCCCGCCCATGTGACCGAGCAGCACCTCGACCGCCTCGCCGGTGCGGCGGTACAGGAGGACGCCGGAGCTGCGGACGGGAGGCACCCGCTCAGCCTGGCATCCGGGCCGGGTGCGCGGACCCCGGGCCCGGACACGGCTCGGGCGGCTACCCGTGCGCGGTCAGCACCTCGGCGCCCGCGAGGTCGTGGTGCCGGCCGCGGGGCAGCATCAGCGGCTTCCCGGAAACCGGGTCGGTGACGATCAGGCTGGGCAGCCCGAACACCGCCTGCACCGTCTCCGGGGTGAGCACCTCCTCCGCGGTCCCGGCCGCGTGCACCCGGCCCCCGGCCAGGGCGACCAGGTGGTCGGCGTAGCGCGCGGCCAGGTTGAGGTCGTGCAGCACCATGACGATCGTCGTGCCGCGGGCGCGGTTGAGGTCGGTGAGCAGGTCGAGGACGTCGACCTGGTGGCTCACGTCCAGGAACGTCGTCGGCTCGTCGAGCAGCAGGACGTCGGTGCGCTGCGCGAGCGCCATCGCGATCCACGCCCGCTGGCGCTGGCCACCCGACAGCTCGTCCACCGGCCGGTCGGCGAGCTCGACGGTCTGGGTGGCCTCCAGCGCCGCGGCGACTGCCTCGTCGTCCTCCCGGCTCCAGCGGGACAGCAGCCGCTGGTGCGGGTGCCGCCCGCGGCCCACCAGGTCGGCCACGGTGATGCCCTCGGGGGCGATCGGCGACTGGGGCAGCAGGCCGAGGATGCGGGCCAGCTCCTTGGCCGGCATCCGGTGCACCGCCTTGCCGTCGAGCAGCACCTGCCCGCCGCGTGGGCTGAGCAGCCGCGACATCGAGCGCAGCAGCGTGGACTTCCCGCACGCGTTCGCGCCGACGATGGCGGTGATCTGGCCGGGCGGGATCGCCAGGTCCAGCGAGTCGATCACGGGGTCGTCGGTGTAGCCGAGGGTCAGCCCCTCGGCGAGGAGCCTCCGGTCGCGGGTCACAGGCCGCCTCCCGTGCGGTTGGTGCGGACGATCAGGTAGATGAGGTAGGGCGCGCCCAGCACCCCGGTGACGACGCCGACCGGGAAGCGGGTGTCGAGGGCGAACTGGCCGACGAGGTCGGCGACGAGCACGAGCAGCGCCCCCACCAGCGCCGCGGGGACCAGCAGCGAGCCGTGCGGCCCCACGATGCGGGCGGCGATCGGGCCGGCGAGGAAGGACACGAAGGCGATCGGCCCGCACGCGGCGGTGGCGAAGGCGAGCAGGCCGACGGCGGCGACGATCACCACGACGCGGGTGCGGTCGACCCGGACGCCCAGCGCGGAGGCGGTGTCGTCACCGAGCTGCAGCGCGGAGAGCTCCCGCGACCGGGTCAGCAGCACCGGGCCGAGCACGGCGAGGGCGACCAGCGCCGGCAGGGTCGCCGCCCAGGTGGTGCCGTTGAGGCTGCCGGTCAGCCAGCGCAGCGCCTCGGCGAAGTCCCACGCCCCGGCCTCCGAGAGGACCCAGGAGGTGATGCTCCGCGACATGGCGGCGACGCCGATGCCGATGAGGATCAGCCGGGTGCCCACGACGCCGTCCTTGAAGGCCAGCCCGTAGATGGCCAGCGCGACGCCCAGCGCGGCGACGATCGCCAGCGCGGAGACCGCGGTGCCGCTCCACCCGAGGACCACGATCCCGAAGGCGGCGGCGGCGCTGGCCCCGGAGGTGATGCCGATGACGTCGGGGCTGGCCAGCGGGTTGCGCAGCATCGTCTGGAAGGTGATCCCGGCCAGGCCGAAGCTGAGCCCGGCCACGACCGCGAGGACCGCGCGCGGCAGCCGCAGCCGGCCGACGGTGAACGACGCCCCCGGCACCTCCTGGCCGAGCACGACGCGGAGCACGTCCCCGGGCGGGTAGAAGGTCCGCCCGACCATCAGCGTCGCGGCGAAGGTGACGACCACCAGCCCGGCGAGGACCGCGATGACGGTGCGCCGGCGGGCGGAGCGGCGCACCCGGCCGGCGGCGACGGCGTCGACGGTGGCCGGCCGGGCGGTGACGACGGCGGTCACAGCTCGCTCACCTTCTGCCGGCGCACGATCCAGATGAAGAAGGGGGCGCCGACGAGGGCGGTGAGGATGCCGACGTCGAGCTCCTCGGGCCGGGCGACGACCCGGCCGATGACGTCCGCCGCGGTGAGCAGGGCCGCGCCGGTGAGGGCGGAGAACGGCAGCAGCCACCGGTGGTCGATGCCGACCAGCAGGCGGCACAGGTGCGGGACCACGAGCCCGACGAAGGCGATCGGCCCGGCGACGGCGGTGGCGGCGCCGCAGAGCAGCACCGAGCCCAGCGCCGCGACACCCCGGGCGAGCGCGACCCGCTCGCCGAGGCCGGCGGCGAGGTCGTCGCCGAGCACCAGGGAGTTGAGGCTGCGGGCCGACAGCAGGCTGACCGCCAGGCCCACGAGGAGGAAGGGCAGCACGGTGCCGATGCGGTCGAAGGTGGCGCCGCCGACGCCGCCGATCTCCCACGACTGGACGCTCTCGGCGATGTCGCCGCGCGGCAGCGCGATGGCGGTGACGAACGAGGTGAGCGCGGCGGCGGTGGCCGCGCCGGCCAGGGCCAGCTTGAGCGGGGTGGGCCCGCCGCGTCCCAGGGACCCGACGGCGTAGACGAACAAGGCCGCGGCCCCCGCGCCGGCGATCGCCGTCCACACGATCGCGGTCTCGGAGAACAGGCCGAACCAGGCGAGCCCGACGACGACGGCGAGCGAGGCGCCCATGTTGATGCCGAGGACGCCGGGGTCGGCCAGCGGGTTGCGGGTGACGCCCTGCATGACCGCGCCGGAGAGCCCGAGCGCCGCGCCGACGACGACGGCGAGAACGGTGCGCGGGATCCGCTTGGTGACGGCGGCCTCGGCGATGGTCTCCGAGGAGCCGCCGAGGGCGGCGACGATGTCGGCCCAGCCGACGCCGCGGGAGCCGATCGCCACCGAGGCGCCCATCAGCGCGACGAGGACGGCGAGGACGACCAGCAGCCAGAGCAGCCGGACCGACCCCGGACGCCGCCACGGGAGGGCGGCGGCATCCGGGGCCGGCGGGGTGTCGACCGAGGTCACGGGGCCTTGGCGGCGGCCTCGGCGAGCATGCCGACGTAGTCCTCGAGCACCCACGGGATGGCCAGCGGGGTCGGGTTGGCGGCCGTGCCGAGCGGAGTGTTCGGCAGCAGCACGATCGCGCCGTTGCGGACGGCGGGCATCTGCGCCAGCAGCGGGTCGGCCTCGAGCGCGTCGACCAGCGACTGGTCGCCGTAGGTGACGATCAGCTCGACGTCGTCGAGGGTGTCGATCTGCTCGGCGCTGATCGAGCCGGAGAACTGGTCCGGGTCGGTGGAGGCCGCGGCGATGCTCCCGGGGGTGGCGAGGCCGAGGTCCTCGAAGAACGCGGCGCGGGTGTCCGCCGGGGTGTAGTAGCTGACCTCGCTGAGGTCGGTGGTGTCCACGTGAGTCATGAACATGGTGGCCGTGCCCTCGAGCTCGGGGTGCTCGGCGACGGCGTCGTCGATCTGCTGCTCGAGGTCGGCGACGAGCTCCTCGCCCTCGGCGGCCATGCCCATGCCGGCGGCGTTGACCTCGATCATGTCCTGCCACGGGGTCGCCCACGGCGCGTCGGGGTAGGCGACGACCGGCGCGATCTCGCTGAGGGTGTCGTAGTCCTCCTGCGTGAGGCCGGAGTAACCGGCGAGGATGACGTCGGGGTTCGTGTCGGCGACGGCCTCGAAATCGATGCCGTCGGTCTCGTCGAACAGCACCGGGGTCTCGGCGTCGAGCTCCTCGAGCTTCTCCTCGACCCAGGGCAGCAGGCCGTCGCCGTCGTCGTCACCGAAGTTGGCGGCGGCCATGCCGACCGGCACGACGCCGAGGGCCAGCGGCACCTCGTGGTTGGCCCACTGGACGGTGGCGATCCGCTCGGGCATCTCCGGGATCGTGGTGGTGCCGAGGGCGTGCTCGATGGTGATCGGCGTGAACTCCCCCGCGGACCCGGTGGTCTCCCCCGCCTCCGACGAGGAGCAGGCGGCGAGCCCGACGGTGAGCAGAGCGGCCGCGGAGGCGGCGGCCAGGTGGGATGCGCGGGTCATGGTGTCCTTCCGGGCGCGCCACGGCGGCGCGGTGATCAACTAAGGATTGCCTAACCGAAGTCTGAGTGACCGTGTCGGCGGAGACAATCCCTCGATCAGGACACCCGTTGTCGCGAAACGGACAGCTACTGGGCGCGGAAGCGTCCCGGGCTCATGCCGGTGATGCGGCGGAACGCGGCGCCGAACGCGCTGACCGACCGGAAGCCGACGCGGCCGGCGATCTGCTCGATCTCCGCTCCGTGGGCCAGCATCGTGATCGCGTGCTGGGCGCGGGCGGCGGCGACCCACTGCCCGAAACCGAGCCCGGTCTCGCTGCGGAAGGCGCGGGTGATGGTGCGCGTGCTGACGCCCAGGCGGGCGGCCCAGCCGGCGAGGGTGGTGTCGTCGGCGGGGTCGGTGCGCAGCGTGTCGACGATCGGGGCGAGCAGCCGGGACGACGGCACGCGCAGCAGCAGCTCCCGCGGTGCGGGGCGGAGGACGTCGAGCACCATCGCCTCGGTCGTGGCGCGGGAGCCGGCGTCGAGGTCGGGGGCGTCGAGCCGGTCGAGCAGCAGCCGCAGCAGCGGGGTGATCTCCACGGCGACGGGCTGGTCGGCCAGCCGGGGCGCGTCGTCGACGCAGAAGTGCACCGCGCGCATCCAGGTGCCGGCGGGCGCCCAGCCGGTGTGGCGGATGCCCGCGGGCAGCCAGAGCCCGTGCGCGGGGGTGATGGTCCACAGCCGGGAGTCGACGGTCACCGACGACGCGCCCCGGCTGTTCCAGAGCAGCTCGTGCGTCGGGTGCGAGTGCTCCTCCCACCAGGTGTCGGTGGAGAGCGCCGCCGACCAGCCCAGGGCGACGAACGGGACGTCGATCGACCCGGCCTCGTAGACCGGGAGGCTGATCCGCTCGACGGCCCGCGCCGCGAGCCCGGTGGCAGTCATCGACTCGCGCCCCCGGCCGGGACTGCGGGCTGGTCGACGATCACGTGCACGGCTCCCGGGGGTCTCAGCGCTCCTGCGTGACGGGAATCGTCGCAGAAGCCGCCGAGCGGGCGCCGGTGGCCCGGACGGCGGGCGTCGCCGTCCGGGCGGGGTGGTGCGGGCGGGCGGCGCCCGGTGGCTCAGCGCTCCCGGATGCCCTCGTCCGGCCGGGGCCGGTGCACCGGGCGCGGCCCG
Organism: Blastococcus sp. SYSU DS0616; assembly: GCF_054051015.1. NCBI lineage: Bacteria > Bacillati > Actinomycetota > Actinomycetes > Geodermatophilales > Geodermatophilaceae > Blastococcus > Blastococcus sp. SYSU DS0616. The sequence continues at coordinate 129,478 of NZ_JBJHAJ010000001.1, forward strand.
GCGGCGGGCTCCAGCCGCTGGGTGATCTCGAGCTCACCCGTCTCCGGGGCGGCGTGCCGGCCGATGCGGGGCATCTTGAACTCGGCCGTCTCGTCCAGCAGGTGCTTGCTCACGTCGCCGTCCTTCCGTGGAGGTTTCGCCCAGCGTACGGAGCAGAACGGGCCCGCCACGGCACCCGCGGGAAAAGCCCAGGTCGGCTGTTGCGTCCGGGACGTCTGTGGCGAACGGGTGCCCGCCTCGGCCCGCGCACGGCCCCGCGGGAGATGCTGGGACCGGTTCCGCCGTCCGAGGAGTGCCCGTGCCGTCCATGCACCGCAGCCACCGCGTCATGGGCGCGCTCGCCGGCTCGGCGGTCGGTGACGCGCTCGGGGCGCCGTTCGCGGCCGGCGCGCCGGGGCAGTTCTCGGCCCGATTCCCGGAGCCGGCGCGGGGCTCGCGGACGGAGATGCGCGGCGGCCCCGACGACCGGGAGCCGGGCGAGTTCACCGACCGCACGCGGCTGGCCCTGCAGGTCGGCCGGTCGCTGCTGGAGCGCGACGGCCCGGACGAGGCCGACCTGGTCGCGGCCGCGGGGAACGGCTCGCTGGCGCCGGCGGTACCGGCGGCGATCTGGGGCGCGCGGTCCGGGGCGGCGGCCTCCGCGGATGCCGCGCGGCGGATCTCGGCACTGACGTCCGGCGACCCGGCGACCGGTGAGGGCTGCGTGCTGTTCGCCGAGCTGCTGCGGGTGGCGCTGGACGGCGGCGACCCGCTGGCGTCGATCGCCGCCGCGCTCTCCCTGGTGGCCGACGAGCAGCGGTGGGCGGCCGTGCTCGCGCCGGGCTGGACGCCTGATCAGGCCGGCGGGCCGGGCGGCGCGGTGGAGCCGGCGCTTGGTGCGGCGGTGTGGGCGCTGCGGCGCGGGCGGTCCTTCGCCGAGGTGCTGCGACTGGGGCTCGACCTGGGCGGGGACACCGGCACGGTGGCGTGCGTCGCCGGGGCGCTGGCCGGTGCGGTGTTCGGCATGGGCGGCATCCCGATGCGCTGGGTCTCGTCGGTGCACGGCCGGGTTCCCGGGTCCGGCGAGCGGGTGGGGCTGGCCGACCTGCAGGAGCTGGCGACGCTGCTCGACGGGAAGCCGTGGGTGCCCAACGACCCGGGTGTCATCCCGCGGATCGGCCCGGCGGAGGTGCTGCCGGGCATCTGGGCCGGCAACCTCGACGGCGCCCGGTTCAGCGAGCGGGACTTCGCCGTCATCTCGCTGTGCAAGCTCGGCGAGCCGTTCGGGCACCCGGTGCACCGCGTCGCCCACCTCGCCGACACCGAGCACAACCCCGGGCTCGACGCCGTGCTGGCCGACGTCCTCGACGACATGGCCGCACTCCACGCCGAGGGACGCCGGCTGCTCGTGCACTGCCACGGCGGGGCGTCGCGGACCGGGCTGGTGCTGCGTGGCTGGCTGGTGCGGGAGAAGGGGATGTCGGTCGAGGAGGCGACGGCGCACGTCGCCGAGCGCTGGCCGCACCTGGGGCTGTGGAACGAGAGCTTCACCGCCGCGCTGCAGCGCCTCGCCGCTGAGCGGGTCAGCCCGTCGGCAGGATGATCGACGACGGCGCCGCGCCGCCATGGCAGATCCGGTGGGTCACCGGCACCCCGCGGGTGCCCTCGCCGGGCGACTCGCCGGTGCCGAGGTTGCGCGCGTAGCGCGGGTGGGCGCCGCCGGAGACCTGCAGCCGGATGCGGTGCCCGGCGCGGAAGCGGTGCGCGACGTCGGGCAGCGTCGTCTCCACGACCCGCTCCCCCGCCACCGGCTCCTCGCCTGGCGCCGGGTCGAGCCGCACCAGCCGGTCGGTGACGTTGATCGACGCACCGTCCGGGCCGACGTCGCACAGCCGCACGAAGACGTCTGCGTACGGGTTGTCGGACTCGTGGAACAGCCGCACCCGGGCGCCGCCGAGCAGCTCGACCGGCCGGCGCAGCGGCCCGGTGGTGAAGGTGCGGACGTCGTCGCGCGCCTCCAGTTCGCGGTTGTCCCGCTGGCCGGCGCTGGCGGCGAGCACCCGCCCGCCGACCGACGGGGTCGGGTCCATCGGGTCGTAGGTGAAGGTGGTCGGCTCACCCGGCGCTGTGGGGGCGTCGTCGTCCAGCCGCCCGCCCGGGGCGAGGTACCAGGCGCGGTCGGTGGTGGCCGGCGGCCAGTCGGGCATGGTGCGCCAGGTGCGGGCGCCGGTGACGTGCACCCGGACGCGGCCCGGCCGCTGCGGGACGGGCGCTGCGCCGTCGACGGGCAGGTGGGCGGCGAGCCAGGCGAGGCTCTCCGGCGTCGTCACGGCGGCGTCGATGGTGAGGTGCGCCCACGGGCCGAGGGTGAGGCCGACGTCGACGCCGCGGTCGCGCAGGACGGCGTACTGGTACAGCGTCTGCTCGACGAACCAGTCCTGCCAGCCGCCGATGAGCAGGGTCGGGACCGTGCTCGTGTGGACCGCGGGGGTGGCGCGGTAGCGGTCCCAGTAGGAGTCGGCGAGGTCGGGGTGGGCGAGCCACTCGTCGAACCACGGGGCCGGGGCGCCGCCGAACCGCTCGGCGAGCCCCTGCAGCGGGAGCTTGCCGAGGTGCGGGGCCAGCCGCCGCTCCGCCGTCATCAGCCGGTAGAGCCCGCGCAGGAAGCTGACCCGCTCCTGGTGGGCGACGAGCTCGGTCCAGATGGCGAGGTTGGTGAGCTGGAAGGCGCCGTCGACCATGCCCGCCTGGGCGAGGTCGTGCGGGCCGATGTGCAGCACCATCGCCTTCAGCTCGGGCGGCGGGTCGAGGGCCAGGGCCCATTGCGTGTAGCCGAGGTAGCTGGGGCCGAGGGTGGCGAGCCGGCCGTCGAACCAGGGCTGCTCGCGGAGCCAGGCGACGGTGTCCTGCCCGTCGTGCTCCTCGTGCACGACGGGGCTGAACTCGCCGCCGGAGCCGAAGGTGCCGCGCACGCTCTGCACCACCACCGCGTAGCCGCGCTCGGCGTACGGCACCGTCATCGCGAAGGCGAACCCGAGGCCGCGGCCGTAGGGCGAGCGGAGCAGCACGGTCGGGTGCGGGCCGGCCGACGCCGGCAGGTAGACGTCGGCGCGCAGGGTGGTGCCGTCGCGCATCGGGACGTCGACGCCGCGCAGCACCCGCACCTCGTGGGTGGCCGGGGGCAGCTGCCACCGCCGGCTCAGCGCCGCGGCGGCCATTCGGGCCGGCCGCGGGAGCGGCGTGGGGAGCGTGCGGTCGGTCCAGGGCACGAGAGCCTCCAGTTCGGTGGGCGGCGATCCGGGACCCTAGCCGCGGGCTCGGCCCACGAGATGCGCGGTCAGCCGGTCGAGGAAGGGCAGCCGCTCAGGTCCACACAGTTCTCTCACGGCGGCAGTTGGAAGGTGCACCGCGGCCCGGACGCGGCGGCGAGACGCCGGTCGAGGGTCCACAGCGGCGCGTCGAGCGCCTCGGCCAGCGCGACGTAGGCGGCGTCGTACGCGGTGACCCCGGCGTGCAGTTCCCACACGCGGTCGGCCAGCGGCTCGAACGGGAAACACGTCAGCGGTAGCTCGACGAGGTCACGGTGGGCGAGCGCGCCGACGTCCGCACCGAGCCGGCCGGCGAGGACGGCGCGCCGGAGCACGTTCGACACCTCGACGTACACGTGCGCCGGCGCTGCGAGGTCCTCGCCGCGCAGCCCGGCGCGCGCCCAGGAGCCGTCCGAGCCCCCATCGATCAGCGCGGCAGCGAGGGCGGACGCGTCGACCACGACGGTCACCGGCGGTCGGCGTCGCGCAGTTCGAGGATCGCGTCACCGGACAAACGGCTGCCGGTGGTGAGCACGCGGTGTTGAACGCGGTCCCACAGGGCGTCCGGGCTGGGGCGCCGCGCGAGCGCCACCAGTTCTGCACGCAGGTATTCCTGCAGCGACTGACCGGCTCGGGCCGCGCGCGCCGCGAGCTCATCCCTGGCGTCATCGGGGACGCCCCGGATCGTCACGGAGACGGGCATGCATGCACATTAGCTGCAGAAGCAGCACTATGGCGGTGACCAAGCGGTGACCCGAGCTCAGCTCGCCAGGAGGCGCCAGGAGGCGTAGCCGTCGTCGGCGGCGTCGCCGAGCCGGCGCCATTCGGTGGCGTCCGGATCCCCGAGCACCTGGTCGAGCCGCTGCAGCCGCTTGCGGTCGCTGCCGGCGAACCGGTTCCCTCGGCGAGCGGATCAGCGATCAGGCCGGCCAGGAAGGCGGCGTCCCCGCTGTGCCGTTCCGCATCGCGGGCGTCGGTGGCCCAGGCGGCGGCCTTGAGCACCAGGGCACCGAGCAGGTCCGGCACCGGGACCGGCGCCGTCCGCTCGCCCTTGGTCACGTACACGGGCATGGCCCGCCGCAGGGCCTGGGTGCCGCCCTCGATGCGGATGGTGTCCCCACCGACCGTGCGCAGCCGCCGCCGCGGGGGCGTGTGGTCAGGGGCCAGGACGTCGGCGCGGGCCTGGTCCCGGGCCCGGACGAAGCGGTAGACCCTGCCGGCCGAGTCCGGCTGCGGTTCGAGGTCCAGATCCCGCACTGCACGGACGCAGCGCGCCAGTCCGGCGTCGTCGGTGAGCAGGTCGGCGAGGACGTCGACGTCCTGACTGGCCCGCGTAGCCACCCGCCCGGCGACCAGCCCGTGCAGCATGACCATCTGGCCGCCGACGAGCACCCAGCCGGTCGGCGGCAGCTGCTCGGCGAGGTCGAGGACGAGGTCCCAGAGGGTGTCCAGCGGGCCGGCCAGCGCCGGCAGCTGGACCCGCGCCTCCGCTGCGGTCACCGGCTGAGGTCGCCCAGCGCGGCGGCGAGCAGGTCGAGTCCGGCTCGCCGGGTGCGCACGTCGGGCGACTCGGCGAGGTCGACGGCGACGACCGCGACCGGCATGTGGGTGCGGCCGGTGAGGCTCACCTCGTAGCGGGGCACGCGCACGACCAGGTTGGCCTCTCCTCTTTCGGAAAGGGCGAGCTCGCGGCGCAGCTCGTCGAGCGTGGCTTCGGTGCAGTACACCTCGGCCGCGGCCTCGGCAGCGACGATGTCGGCGCCAACAGCGGCCGCCGCAGTCAGTCCGGAGGGGACGACGCCGTCGGCGTCGAGCAGCCGTTCCCGGTAGGCGGGCAGGACGCGCAGCTCGTGGCGCTCCGCCCGGTCCCGGGCTGCGGCGACCAGCTGCTCGGGGTCGTAGCCGCGCAGCCGGGCGAGCAGCCGGGAGCGGTCGGCGGGCGGCAGCCAGTCGACATCCTCCCCGGAGAGCTGCCAGAGCGCGGCCCACGCGGTTCGCGGGGCGAGGGCGCGTCCGGCCGTGATCGGCAGGCGGGCCCGCCCCTCGACGGCGTCCTCGTCGAGCACCAGTGTGCGGCCCACCCGGTGGGCCGCCAGCTTTCCGGCGCGGATCAGCCGGCGGACCTGCTCCGGTTCGACACCGAGACGCTCGGCGGCCTGGTCGACGGTGAGCATGCCGATCCCCTCGGTTGCATAAATGGGCGTGTTACACGACCTATTGTGCCAACGGGCGGGCCCGCGCAGTCCGCGGCGCGCAGGAACGACGCCGGTTCCTCTGTCCCGGGACCTGATGGCGACCTGACGCTCCGCCGCGCCCGGCGATCGCCTCATAGGGGCTTCGGGCCCTGATCGCCGGGACCTGACGGCCTGCCGATCGCCGTGGCGAGGCCCTAGCGTCCGAGGGGACGTCGTCCCGGCAACGGAGGAGCAGCATGCGCGCGGTGCAGTACCGGACCATCGGCGGCGAGCCGGAAATGGTCGACGTCCCCACTCCGGAGCCTGGCCCCGGCCAGGTGCGGCTGCGGGTCACCGCCGCGGGGCTGTGCCACTCCGATGCGTTCGTCATGAGCCTGCCGGCCGAGCAGTACATCTACGGGCTGCCGCTCACCCTCGGGCACGAGGGCGCAGGCGTCGTCGACGCGTTGGGCGAGGGCGCCACCGGCGTCGAGGTGGGTGAGCCGGTCGCCGTCTACGGGCCGTGGGGCTGCGGGCTGTGCCACGCCTGCGCGCGTGGTGCGGAGAACTACTGCCCACGCGCTGCCGAGCTGGGCATCCAGCCGCCGGGGCTCGGCTCCCCCGGCGCGCTGGCCGAGTACATGGTCGTGGACGACGTCCGGCACCTCGTCCCGCTCGGCGAACTCGACCCGGTGGCCACCGTGTCGCTGACCGACGCGGGGCTGACTCCGTACCACGCGATCGTCTCGTCGCTGGGTGCGCTGCCCGCCGGGAGCACCGCCGTGGTGATCGGCGCCGGCGGGCTCGGGCACGTGGGCATCCAGATCCTGCGGGCGATCACCGGCGCCACCGTGATCGCGCTGGACATCAGCGAGCAGAAGCTGAAGCTCGCGCGCGAGGTGGGTGCCCACCGCGCGCTGCCGTCGGACGAGTCGGCGGTCGCGGAGATCCGGAAGCTGACCCGCGGGGTGGGCGCCCAGGTGGTGTTCGACATGGTCGGGGCGCCGCCGACCCTGGAGATCGCCCGGCAGTCGGTGGCGCTGGACGGCGTCATCCAGATCGTCGGGATCGGCGGCGGGCTGCTGCCGACCGGCTTCTTCTCGACGCCGATGGGTGCCTCGGTGCGCGCGCCGTACTGGGGCACGCGACCGGAGCTCATGGAGGTGCTCGACCTGGCACGGGCCGGGGCGATCCACGTCGAGGTGGAGCGGTTCACGCTCGACCAGGCGCCGGAGGCCTACCGGAGGCTGCACGAGGGCACGATCCGCGGCCGCGCCGTCGTCGTCCCCGGCGACTGACCGCCGGCCGAGGGCGGCCACGCCCGCTGCCGCCCGGGGGGCGCTCGTGCACGGGCACGGGCACGTCCATGCCCGCCGCCGGCCTGCCCCTACGGCGACGCCGTCCCGGGCCGCACGTCACCCACCCGCCCCGGCGACGGGCGTGCGCGGCTCCTCCCCGGCCAGCACCGCGCGGACGTTGTCGACGGCGAGCCTGCCCATGGCGTCACGGGTCGCCAGCCCGGCGCTGGCGATGTGCGGCAGGAGCACCACGTTCTCCAGCGAGCGGAGCCCCGGGTGCACCTGCGGCTCGTTCTCGTAGACGTCGAGACCAGCCGCGGCGATGACGCCGTTCTCCAGTGCGTGGACGAGTGCGGCCTCGTCCACGACGGGCCCGCGGGCGGTGTTGACGAGGATGGCGGTCGGCTTCATGGTCGCCAGCTTCTCCGCGTCGATGAGGTGGTGGGTGGCCGGCGTGAGCGGGCAGTGCAGTGACACGACGTCGCTCTCGGAGAGCACGCGCCGCAGGTCGGCGGGCTCGACGCCGTACGCCGCCGCCTCGTCGCTCGACGCGCGGCTGCCCGTGGCGAGGATCCGCATGCCGAAGGCCGCGGCGCGTCGGGCAACGGCCATGCCGATCCGGCCGAGGCCGACGATCCCCAGAGTGGCTCCACCACTGACATCGAGCCCGACGAAGGACTGCGGACCCCAGATCCAGTCGGCGCCCGTGCGCATGAACCGGTCGGCCTCGACGATCCGCCGCGACGTGGCGAGGACGAGCGCGAAGGCGCAGTCCGCGCTCGCCTCGTCGAGGACCCCCGGGGTGTTGGTGACCACCACGCCGCGGGCGTGGGCCGCGGCGACGTCGATGTTGTCGTAGCCGACGGCGACGTTCGCGACGATCCGCAGGCCGGGTCCGGCGGCGTCGAGGACCTCGCCGTCCACCCGGTCGGTCAGCAGGGTGATGAGCGCGGAGGCACCCCGCACAGCGGACAGCAGCTGCTCGCGCGAGGGAGGCCGGTCGGGGTCGTCGTGCACCACCAGCGGCGCACCGAGATCGCCGGCCGCGGCCATGGCGGCGGGCGTCAACCGGCGGCTGAGGTAGACGTGCCCCATCACCGGCCGCCGCGGAAGGGCTGGACCCGGCGGGTGCCCGTGGGGACCTCCGCGTCGAGTGCGTCGGTCACGTCGCCGGCAGCTGTGGGAGGCACGGGATCGGTCTACTACATGGCGACGGCCGACGGGCGCCTGCGGAGTCGGCCGTCGCGGGGACCTGGAGGGTCTCCGTGGCTCCGGAGGCCTACCGGAGGCTGCACGAGGGGTCACACCGCGGCCGCGCCGTGGTCCTCCCCGGGGAGTGACCTCCTCCGGCGGATCGCCGGTTGCCCGCTCAGCCCGTGTCAACCGCTCCGGAGTTGGGAACCAGCTCGACCCAGGTGGTCCCGGGCGCCAGGGTCACGGGGTCGCCGTTCGCGTCGGTCAGCTCCACCCGGTCACCGACGGCCGGCTTGGACCAGGTCGCCTCGACCGTGTGCCCGCCGGTGGCGACGAGGGCCCGCCCGCTGCCGGTCAGGATCGTCTCCGGAACGGGGTTGCCGGCCGGATCGCGGGCTTCGGTCTGGACGACGTCGACGCGCAGGACGACCACGTTGGTGGCACCGATCCGCGCGCCGCCGGCCTCGACCGCCGGGGTGCTCCCCTCGGCCCGCAGCCAACGACCGTCCGCGGCGCTCCAGGCCCACCGGGGACTGCTGATCCCCGACAGCGCGAGGTCCAGCGTGGTCGTCGGCTGCCCGGCGGCGACGGCGGTGGGCTGCTCCCCCGTCGCGGCGTGGTGGAACTGGGTGCCGGGCGAGGAACGGTGCGTGGCGTCGGCCTGGTCGAGGAGGGTCTGCGGGACCGCGTGGACGTTGTGCGGCGCCGAGCGGGTCGTCGTCCGGAAGAAGCCATCGGCGCCGGAGTCCTGGCGGATCACCTGCAGCCCGGCGTCCTCGGCGGCGGTGATGTAGGTCGGCACGCCGCCGGAGAACGCGAGCAGCCCGCCGAGCGGGGCGGCGATCGCGGGGTCCATCGGCCGGATCGACCGCACGGGGCCGATCTCGGGCGGGAGGGTGGAGTGGTAGACGGCGACGAACCGGGTGATGCCGCCCTCGACGACCTGCTCCCACACCATGTCCGCGGCGTTCAGGCCGGTCTGCGGGCGGGCGGCGACGGAGTTCTCGATCTTCACGGCGAGCGCCGGGCGGTCGGGGACCGTGTCGGCCGGCACGCCGGTCAGCGGCCAGGTGGGTCCGGACGGCGACGTGCCGGCGAGCACCGAGTCGAGGAACGGCAGGGCTGCGACGTGCGGCTTGACCGCCGGCCACACGACGACACCGGCGACCACCAGCACCGCGAGCAGGACCAGCCGGCCGGCGCGCCCGGAGCGGCGACGACGTGTCGCCGTCTTCTTCTTGGCCGCCGCCGATCGCTGACCGGCGCCCTTCCTGGGCCGGGAGCGCGTCGGGGACCCGCGGCCGGTCGTCGGCCGCGAGCGGGGCCGCGGTGCGGTGGTCCGTGACAGGGGGAGCTTCCTGACTCGGCGACGTCTTACCTCTTCTGTATCGGCACGGTCGGTGGGACCGGCACGATCGGCGGCCGCGCCATCGTCGTCCCCAGGACTGACCGGCTCGACCAAGGAGCCGCCAGGATGCGTAGCCGCATCGCAGCGCTCGAGCTCAACGCGACTCATCGACGGTATCAACGGCGGTATCTTGCTCGGCATGGCCATGACTCTTCGTCTCGACGACCAGGAGACCGAAGCCCTGCGCCGGCGGGCCGAGTTGGAGGGGCGCTCGATGCAGGAGGTCGCGCGCCAGGCGGTGCGCGATTACATCGAGCGAACGAGCAAGCGCGACCTGCTCGACCGGGTGCTCGACGAAGAGCTGCCCCGCTACGCCGAAGCCCTCGAACGCCTCGGCCAGTGATCCACCTCGACCTCGACGACCTGCTGCACGTGGCGGCGCGGACGCTGGGCGACTTCCACGTCCGTGATGCCGGGCTGCTGGAATCCGCCCTGGCGCGGCCGCGTGCGACCGCGTTCAGCCGGGACGTCTACCCCTCGCTCCACCAGAAGGCGGCGGCACTCCTGCACTCGCTGGCCCGCAACCGTGCACTCGTGGACGGCAACGAGCGGCTGGCGTTGGCTGGGACGATCGCCTTCTACGGTCTCAACGGCGTACGGCTGCCCCTGTCGAACGACGAGGCTTACGACCTGGTGATCGCGGTAGCCGCGGGCAAGCTCGACGAGGTGCAGCCGATCGCCGCGAGGCTGGCCGCAGGCACCGAGCCCCGGGCCTGACGCGCGACCGTTCCCGGATCGACGCACGATCCCATAGGGCAGCCGGGCGAACTCATGTGCGTGACGGAGCGAGTAGGCCGGTCCAATCACGCTCGCCGACTCCGCTCCCCGCCCGGGTTGCTCCCTCGTCCAGCGAGTAGCGGACACCTTCCTTCACGGAGTTCACAACTCCTCCTCAGCCGGTGGGCGCCGAGTTCGAGGACTGCGCGAGCCGCTGGGCGACGGCCGGGCCGCCCACCCGCCGGATCAGCTCCAGGTCGCCGCAGACCACGAGCAGGTCGCGGGCGCGCGAGAGCCCGACGTACAGCATCTCGCGGGCGCGCTCCTCGTCCCGGAAGCCGTTGATCGCCAGGACGACGGCCGGGCGCTCCAGCCCCTTGAAGCCGAGCACGTGCCCGTAGAAGAGGTCGTCGTCGGCCCAGAAGGAGTCCCAGTAGGCGTCCTGGCCGGCGGTCTGGCGCTCGGCCTGGACGGGGTGCCGCCGGTAGGTCGTCAGCAGCGCCACCGACTCGGCCGGCCACCCGGCGTCGAGGAGGGCGGCCGCCTCGTCGTCCGCCGCACCGATGGCGTCGTCGGTCGAGCACTGGACGAAGCGCACGGGCACGCCGTCGCCACCCCGGTAGCGCATCTGACTCGTGGTGAGGCTGCCGAACGTCCCGGCGATCTGCTTGGTGTTGCGCAGGTTCTCGTCGAGGTCGAAGGGCGTCAGCGCGACCGGTGGGCGGCCCTGGCGCGCGAACACCCGCTGCCCCTCGTCCGCGAACACGTAGAGGCAGCCGTCCTCCGGGGAGCGCAGCGCGGCCAGCACGGCCGGCCACCAGCTCTCGGCGAAGTCCTGCGCCTCGTCGACGACGATGGCGTCGAAGCGATCGGCCTCGGGCAGCCCGCCGGCGAGCTCCACCATGCGCTCGGGGAGGTACTCCTCCCAGTAGCCGCTGTCGTCGTCCGACCCCGGGGTGACGCCCCAGTCGATGCCGAGACCGTGGAAGGTGCCGACGTAGGCCGGGCGCTCCTTCCGGTTCCAGGTGTCGACCCGGCGGCGGAGGTACTCGGCCAGCCCGCGGGAGTAGCACATCACCGCGACCCGCCCACCCTCGAGCGTCAGCCGCCGGGCCTTCTCCAGCGCGAGCCAGGTCTTGCCCGAGCCCGCGCCGCCGCGCACCTCCACCCGCCGGTTGGAGCGCAGCCAGTCGAGGACGCGCGCCTGGTCGCGGGTGAGCAGGTCGCACTCGGCCTCCCGCTCGTGCAGCGTCGCGAGCAGCTCCTGCTGAGGGATGCCGACCCCGGCCAGGCAGTCGACGAACGCCTCGACGTCCTCGGCGGTCGGCGGCTCGACGTCGCTCTCGTACTGCCGGAGGGCGCTGCTGATGCGGGCGGCCGCCCGAGGCAGGTCGGTGCGGTCGAGGACCATCCACCGCGGCGCGTCGGGCGCGGCGAACTCGTCCGGCAGCGTCGTCGCCGGCAAGGCCACCAGGTGCACCATCCGCGGGTCACCAGCGCTCCAGCGACGATCGCGGCGCAGGTAGTCGCGCAGCAGGTACTTGCAGCGCAGCGCCTGCTCGACTGGCCTGATTCGCTTGTCCAGCCCGCCGCCGACCTGCCGCCATTCCCCTTCGCGGAGGTGGACGCTGCCGCCCTTGACCTCGATGACGGCGATCCCGAAGCCGGGCCAGGCGACGATGACGTCGGCCTCACGGTCCTCGCGGCGGTCGCTGAAGCGCTGGCCGCAGACCATGACGGCGTCGTCGGGCAACTGGTCGCGCAGCGCCTCGGCGAACAGCCGCTCGGCGTGCGACTCGAAGACGGGACTGCTCGGGAAGATGCGCGCCGTCATGCGCGCACCGCGGACGTCGTCATGCCGTGCCCCCGTGGCTGGCTGGGATGGATCGTCCCGGCAGCGTGACATGCCACACAGACATCTCCGGCGAGCCGGGCGCCGAGTTCGTCACGCACGACACATCTACCTCCAACCGGTGATCTGCCGGCTCCCGCTCACACGGTCGGGACGCACTCCCCGCCCCGAGCTGAGACAGGCCGGTCAGGTCACCGATGCCGAAGTCGAGCACCGTGCTGGTCGTCGGGTACATCAGCTCGTCCGGGTCCGCGACGTGTGCGAGGCCGACCAGGTGAGCGAGCTCGTGGAGGACGACGGCGCGCGCACCGGAGACCCCCGCCGGGTCGGCCAGCATGCTGTCGAAGGCGGCTGCGTCGAGCCCCACCACACCGGTGACGAACACCTGCGGCCCGCCGGGCGGCTCCACACTGGCGCTGCCGGCCAGCCCGGCGACACGACCGGCCAGCTCCGGGTTCTCCGCCTCGGTCTGCCACGACACGAGCACGGGCGCCCAACGGTCCCCGTAGCGGTCGGGCTGGAAGCTCGCACGGTCGTCCCACGCCGACTCGTCGGTGGCGCCGTCGTAGACGAAGTGCAGACCGGTCACACCTGAGACCCGGGCGAACGCTTCGTGGACCAGCGCCTCTCCCCCGGGCGGCGCATTCTCGGGACGGATCACGTAGTGGACCGGCCGGCACGGGTCGTAGGCCACCGGCTGCTCGCCGTCGTCCTGCAACCCGACGAAGAGGTGCGTGCCTCCCGGACTCGGGGTCGGCACCGGTGTGCCCAGCGGCGCGTCAGCGGACTCGAAGCCGGGTGTCGGCCAGGACGACGGTCTGGCGGTGCCCGCGGCACCACCCCCGAGACCGCGCGGGTCGAGCACCACGGCGCATACGACACCGACCCCGGCCAGGACAGCCACCAGGTACATCAGACGGCGGCGATTGCGAGCGGGACGCGTCGGCGACGGCGAGGGTGAGGGTGACCAGGTCCGCCAGGGCTCGGCGGTGGGCGCCCGACCGCTCGCCTCGTCGATCACCCACTGCGGCACCCGGCCGGTGGGTGATGCCCGGAGGCCGGAAGGCCCCCGGTCCAGTCCTGCACCGTTCCGCACTGTCGATCCCCCGCGATCTTCGCTGCTCGGTCGTCGTCCCATCGGAACCAGCACCCGCATGGAGGAGGCCGGCACCGAGCTGCCCACCCCCTACGGGCGAGATTGCGGCGACGGGCGGGGATCAGCGATCGGCGAAGGTCTCCACGCAGGCCGTGCAGGAGCCTTCCGCGGCCGCGAAGGACTCGGGCGCGGTGGCCCGGCGGCAGGTGCGGCACCAGCGGAAGGACCGACGCCGGTGCGAGGCGATGGCCTCGGCCATCTCGGCGACGAGGTGCGGCTGGTGCAGGACGTCGTCCCGGGTCAGCCGCGGCTCGTTCCCCATCAGCGGGCCGGGCCGGTGCTGACCCCAGGAGGTGAGCGGCCGGGCCAGGACGAACCACGGCCCCTGCACACCCACCGCGAGCTGCGCCGGCTCGCCGCTGACGAACCACCGGACGCCGTCCTGGCCGTCCGCTGCGCTCTCGCGCCGCCACCCGGTACCCAGCGCTCGGACGAGCTCGGCGTGCCCGACGTCCAGCAGGCCGGCCAACTCGGCCTCGTCGGCGGTGGGGTCGGACTCGCTCCCCAAGCGAGGTCGCAGCTACGGCAGAGGAACGCCTCCATCTCTCCCGGCACCATGCAGCCGCCGAGCGCGACCTGCCCGCGTTCCGCCTGCTCGAAGAGGTCACCTCTCGGCAACCCGTAGACGAGCGGGATGGAGGCCTCCCGTCCGCACCCGGGGCACACCCGTCCCGCCTGCACACCGACCGATCCGCCCATGCCGCTCCCTGGTCCGCGCCGTCCCAGTGACGGCGGGGCGGACCATGACAGGCGCCACCGACAGCGAGCGGCCGCCCGGGGCAGGCATCGCCGCAGTGCCACCCGATCGAGCGACGGTGAGTCCGCCCGGTCGCCGGCTGACCACCTCGGCCAGACTGCCGGTCATGGAGTTCGAGGCCTTCTACCTGCCACTGGGCGACAACCGGTTCGCGCCCACCCGGGCCACCGAGAGCCCGTGGGACCACAGCGCCCAGCACGGCGGACCGCCGTCCGCACTGCTGGCCCACCTGGCCGCCGACGCCGCCGGGGCGACAGGGACGGCTTCCCGCCCGGCACGGATCAGCGTCGACTTCTTCGGGGCCATCCCCCGCCGCGAGCTCGCCGTCGAGGTGTCGCCCGTCCGGCCGGGGCGGCGGATCGACCTGACCGAGGCAGTGATGACCGTCGACGGCCGCACCGTCGCCGTCGCCCGGGTGTGGTCGCTCGCCACCGGGCCCACCCCGCCGGTGGTCACCGAGCTCAGCCCCCCGCCCGCCGTCCCGGACTCCGCGCCCGAGGTGCTGTTCGGCCTGCCCGACTGGGGCTTCGGGCAGGCGATCGACTGGCGCTACACCGCCGGGTCGCCGGAGGAGCCCGGGCCGGCGGACGTCTGGACCCGGGTACGCGTCCCCCTGGTCGCCGGCCTGCCGCTCACGGGTCTCGACCGCGCGCTCATCGCCGCCGACGCCGCCAACGGCATCTCCGTGGAGCTGCCCATCGACAGCTGGTGGTCCATCCCGCCGGGCATGACCACCCACCTGACTCGCGAGCCGGACGGCGAGTGGGTGCACCTGGCCTGCCGCACGCAGATCGCCGCCGATGGCATCGGGCTGTGCCACGGTGAGCTCTCCGATGAACGCGGCTCGATCGGCGAGGTCGCCCAGCCGCTGCTCGTCCAGGCCCGCTGACGGAGCCACGAGCTTCGTCCGGCGTCGCACGCACACGCGGCACCACCGTCGGCCAGGATGCCTGAGTGACCCAGCGCATGCACCGCTCCCACCGAGTGGCCGGCGCGCTCGTCGGCTCGGCCGTCGGCGACGCCCTCGGGGCACCGTTCGAGTTCGGCCCGTCCGGCCGGTTCAGCGCGCGGTTCCCCTCCCCCGCACGCGGCTCGAAGACGGAGATGTGCGGCGGTGGCTCACTCGACTGGGAGCCGGGCGAGTTCACCGACGACACCCAGATGGCGCTGCTCGTGGCGACCTCGCTGATGGAGCGGGGCGGGCTCGACGAGGCCGATGTCTTCGACCGGTTCCGCGCGTGGGCGGCGGCCGGGCCGCCCGACATCGGCAACCAGACCCGCGCCGTCCTCGGCTCCGGCCGGCCGTGGGACGTCGCCGCGGCCGAGCACTTCGCCCGCTCGGGTCACGCGGCTGGCAACGGCTCACTGATGCGGACGACGCCAGCCGCCATCCGGTTCTCCCGGGACGAGCGCGAGGCGACCATGGACGCCGCCCGGCGCATCTCGGCGCTGACCCACGTCGACCCGTCGGCGGGCGAGGGCTGCGCGATCTTCTCCGAGCTGATGCGGGTGGCACTGGACGGCGGCGACCCGCTGGCGGCGATCCCTTCGGCGCTCGACGCGGTGCTGCCCGAGCACCGTGAGCGGTGGGCGGCGGTGCTGACCTGGGACTGGACTCCAGGCCAGGCCACCGAGTCGAACGGCGCGGTGTGGCCGACGCTCGGCCAGGCGGTGTGGGCACTGCGGAACGGACGGGACTTCGCCGAGGTGCTGCGGCTGGTCATCGACCTGGGCGGTGACACGGACACGGTGGCGTGCGTCGCCGGAGGGCTGGCCGGGGCGGTGTGCGGGATGGGCGGGATCCCCAGCCGGTGGGCGTCAGTGGTGCACGGGCGGGTGCCCGGCCACGGCGACAAGGTGTGGTGTCTATCCGATCTGCAGCAGCTGGCGGCGGCGCTGGACGGCGCGGTGCAGCAGAACTACGACCCTGGTGTGATCCCGCGGATCGGCCCGACCGAGGTCCTGCCCGGCATCTGGGCCGGCAACCTCGATGGCGCCCGCTACAGCGACGAGGACTTCGCCGTCATCTCGCTGTGCCGGCTGGGCGAGCCGTTCCCGCACCCGGTGCACCGGATGGCCTACATCGCCGACAACGAGAACAACGCCGACCTCGACGTCATGCTCGCCGACGTCCTCGACGACATGGCCGCGCTGCAGGCCGAAGGCCACCGGCTGCTGGTACACCGCCACGGCGGCGCCTCGCGGACCGGGCTGGTGCTGCGCGCCTGGCTGGTGCGCGAGCAGGGCATGTCGGTCGAGGAAGCGACGGCGCACGTCGCCGAGCGCTGGCCCCATCTCGGTCTATGGAACGCGAGCTTCACGGCCGCTCTCGAACGCATCCGTTCATCGAAGCGACGCCCAAGTACTTCCGAGGTGCGGCGAGAACTGACAGACCGCGAGTCAAGTGCCTAGGAACAGAAGGCGCAGATGCCGGTGACGGGCGTCTCCGTGAAACAGGACGGGCAGACGACGCTGTGCCGCGCGGAGCGGTTCACCGAACGTGACCCGTCCTGCCGAGTGCGGACTGGCTCTTCAGGCTGCTGACCGGCGCCGGCCGATCGACGCCCGGTCCGCCTCACTTTGCCGGCGCCACCTGCGGCTGGCACTCCTACGTTCTTCGACCGGCGCGCCGCAATGCGAGCGCGAGCTTCGTCGATCTGCCGTCTCAACGCCGCCTTGCCGACGTTGCTCGGGACGACCTCGACCGACTTGAGTCGCCCCTGTGCGTTGGCCTTGTGTCTCCTCTTCGGCCGGAGCTGCCTATCGGCATGGGTGATCAGCTGTCGATCCGCGCCGCACGGGCGACACACGCCATCCACCAACTGCCGAACCGCGCGACAAGATCGGCATGGTCTCGGCTGCGCAGTCGTACGTGACGCTGCCGATCCGCGCAGCTCCTCGGCGATCGTGCGGATGCGCTCCCCGCCACCCGCGTCGATCGCCTTGAACATCGGCCGATCGTGGTTCAGTCGCGACATGCGCCACCCGTCCTTCGCCACCGGAGATCGAGCTCCGCGCACGCAGGGCGAGGGCACACGCGTCCCGCTGCACGCAGACCGGCTCGCTCACTACTAGCCTTCAAGGCCGAGCCGACCGCAACGGCGGAAAGCTCAGGGTGACACGGCTTACCGACAGATCGGGACGGGTCTCTCGCTCCAAGGGGGCAGAGATCTGCCACCGAACCGGCTCAGATCCCGATGGCATCGGCCAGCTCCTCTGGCGTCATGATCCGGTCGGTATCGCCCTCCGCCCGCGAGCGGTGGAGCATGACATGGCAGTTGGCGCAGACGGGCCTGAGGTCCCTCGCCGGGTCCACCAGTCGCGTCGAGGCCCCAACATGCAGAGGTACGACGTGATGCACCTGGATGTAGTCCCGGCCAATCTGACCGTAGCGATCCGCAAAGACAAGGCCGCAGACCGCGCACTTGCACCCATGCACTTTGATGCATGCGTCCCGCGCGGCAGAGCTGCGTTCATAGCGCCGGGACGCGATGGAGAGCGGCGCTCCCTCCTCGTAGAGCGGCTCGAGCATGACCCCAGGCGTCTGCTGGCCCGTCCATGCCTCCCATAGCGCGAGGAGCGCTGCGGCCGCCGGTTCGGGGACCGTCCGCCCGGAGCTGTAGACGTGAGTCCATCCGAAATTTGGTACCGCTGCTTCGAGCCGTTCGAGTGGCAGGAGCTCGTCGAACGGAAGCAACTCGAGCCAGTCGACCTCGATGTACTGGGCCGTCCCGCCCTCGCCACTCCAGTGGTCATCGGTATACGGCTCAGAGGCGACACGCCCCACACCCAGTAGTCCGCGAGGACCACTCCCCTGGCGCAGGAGGAAGACCCAATCGCCGACGTCGATGCCCCTAACTCGCTGTCCGACGCTCCAACGTTCCTCAGGTGTCTGGCCGGCACGCGTGCGCTGCACGGTGTCGTCGTAGTCGTCCCAAGTCCACCGCTCGGGGTTGTAGGTCAGCAGGTGTACGCCCGTCATGACTCCTCAGACTCCTGCAGGACGGACGCCACTTCGTCCGTCACCGGCTCGAAGGCTTGGAGTACCTGCCTGGCGGCAGCCCGCTCCCGATCCGAGAACATCCCCGAGAACTCCGGGTCGAGCACGCAGGCCGCCGGGCTCTTGTGCAAGAGGGAGCTCTTCGCCAGGCGCCGCCAGTTGAAGCGGGCATCGTCGTCCGCCAGCAGCTCGCGCACCGCCTGGTGGGCGCCGACCGAGACGACACGGCTGGTGAAGTAGGCCGGCTCGTAACCACAGGCGGTCCGGACGTACGAAAGGTCCGCCCTGATCTGGTCGTCGAACGATCTCTTCAGACGCTTCGTCGGCGGGTTGGGCGTTCGTTGCGATGGCGCGCGTTCTTTCGGGGCCCCCACCGCTTCAGCCCGAACACGAGGCTCGGCCGCGGTGACGGAAGGTTCTCCAGCGCCTACCAGCGGGGCCGCCTCGTCGTCGGCGAAGAGCGCCAGCAGTTCCTCCGCTGGAGTCTCCTCGTGCGCGCCCCGCGAGACTGCCGTAGTCAGCGGCGGATGGCCCGCGCCGAGTCGCAGTTCGCCCTCCTCGTTGATCAGTGAGCCTGCTTGCTCGAGCCGGGAGATGGCCGCGGACACGGCTGCCTGGATGTCCGAGCCCTGCCGGCGCCAGCCGAACAGCCGAGCGACCGCAGTCGACAGGTCGGCGATCTCCATCGCCCGCGCATCACGCACCAGCAGCAGCACAGCGAGGTCGAGTTCCGCCGGCGGGATCCAACCGACCTTGCGGACCCCCTCGTCACCCGCCGGCACCCGGACCTGCGTCATCTCGGCACCGGAGAGCGAGAGGAAGCCAGCCGTGTCACGGATGGTCCGCCGGCCGTCGACGGTGACCTTCGACAGCATGAGGTCGATGTTCTGCTGGATCGCGGCTCCAGCTCGTCCCACCTCCCAGTCGCCACGGAAGCGTTCCAACAGGCGACCGTGGTGCAGCGGCGCCTCCTCACGGAGAACGCGTTCCAAGTAGGTCCGGATGGCGGGGAGTGCGTCCTTCGACCCCGGCGTCGCCCAGGTCAACTCGCCCGGTCGGCGGCCGTACTCGGATGGCGCCGGGTACGCCACCGCCCAATCGGGCTTGGCGTCGAAGTCGACCTCGTCGAACAGCACCTCGGGAGCCGGCTCCTCGGGCATCCGCGGAGCGGGAGAGGCGTCGCCGCGGACGGCCGCCTCGATGGCAGCACGGAGCCGCTCCGTCTGACCGCGACGGTCGCGGACCCAGCTCAGCCCCCAGATCCGGTGCATCCGCCAACCGAGGCCTTCGAGCACCTGCTGGCGGAGCCGGTCGCGGTCCCGGGCCGCCTTGGCCGAGTGGTACATGGCGCCGTCGCACTCGATGGCGAGCACGTACTCGCCCTCACGCTCTGGGTGACGTACGGCCATGTCGATGCGGTAGCCGGCGCTCCCGACCTGCGGATCGACCGCGTAGCCCATGCCTCGGACGACGTCGAGCACGTCCTCCTCGAAGGGGCTCTCGGGGGCTGTGATGCCCTCCCGGGCGTCAACGGCCAGCGCCGGGAGGCCACGGGCAGCGAAATCGAGGTAGGACTTGAGGTGCGGAACGCCGTTCTGCTCGTCGGTCGGCTCCGGAAACTCGTCGGTGGTGATGCGGCCGGCGCGGAAGGACGAGACCACCTCGACCCGCCGGCGAGCGCGGGTGACGGCCACGTTCAGACGCCGCCATCCGCGCCTCTTGTTCAGCGGTCCGAAATTCATGGTCATCTTGCCGTGCTCATCGGGCCCGTAGCCGATGGTGAAGATGATGAGATCGCGCTCGTCGCCCTGGACGCTCTCCAAGCTCTTGATGAAAAACCCGTCGAGTCGGTCGTGGTCGCTCAGCAACCGCCGAAGGACGGGCTCGTCGACCGACCGGCGTTCCATGGCCGCGAACACCGCCTCGACCTGTGTCGAGCTGAACGCCACCACCCCGATGGACAGGTGGGGATGCATGGTCGCGTGGTGCAGCACCCGATCGACGACGAATTCCGCCTCGATGGGGTTGTCGCGAGTCGTCCCCCGGTTGTAGACGCCGTCGACGACGAAGCTCTCCACGCCCAGGTCTGGCGCCTCGAACGTCGCGCCGGGGAATGAGTGCAGCTCCCCGTCGTAGACCCGGTGGTTCGAGTAGCTGATCAGCGATTCGTGCTGGCTCCGGTAGTGCCACAGCAGTGGCAGGTTGGGCAACCCGCCGGACGCCTTCGCGAGCAGGAGGAGCGACTCGAACGAATCCGTCGCTTCGTCGTCGTCCTCGGTGAGGTCCTCGCTGTCCGTGGACGCCGTGAAGAAGGCCGTCGGCTCCAGCTGCTTCTCGTCACCCGCGACGATGAGCGCATTTCCTCGGTAGATGCAGTTGACCGCGTCCCACGGGAGGACCTGGGACGCCTCGTCGAAGATGACGACGTCGAAGCGCATGTCGGCCGGCAGGAACTGGGACACCGCCAGCGGGCTCATCATGAAGCAGGGCTTGAGGTCCTGGACGAGCGAGGCGGTCTCGGCGAGCAGCTGCCTGATCGGCTTGTGCCGGGTCTTCTTCACCGCTTCCCGCGCGATGATCTGCGCGGCTCTGCTCCCGTTCGAGCTCGGCCGCCGAGCTGCACACTGGGAGACGACACCGGCGTAGCGGTCGTCGACCTGCCGACGGTCGAGTGCTCGGAAGTCCTCGACCAGGGCATCGCGATCCGTCGCTCGGTAGCGCTCGAGCCGATCATCGACGCGCACGGTCGCTTCCACCCACGCCATCAGCGTCGCCCGCTCGAGGACCGGGGCGACGTCGCTAGCGGGAGCGACAGCGGTCACGAGCTCCTCTACGACGCCGCCCAGTCCGTGATTGCCGAACCACTCGGTGAGACGCGTGTACTCGATCCAGTCCTCGATGTCGGTGGCAGCGCGCTCGGTCATCTCGTCGAGGAGGTTCTCGGCGTCCTCCAGGTCCATCGCGAAGGCCTCGCCCAGTTCTCGCGATCGGCCGTCGAGGAAGAGACGGCGAACCGCACCGGCTGCAGCCGACCAGCCCTCGACCAGCGACGTGAGGTCGGCGGCCGTCAGGCTCGGGGAGACGACCTTCTCGGCGACGACCGGGGCGACCGCACCGCCGAGCTGCTTGCGGACGTCCCCCGCCCATGCGAGCGCACGCTCGAGGTCGGCCCACGAGGTGTCGAGGCCCCGGCACACCGGCCCCAGCATTTCCTGGTCGTTCTCGTACGTCTCGAAGATGCGGGCTCCCGCATCGTCCCGGCGACGGGCGATCCGGAGGACATCCCGCGATTCCCGCACGGTGACGTCCCGACCGGTCACGGCAGCCACGTGCTCGGCCGCTTCGACACCGACTGCGAACGCGGCGGCCGCGCGAGCGCACCACTCCGCGAGCTGGTGCAGCGGCATCTCCAACGCACCTGGCCCGAAGGCGCCGAGCTGCTGCTCGATCTCCGTGTGCAGCTGACCGGCGAGGGTCTGCAGCCGAGCGCCCACGGTGGTGAGCATCGGGTCGGGATCGCCGTCGACAGCCAACTGGCTGGAGAGCGCACGCATGTCCAGGTCGTCGCCGGCCAGGCGAACCGCCTGGCGGGCGATCTCGATCGCCGACGCCAATCGACCGAAGTCGGTGTCACCGCGGCGGTAGTAGGTGCCCAGCCGGGACGCGTGATCGATCTCGCCCTGGTCCAGGGCGTGCTCCGCTCGCTGCCACTCGGCTGCCTCCCCGAGGAGCGAGAGGACGTCGGGAGTCACCTTGCCCGAGACGGTCACGGCCTTGAGCTGCTTGCGATCGGCGCGGGCCTGACCGGACCAACGGCGCAGTCCCGTGTGCACCTCTCGGAAGCGGTGGTCCAGGGCCGCTAGCTCGAGGTCGAGCGCCTTCGGGGTGAACACGCCCTCGAGTGCTGCTCGGCGGCCCTGCATGGCAGCGACCAGCGTGCTCAGCACCCGCTCGGACTCCTGGAGGGCAGCATGGAGGCTGGGGTTGAACCACGGTGCCAGCGGCCGTGCCGTGACCTCTCCGAGGACGGCCAGGTCTGCGAGACGCCGGGCGACGGCCAAGGTCGGGTGCTCCGTCCCGAAGCCGAGCGCGCCGCCCAATCGCTGCGTCATGCCGAGGACCTCGACGAGCCTCTGCGGCAGTTCGCCGAGCCACTGGATCAGCTTTCGTGACTGGGTGGCGGTCGTGGCCTCGCCGGGGACCCACCCGACGGCCACCGGATCGAGCAGGGTCTCGACGTCGTCGGTGCGGTCGCTGTCCAGCTCGGCGTGACGCGGACCAACCTCTCGGAACAGTCGTGAGGTGACGTCCTGGTACTCCGCGACCTGAGCCTTCAGCTCCGCCGCGCGATCGTGGACGGCGGTGAAGTCCGTGTCGCCGGCGGACAGCCACGAGACCAGCGCGCCGTCCGGACGGGACTCCACGAGCGAGAGGACCTGGTGCCGTCGCTCCACGTCTCGGTCGCGGTTGCCGAAGGACATGCCGAGGTCCGCGTCGACCGCTGAGCAACGGCTCCTGAGCGCGGCGACGGCATCCCGAGCGTGCTGAGTTGACCGCCGCATGCCGTCGACGTCGAGCTGCCCGATGGATGCCAAGTCGAGGTCGCGCCAGAGGAAGTCGTCACCCTGGAGGACCGGCTCCCAGGCCCGTGCCAGTCGAGTTGACCGGTCCAGGATGGCGGCGAAGGTGCGGTCGCTCAGGTCGGCCCAGCTCGCGGACACCGGAACGGCGACGTGACGGTACGGCTCCAGGTGTGCGACGCGGCCGAGGACGTCGAAGAAGCTGCGCCCGAGAACCTTGCGCACCTCGTTCATCGCCTCGGCGTAGTCGCTGAGCTGCAGCCGGTCCTGGGTCAGGGCTGAGACCTCGACGTCGGTGAAGCGAGCAGAAGCGCGCGGGGACTGCGTGAGTGCGCGGTGCAGCTCCGCGGCGACCTGCTTGCGCGTCGCCGCGTGGCTGTGCAGCTGCAGCAGGAAGGGGCTGAGCTGCTTCTCGGCGAGCCGGTTGCGGACGACGTCGAGGGCGGCGGCCTTCTCGCTGACGAAGAGCACGGAACGGCCGGAGGCCATCAGCTCGACGATGATGTTGGCGATGGTCTGGCTCTTGCCCGTACCCGGAGGGCCGTCCATGACGAAGCTGCGCCCGTCGCGTGCAGCGAGGATGCAGCGACGCTGGCTGCTGTCGGCGTCGAGGATGCTCATCAACTGCTCGGGCGGCACGACTCGGTCGACGTCGTCCTGGTGGACGGGCTGGAAGTCGAACTGCTCCCCGGTCGGCGAGTCCGGGCCGAGGGCCAGCAGCTGCACCATCGGGTGCTCGAGGACCTGCTGCTCGTGGTTGAGCAGGTCCCGGAAGATCGCCTCCTTGTGGAAGCTGAAGTTGGTCAGGACGGCGCGCTCGGAGACGGTCCAGTCCTGCTGCCCGCCGACCACCGCCGCGACCTGGGCGAGGTAGTCGCGGACGACGACACCGTCGGCGTCTGGAGTCGGCAGCGCGAGGCCGTAGTTCTGTTCCATGAGCAGCTGCAGCGCCGGGTTCAGGACGACGTCGTCCTCGGTGGACGCCAGTGACCACGTGCCGGCGTCGCCCTCGCGGTGCAGCTGCACCGGCACCAGAAGCAGGGGGCTCTCGACCCGCTTCTCGTCAGGATCGAGCCAGCTGAGGAAACCGGCCCCGATGTACAGGCTCCAGAACCCGCGGTCGGCGTACGTGCTCTGGCTGACCTGGTCGAGTCGCCGCAGAGCATTGGGAAGCTTCTCGGGCGTCTTGTTGCCGACCTCGATCCGCAGCCGATCGGTCCGGATGGAGGCGAGCCGCCCTCGGTCGTCGTCGAGGTCGCCGGCCTGCTCCGTCGTGACGACGGCCTTGCCGGTCGCCACCACGCCGAGCAAGCCGTCGAGCCCGGGCGCGGTGACCTCGAGCGACGCCGTCTGGACGTGCTTGAAGTAGATCAGTCGTTGCCGACCGTCGACCGCGACGAGCGCTGCGCGCCATTCCGCGATCTGGCGACGCAGCTTCCGGTCCAGGGCATCCGGGAGGCCGAGGCCCGCGTCCTCGGACTCCGGGCGATCAGAAGAGCGTGTCACGGATGCCTCCCTGCAGGAGCCGGCGCACGAGGGCCTCGACCAAGCGGCGGTCGTCCTGGTCCAGCTGTGCGATGAGTTCGGTGAGGGGATCGCCGTCCGGCTCGACGGGGCGCTCCCCGTCGGCAGCCTCCACGTCGGCACCGGCCGCCTCCGCGGACGCAGCCATCGCCACGACCGGCCGTGGCGGTACGAGGTGGTCGAGCCCCTCGGGGAGCTCATCGGCGTCGACGAGACGGAGCACCTGGGTGCACCGCGTCATCGCCACGTAGAGCTGTCGCTGTCCGTCGACGGAAGAGCGGGCGAGCTCGGTGGGGTGCAGGAGGACGACGGAGTCGAACTCCAGGCCCTTCACCACCGAGGCAGGGACGACGGTCAGCGGCTGGCCGAAGTCGCCGCTGCCTCCGTCACCGATCGAGTCGTCGACCTGCCGGTAGGACGCGAGCAGACCGCCGTAGGACTTGTCGGGCACCACGATGGCCGTGGTCATGCCGCTCTCGACGTCCTGCTGTGCCAGCTCGAGCGCGCGGCCCTCTCCAGGCTCCAGCTTGTCGAGGTGCACGGTGGGAGCTCCTGCCCCGGCGCGGACCGACCGGGGTGCCGTCAGGCCGGGCGAGATGAGCGGGAGCAGCCGGGAAGCCAGTTCCAGCACCTCGCCCGGCACGCGGTAGCCGATGGACAAGGTCTCGACGCTGGCGGTGCCACCGGAGAGGTGATCGGTCAGCTCGGTCCAGTCGTCGCGGATCCACGGGCCGGTCGCCTGCGCCAGGTCGCCCAGCACGGTGAACGAACCCTCGGGGCACCGGCGCGCAAGCGCTCGCGCCTGCATCGGGGACAGGTCCTGCGCCTCGTCGACGACCACGTGCCCGTAGGTGCGGACCTCGCCGTTCAGGAGGAAGGACAGCTCGTCCAGGCAGAACAGGTCGTCGACGGTCCACGGCTCGTCGGCGATGCTCGCCCGCGCTTCACGGAAGAGACCGGCGCGTTCGTCAGCCGACAGCACCCCGGCGGAGGCGTCCACGAGCCATGACTGCGTCCCGTAGAGGCTCCGGAGCAGTTCCTCCGCGGTGAAGGTGGGCCACATCCGGTCGAGGGCGTTCGTGAACGTCGACAGGCGGCGGATGGCGGGCTCCGTGGCGATGACCGCTCGGCCTGCGTCCGCCTGCGCCTCCGTGTAGGCGGCGAAGGCGGCGGCGGACAGCGCCTGCCGGAGCACGTCACGCGCCTGGTTGTGCGGCAGTTCGCGCCGACTGGCGTCGTCGAGGAGGGCGCGGATCCGTGACGCCGGCACGACCGCGCGCCCGCCCCCGAGGGAGAGCTCGAGGTCTTCGTCGCCCCAGCCTCGTCGGGCCAGCAGCGCACGCCGCAGGACCACAGCCATCGCCGCGCTGCCCTTGACTCGTGCGACCTCGGGTGCGTCGAGGGCGGCGGGTGTCGCCTCTCCCGCGTACAACGACGACAGGTCGACCTGCAGGATGTCGGAGGCATCCAGCGAGGGCAGCACGCCACTCATGTAGGCCAGGAACGCCGTGCTCGGCGCGACGACGAGGATTCCCGCGCGCCGGAGAGCCTCGTCGTTGAACGCGAGCCACGCCGCGCGGTGCAGGCCGACGACGGTCTTCCCCGTCCCCGGCCCGCCCTGCACGACGAGGACCTGGTCCCTGCCCGCCCTTATGATGCGGAACTGCTCGGCCTGGATGGTGGCGACGACCTCGCGCATCGCGCCGTCGCGGGATCGGTCGAGCTCGGTCAGGAGGGCGTCGCTGATCGGAGTGGGACCGTCCAGCTCTTCGTCGATCACGTCCGCGGCGGCTGTGGCGGTGATCTCGTCGACGACCCGTGACAGCACACGGTCCTGCTCGCTGAACACGCGCTTGAGCTGGAGCCCGCGGGGGTCCTGCGCGGTGGCCTCGTAGAAGACCTGCGCCGCGGGAGCGTGCCAGCCGGCGACGACGAGATTCTTCGACTCGTCGTGGACGCGCCGGCGGCCGATGTAGAGAGGCTCCCCATCCTGGTCCACTCGCCCGAACACGAGCTGACCCGAGCCACGGCTGTTGCGGAGGATTTCCAGCGCGCGCTTCAGGGCCGTGGCCGTGGCGCGGTTGCCCTCCTCGTAGCTCTGGTAGGTGTGCTCGACGCTCGCCAAGCCCTTGTCCAGCAGCTCGTACGCCCGCGTGACGTAGGCCTGTTCGAGCTGGTGCTCGGGATGCGCCGACCGGCTTCTCTCATCCGCCGGGACGGCGATGGCGGTCACGCGGAACGCCCCTCGAGGCCGCCGCGGAGCCCCAGGGCCACGCTCGCCGATGCCAGATGATGCATGTGGTTCCCCCGCGCGCGTCCGAATCGACCGGTTCGTGGCCGTCTTCCGAGACGCTGCCATCTCGTGCCGACAAGGCTGGAGATGCGGACGTGTCCGTCACCGAAAAGGAGCAATCCCTCGACCACCGACCTCAGCAGTCCCAACCGCCCCGCGTCGCATCGGCGTGTCGAGACCCATCCGACGGGGTCCGCGACGTCATCGGACGTCGTCACCTCGTGCCGCCGACCAGATCGCGTGGTCGACCTCCCACGGGGTCACGTTCGACGCGCCCTCGAGGCTGAGCAGCTCGGCGACGTCGATCAGCAGTTGCTGGGCGACCTCCGGATCGCGCACGCCGTGAGGTGCGAGCCACCTGAGGACCATCCGGTGGGGCTTGATGCGGCCGTCGTCCCCGCACAGCATCCAGAAGTAGCCGCGGCGGATGCCGTACCGGCCCTCTCCACGGATACGGCGCATCCCGTTCTCGATCGACGCGAGCAGCGGCGGCGACACCAATGCCTGATTCGCGGAGGCAATGTCCTCGACGCCGTGTTCCAGCAGCACGCGCGCGTAGCCGAGCACGGCTTGAGCCTTGGTGATCCCGCCGCGAGTCGACGTCCGCTGACGATTCCGTGCCGCCGCGAGCAGCAATTCCTCGTCCGGGAAGCGTTGCACGAATCGATCGAGCGGATACACGTCGTCGACGAGGGTCGCCGGCGTGAGCAGTGGCCCGGTGGCCCCGGACTCGAGTACCCGCCGGACCACAGGCACGACGACCCCGTCGTAGCGGGCGCCGATGCTCCACACCGCGTCGAGCACGCAGGCGGAGAGACTCGCCCAACGCTGCTCGCGAGGGCGAGGGCCGAGCGCTGCCACGCGCTCGGCGACGGCAGTCACCACGTCCTCCGATGGGGGGACGCAGAAGAGCGTCGTCGACGTCATCGATCCAGGGCTCCCCGTCTCTTTCGCCGCACTCGCCGCAGGCCTGGGGGGAGCCTCGCATCTGGGAACGACAATTCTGGTCGTGCGCGGAGCGGTGTCACCGCTCCAGTCGCACGAGTTCGGTCAGCGACCTCGGCAGGCACGCCAGCCGCGGTCCCGCCACCGTCAGGGGGACCACCGCTACCGACGACCGAGACCGGGGAGACCGCCGGACACGGTCCGGACGCTCGATCCAGAGCCGTACGGTCCGGCGAGTGCGTACTTCTCGACGCACTTCGGACAGCGTCGACGCCGCGGCTGCTCCTTCGACGGCTGGAAGGGCTTGGAGCAGGTAGAGCAGACCTTCCAACCGTTCCGCAGCGAGCACTTGTGGCACCACCGCGACTTCTTGATCGGTGCGGTTCGACCACAGTCAGCGCACCTGGCCTTCGGCCTGCACGACGGGCAAACACCACTCCTGAGCTTGCCCGCCTTCGTCAACCCGGCACACCCAGCGCAGCGCACGTGACCACGAGCGATGGCGCAGGCGTCGCACCACGGCAACTGCCTGTGGCGCGGGACGGCACCACAGGCCTGGCACACAGGCGCCGCTTTCGCCTTCGATGCCGGCGCAGGTCGCCGCTGCACCGACGATCGCTCCCGTAGGCGGTCCGCGGCGAGCTTTGCTGCGGCGACCTTGCTCGCTCGGCGCCGCTCGTGGTCCTGCCGGAGCTCGTCGGCGCGAATGTCCCCGATCTGCTCCGCCATGTGGGCTCGGCGGTCGTGGTCGAGCCCGCAGACGTCACACCGTGTCGGTCCCACGTCCGTTCCCGTCGCTGTCCGACCCGAATGCCTTGTTCGCATAGGCACCGACGGTCCGGGTGGTGATGGTGTCGACGGACCCGCCGATGACTCCACCGACGAGCGGCACGCCCTTGGCCAGCGTCACGACCGCCCGTTTGGTGCCGTACTTGGCCACCAGCATGAAGCCGACCTTCTTGTTGACCTGACGGAGGACCGTCACGGGGATTCGCTTGATCAGCGTCATGGTCGTCTTGGTCCCGACCGTGACACCGACCCGCTTGAAGGCTTCCGCGCCCATGTTGCCGACGAGGCAGAGCAGGACCGCTGACCGCACCTGCTCGCTGTCCAGGTCGTGACCGTGCACGGCCGCGATGGCTCCCGCCAGGTGGGTCTGCACGAGGTACGAGGCGCCGACGTTCGCCGGAAGAGCCACGGGCAAGGTCACGAAGCCTCCGAGGTTCGTGACGAATCCCTGCGCTCCGGCGATGGCGCAGTGGTTCCGGATCAGCACCTTGACCGCCTGCTCCGGTGTGCGCCCCCGCAGCGCCTCCTCGGCGCTCTCCGCCGCGCTCTTGAAGGGACCGAAGCCATTGATCCCCGACTTGAGAAGCTGCTCGACCAGCTTCTCGCCAGCCTTGACGAGGCTCGAGTCTTCGGCCTGTTCTACCTGCGTGGTCATCTTGAACTCCTCGTCACCGACCGGCTGGGCTCGGCGGAGCGTAGGCAACGGTCGGGTCGGGGAGCCGCTACCAACACGAGCGCTGCTCCGATCGAGTCACCTCCCGGCCACGAGAGCCGCATTCGTCCCTGTGGGCTCACCGGCCACGTCGGCATCTGCAACACGCTCACTCCCATGGAGGGGCGACGCGTCTCTGTTCCGTAACTACTGTCCAGCTCGTGGCAGTCATGGAAGGCAGCGATGTCCGAGTGTCCGCACAACAGGACGCGTCGGGCGCGGACACCCGCTCCGTACCGGAGCCGGGCCAGATCGCCGTGGTCCGCGGCGCCACGTGGGCGGTGACGGACGTCCGCGTCCAAGGTCTCCCCCGCAGCGGCGCGGACGATGCCACCGCCGGGCTGCAGCACGCCGTCACCCTCCAGTCCCTGGAGGAGGACCGCCTCGGCCAGGAGCTACAGGTCGTCTGGGAGCTCGAGCAGGGCCGCTCGCTCCGCCCGGAGCTCGGCCTGCCGACGACGATCGACCCCGCCCGTTTCGACGACCCGAGCCGGCTCGCCGCCTTCATCGACGCCCTCCGCTGGGGCGCCATCACCTCCGCCGACTCCCAGGTCGTCCAGGCGCCCTTCCGCAGCGGCGCCAACGTCGAGGCCTACCAGCTCGAGCCGCTGCGTCGCGCGCTCCGCGAGACCCGCGCCAACCTGCTCCTCGCCGACGACGTCGGTCTCGGCAAGACCATCGAGGCCGGCCTCGTCGCCCAAGAGCTGTTCCTCCGCCACCGCGCCCGCACCGCGATCATCGTCTGCCCCGCCGGCCTGGCCCTGAAGTGGCAGGACGAGATGCTCGAGAAGTTCGGCCTCGACTTCACGATCATCAACTCCGAGACGATGCGCGAGGTCCGGCGCAGCCACGGGCTTCACGCCAACCCGTTCACGCTCTTCCCGCGCATCATCGTCTCGATGTCCTGGCTCCCGGGGCAGCGCGCCCAGCGCCTCCTCCGGGACGTGTACGCGCAGACCGCGAAGCGCGAGGGCGCTCGCCGGTTCGCCTACGACATCCTCATCGTCGACGAGGCCCACCACGTCGCCCCGTCGAGCCCGCAGCGGGTCGACAAGCTGAACATCACCCGCCGCGGCTACGCCGTCGACTCGCAGCGCACGCACGCCGTCCGCGAGCTGGCCGAGAAGTGCGAGCACCGCCTCTTCCTCAGCGCCACCCCGCACAACGGCTACGTCGAGTCGTTCACCGCCCTGCTCGAGATGGTCGACCCGCAGCGCTTCGTCCGCGGCTCGCACATCGACCGCTCCGCGCTCCGCGAGGTCGCAGTCCGCCGGCTGAAGCGCGACCTGAAGGAGGCCAAGGGCTTCCAGGAGCGCCAGGTCACCGCGCTGCCGTTCGAGCCCACGCCCGCCGAGGAGGAGGCCTACGAACGCCTCCTCGCCTTCACGAACCGGCGCGATAAGGCGGTGTCCACGGGCGACGGCGCAGCCAAGCAAGCCCGCGACATGGCGACGCTCCTGCTGAAGAAGCGCTTCTTCTCCTCCCCCGTCGCCTTCGCCCGCACGGTCGACGTCTACCTGGAGACGCGGCTCCGCGGTGTGGACGCCCAGCTGACCGGCGACTACGACGACGTCCTGGGCGTCGACGCGGACGACCTCGAGGAGGGGAAGTCCGACCAGACGGAGCTGCTGACCCTCGCCGGCACCCGACGAAAGCTCCCGCCCCTGACCGACGAGGACGTCGCCGACCTGCGGTGGCTCAGCCGCTGGGGCCACGAGTTCGACGGCACCGTCGACTCCCGCCTGGCGGCCCTGGTCCGCCACCTCGACGGCGTGCTGCTCGCCGGCGACCTCTGGCTCGACGAGCGGATCGTCGTCTTCACCGAGTACGTCGACACGCTCTACTGGGTCCGGGACAACCTGCTCCAGCACGGCTACGACGTCGACCGGATCGCGATCATCGACGGCAGCACCGACCCAGAGCAGCGCGAGATCACCCGCGCGCAGTTCAACGAGCCGCCGAGCAGGACCAAGGTGCGCATCCTGCTCGCCACCGACGCCGCCGGCGAGGGCATCGACCTGCAGGCCAACTGCCACCGACTGTTCAACTACGACATCCCGTTCAACCCGAACCGGCTCGAGCAGCGCATCGGCCGGGTCGACCGGTACGGCCAGGACCACCAGCCAGACATCCGGCACTTCACACCGGTGGCCGGCCCCTCCGGCTTGGCGTCGGACGTCGACTTCCTCGCCCGCGTCGCCACGAAGATCGCCCGGGTCGAGCTGGACCTCGGATCGGCGAACGAGATCATCGCGCCCGACATCCAGCGACAGCTCACCGGCGCCGCCCTCACGCCGAGGTCGAGCGAGCAGGCTCCCAAGGGCGACCGCGCGATCAACGAGATGCTGCTGGGTCAGCGGCAGGTGAACGCCGAGCTGACCACCCTCGAGACCCAGCTCGAAGACGACCGGGAGAGCCTGCACCTGCGGCCGATGAACCTCCGGCGCGTGGTCGAGACCGCCCTGGACCTCGACATGCAGCCTCGGCTGGTCCCCACCCAGGTGGAGGACGGCGGCGCCGAGGTCTTCGAGCTGCCGTCCCTCGCGCGCTCCTGGGAACCGGTCACCCGGGGCTTGGCCAGCCGGCTGGAGCCGGACCGCCTGCGGCCCATCACGTTCGATCAGGACGTCGCCCGCGCCACCACGGACGTCGTCCACGCCCACCTGGGCCACCCGTTGCTCCAGCGGTCCACCCGGCTGCTCCGGTCGGCCCTGTGGGGCGGGGAGACCGACCTGAACCGGGTCAGCGCCGTCGTGGTACCCGGGCTCGACGAGTCCTTCGCCGCCGCGGTCGTCCGACTGGTCCTGGTCGGTCGGGGCGGCATCCGGCTGCACGAGGAGGTCTTCCTGGCCGGCACGCGGCTGGCCCGGCGGCAGCAGGTCGGTGTCGAACGGGCCGAGGAGCTGCTGGCCCGGGCGCTGGACGGCGACGAGCTGACCGCCGCGCCGGACGAGGTCGCGCGCGACCTCGCCACGGCCTGGGACGACGACACCGCAGGACTCCGGTCCCGCGTGGAGGACGCCATCCGGGTCCGCGTCGAGCGGCGGACCCGCGAGGTCGAGGACCGCCTGGCGAAACGGCGCGACGAGGACCTCGGCCGGGTGGACGCCATCTTCACCCGGTTCGCCGGCACGCTCCGCGAGTCGATCGCCGCGGCGGAGAAGCTCGAACAGGAAGCGGAGGCGATGTTGTTCGACGTCGAGCAGCACCAGTCGGAGCGGGACCTGCGGCAGATGCGCGCCAGGCTCGACGAGATCGACGACGAGCGCCGCCGCGAACGAGAGGCGGTGGAGACCCGGTACCAGGACGTGAAGCCGTGGCCGTTCCCTGCCGCGGTGCTCTTCGCGATCAGCCCCGCCGACGCCGTGCAGGGGGCGGCGGTCCGATGAGGCGTCGTCCGCCGAGCGCGACGCAGCTGCACCAGGACTGGTTGGCGCAGGTCGAGACCGACGGCCCGTTCCTGTCCCTGCCGGTTCTCAAGGACATGTGGCCGAACGGGATGGAGCCGCTCAGCGACGTCGACGACCGGCTCGTCACGTTCAAGGAGAGCTACGCCGCCTGGGAGCAGGCCTTCGACGGCTCCCGGAACGGGTCGGCCGAGCAGTACGCCGACGTGGCGCGCTCCTGGGTGGACGTGGTGCTCGACGTCCTCGCCGGGTGGGAGGGGCATCGGGTCGCACCGGGCGAGCTGCCGGAGGACCTGGTGGTCCGGTCGCCGGGCGAGACGATCGCGGTGCGTCCGGACGGCGCCCTGCGGGGGCGGGACGGCGAGCTCGCGTGCCTGCTGCGCGTCGCGCCGCCGACCGACAGCCTGCACGCGGCGGGCCTGGACGGCTGGTCGGCGAGCGAGGTCGACCGGATGGCCGCGCTGCTGCGCAGGGCCGACGTCGCGGTGGGGGTGGTGACCGACGGCCGCTGGTGGTCGCTGGTCTGGGCCGGCGAGGGCACGACCACCGGGTCGGGTGTGGTCGACGCGCTGAGCTGGCGCGAGGAGCCCCGACTGCGCGACGCGTTCCTGACGTTGGTCAGCGCGTCGACGCTGCGACACACGAATCCCGAGCGCCGGCTGCCGCGGCTGTTCCAGCGCAGCGTGCTCGAGGCCGAGGAGATCACCGAGGCGCTCGGGGTCCAGGTCCGCAAGTCCGTCGAGCTGCTGGTCCAGGCGTTCTCCGAGGCGCGGCTCTCTGCGCGAGGCAAGGAGCTCGACGACCCGCTGTGCGAGGACCCGGACGAGATCTACCAGGCCGCGGTCACGGTGATGATGCGGGTGGTGTTCCTGCTCTTCGCCGAGGAGCGAGGGATGCTGCCGACGCCGGAGCTCTACCGGGCCGCCTACGGGCTCAGCGACCTGCTCGACGACCTGCAGGCCCGGGCGCAGCGGGAGGGCGAGGAGAACCTCGACCACTCCACAGACGTCTGGCACCGGCTGCTGGCGGTCAGCACCGCGCTCTACGGCGGGGCGAACTTCGACGAGGTCCGGATGCCGGCCTACGGCGGCTCGCTGTTCGACCCCCAGCGGTTCCCGTGGCTGACGGCCGAGCGCCCCGACGGCGGACTGCGTCTCCGCGTGTCCGACCGGGTGATGCTGCACGTGCTCGAGTCGGTCCAGGTGGCCAAGGTCGGCGGGCAGGCACGGCGGATCTCGTTCCGGGACGTCGACGTCGAGCAGATCGGCTACATCTACGAGGGTCTTCTCGGCTACACCTGCCGCGAGGTCGACGCCGAGGTCGTGCTCGGGCTGGTGGGGAAGGACGGCGAGGAACCCGAGATCGACCTCGACGCTCTGGACGGCATCTACGAGGAGTCGAGGGGCGCCAAGGACTTCGCGACGAGGCTGACCGGCTGGGTCAAGCAGACCCAGCCGGCGGCGAAGCTCGTCTCGGTGGCGAAGCTGGCCAAGCTGCACGACGCCGAGGTCGACGAGGCGGAGATGAACCGGCTCCTCAAGCCGATCGCCGGGGACGACCCCGATCTGCTTCCGGCGCTGGTTTCGTGGGGCAACTTCATCCGCCGCGACCTGCGCGACTTGCCCTACGTCGTCCCGCGCGGCGGGCTGATGGTCTCGGAGACCCAGTCCCGGAAGAACGCCGGTGCGCATTACACGCCCCGTTCCTTGGCCGAGGAGGTCGTGCTCCACGCCCTGCAGCCGCTGGTCTACGAGCCCGGTCCGTTGCAGACCAACGAGGAGGACGCCTGGCGGCTCAAGTCGAGCTCGGCGATCCTCGACCTCAAGGTCGCAGACATCGCCGCCGGCTCCGGGGCCTTCCTCGTCGCCGCCGCCCGCTACCTCGCCGACCGACTCGTCGAGGCCTGGACTGCGGAGAGCATCGTCGACGGCGACCACGTCGACACCGGCCTGCGCACCCGCGCCATCCGCGAGGTCATCGCGCGCTGCCTCTACGGCGCCGACATCAACGGCATGGCCGTCGAGATGTGCAAACTCTCCCTCTGGCTGGTCTCCCTGGACCCTGCCAGACCGTTTTCGTTCGTCGACGACAAGATCTTCCACGGCAACTCGCTGCTCGGCCTCACGTCACTCGACCAGCTGCGCTACCTGCACATCGCACCGGAAACGAAAAAGTCCAAGGGCCAGCTCAACGCCTTTGTCGACGCCGAGGCGGTGCTGGACGAGGTCACCCGCATCCGCCGCCAGCTCGCCACCACCGTCGACGAGGAGGACCCGCAGCGCACACGCAGCGGCAAGCGTCGCCTCCTCGAGCAGTCAGAGCAGGTCACCGCCAAGCTCCGCCTCATCGCCGACGGCATCGTCGCCGCGGCCCTTCGACTCGGCGGCAGGCCGGGCGCCGCACTCGACGACGCCTACACCGCCATAGAAGGCGCTCTCATCGAAGCGTTCCCTGCCGACGGCAGCAACGGTGACAGAACCCGCCTCGACCACATCATCGCCCAGGGCCTCACCCCCGCCGTCGCTACGGATTATGAGAGGTGGGAGCCGTTGCACTGGATCCTCGAAGCCCCCGACGTGCTCCTCAAGCACGGCGGCTTCGATGCCATCGTCGGCAATCCACCGTTTCTTGGTGACAAGAAGCTTAAGGCTGCCGTCGGTGACGACTTCCGCGAATACTTGGTTCAGCAGGTGGCCGGCAACGTGCGCGGAGGCGCCGATCTTGTCGCTTACTTCTTCCTGCGAGCATCGACACTGCTCCGACACGGCATGGGACGACTGGGACTGATCGCTACCAACAGCATCGCCCAGGGTGATACTCGCGAAGTGGGACTAGACCAGATGGTCTCGCAGGGCTTCATCGTGACCCGGGCAATCCGGAGCGCACCGTGGCCGTCCGCGATCGTCTCCCTCGAGTACGCGGCAGTCTGGGGTGGCCGAGGCAAGCCAGAGAATCGAGTCTCTCTGTGGGTAGACGGAGAAACCTGCGCAACCATCTCCACTTTGCTTGAGCCGGAGGGGCGTACCGCCGGATCTCCCCGTGCGCTGCTGGAGAATGCGCGCAAGGTCTTCATCGGCTCCTATGTCCTCGGGAAGGGATTCATCCTCGACGATACCGAAGCGCAAGAACTTCTAGAGGAATCAGACCGCAATCAAGACGTGATAAGTCGCTACATCAATGGCGATGACCTGAACTCCCGACCAGACTGTTCCGCCAGCCGGTGGGCGATCAATTTCTTCGACTGGTCGCAGGAAAGAGCTGCATCGTATTCCGGTCCGTACGCCCGAGTAGCTCAGCTGGTGGCGCCGGAGCGAGCGAAACTCAACCGCAAGGCCAACCGCGAACGCTGGTGGAGGTATGGGGAAACGCGGCCAGGCCTCTACACCGCTATCGCACCTCTTAAACAGGTCATCGTACTGTCGCGGGTCAGCAAGACGATTATGCCTGTGCGTGTGCCTACCGGTCAGATATTCAGTGACTCCTGCGTCGTATTCGCCATGGATGATGATGCTTCGCTCGCAATACTCTCCTCTTCACTGCACCGGCTCTGGGCATTGAAGTATGGGACCACGATGCGCGTCGATGCGATGTACACACCTAGCACATGCTTTGAACCCTTCCCGCGTCCGCTTGCATCGCAGCGCCTTGCGGCTGCGGGTGGGAGACTCGACTCCGATAGAAGAGACATCATGCTGACGCGCGGGCTTGGTCTGACCTCTCTCTATAACGCTGTCAATACGCCCGGTGTCGAGGACGCCGACATCCAGCGCGTGCGTCAACTACACGTAGATGTCGATGAGGCCGTCATGGCAGCGTACGGATGGGATGACGTGCCCCTGAACCACGGCTTTTTTTCCTACAAGAACGTCGTACGGTTCAGTCCTGATGCGGCCGCGAGAGCAGAAATTCTTGACCGTCTACTTGAGGAGAACCTGCACCGAGCATCCGCGCAGAGCATCGCCGCGACTCAGGGAGGTCTGTTCTGATGTCTTGCGCACCATCAACCGTGGTCCGCGGCGAACTCGTTGAGCTTGTAAGGCATGAGCTACTCGGCCCGAGGGGTGACCTTGACGAGGAGGTTCCGGCGAGCCCCCGAGCCATGTACGCCATCGGGGGACTCGCACCCGTCACCATCGACCCGCTCGCCCGCGTTCACTTTGATGTCGAAGAAGCGGAGAGCCAAGGAGTCGATGGCGCTCCGGTGCAGGCGATCAGCGATGCGGATTCGGAGCATCCGGGTCAACCCGGTGTCCCTGTTCCGACCGACGAGGACGTTGCGACTGCCGATTCGGATGACGAGGAGGACACCGGGCCCAAGGGCGCCCTTACGCACCCGTCGTCGATGGGGTTGCGGTTTCAGGTGCCGGGCGATGTCGGGACGCTCGTCGTCACGGCCTCATGGGGACGCTACGAAAGCTTCCAGCGCCTGAACGAGGAGACCGGCAAGAAGCGGACCTGGTTCCGGCGCACTCCCTTCGAGATCCCCAAGGAGCTCGTCCTGGGCGGCACCACGGTCCGACGAGCGGACGTCTTCGAACTCGACACCGACGTCAGCCTCCGCGTCGAGGTCTTTCCCCTGGGCGACCGACTGATCGTGGAGCTGGCGCTCAGCAACGATCGGGTGACCGGCACCGACGCTCCCCCCGGCGACTGGCTGTTCCAGACGAAGCTGACCGTCACCTCGAAGGACGGATCGGCGTGCTTCCTGCCGAGCCGAGACGTCCTCGAACCCGGCTACCGGGAGCCCGACGAGGAGCGGTGCCGCCTCGACCTGCAGTACAAGCACAAGCTCGAGTACGCGGTCGGGCGGACCTGCTCCGTCGACTGGGACGACGTCCCCGAGGCCCGTCGAGCCCGTGAGGTCACGACGACCTGGCTGCCGACGGCCGACGTCCCGCAGACCGTCGCCGGCGAGGCCGGTGACACCGTCACCTCGATGCGCGTGCTCGCCGAGATCGACGCCGGCGACGTTCGCCGTGCGCTCGAGCCGATGATCGCCGGGTACGCGACGTGGCTCGACGAGGACCAGGCGCAAACTGCCGCCGCACTCCCCGATCACCTCGAGAAGACCGCCTCCGAGGCGATCGGCGAGGCACGGGTTGCGGCCTCCCGGCTGGAGGCCGGGCTGCGGCTGCTGGAGACCGACCCGGATACGCTGAGGGCCTTCCGGTTCATGAACCGCGCGATGCGCGACCAGCGCATCCGTTCCCAGGTCGCCGCCGCACGAGCCGCCAAGGCCGGCGTCACCGTGGAGCAGGCGCTGGCCGAGGTCGAGGCCAAGGGTGACAAGGCCGCCTCGTGGCGGCCGTTCCAGCTCGCCTTCATCCTCATGCAGCTGCCGGCCCTGGTGGACCCGACCGATCCCTATCGGAGCGGCGACGACTCCCGGGTCGAGCTGCTCTTCTTCCCCACCGGTGGCGGCAAGACCGAGGCCTACCTCGGCCTGGCGGCCTTCACCTTCGCGATCCGACGTCTCCAGGGATCCGTCCCGGGCGAGGACGGTGAGCTCGACGGCGGCGACGGCGTCGCCGTCCTCATGCGCTACACCCTCCGCCTGCTGACCTCGCAGCAGTTCCAGCGGGCCGCCGCGCTCGTGTGCGCGGCGGAGCTGATCCGCCGGGAGGACGAGACCACCTGGGGCACCGAGCCCTTCCGCATCGGGCTCTGGGTCGGCAGCAGCGTCAGCCCCAAGCG
The DNA here is from genome assembly GCF_054051015.1 of Blastococcus sp. SYSU DS0616. Lineage (NCBI taxonomy): Bacteria > Bacillati > Actinomycetota > Actinomycetes > Geodermatophilales > Geodermatophilaceae > Blastococcus > Blastococcus sp. SYSU DS0616. The sequence continues at coordinate 167,265 of NZ_JBJHAJ010000001.1, forward strand.
CTACGCCGAGGCCGAGGCACAGGTGAAGCTGGCGAAGGCCGAGGACGGTCGCGCGCACGGCCTCACCGTGCTGCAGATCAAGCGCTGCCCGTGGTGCGGGACCCCGATCGACCCGAAGCGCGACGTCGACGCCGTCGCCACCACCCAGCGGATCCACGTCCACTGCGGCGACCGCGACGAGGAGTGCCCCTTCTCCACGCGCGGCCCCGACGACGAGGGCCTGCCCATCCTCACCGTCGATGAGGAGATCTACCGGCATCCGCCGACGTTCCTGCTCGCCACCGTCGACAAGTTCGCCCGACTGGCGCGGGAGGGCGAGGCGGCGAGCCTCTTCGGCTACGTCGCCGAACGCTGCCCCCGCCACGGCTACCGCCATCCCGACGCGCGCGGCGACTCCTGCAAGGGCGAGAAGCACAACGCGGTCAACAAGGGCGGCGTCAGCTACCCGGCCGTCGACGTCGAGCCGGTGTCGCGCCTCCGCCCGCCGGACCTGATCATCCAGGACGAGCTGCACCTCATCACCGGAGCACTCGGCACCGCCGTCGGCGTCTTCGAGAACGTCGTCGACGTGCTCTGCTCCTGGTCTCGGGATGGCGGCGCTGTCCTCCCGCTGATCGTTGCTTCCACGGCGACGGTCCGGAAGGCCGAGGACCAGATCCGCAACCTGTACGGCCGAGGCGTCGACGTCTTCCCGCCGCAGGTGCTCGACGTCCGGCAGACGTTCTTCTCGAGGGAGCTAGAGGTCACCGAGGACGACCCGGGACGGAAGTACCTCGGCGTCTGCGCGCACGGCATCCGGCTCACTCTCGCCGAGATCCGCATCGCCGAAGTCCTTCTCCTCGCCGGGCAGAAGCTGCTCGACGACCACGGCAAGGCGGCCGACCCGTACCTGACCTCGGTCGCCTACTTCAGCGCGACGCGGGAGCTCGCCGGCATGCGGCGCTACCTCGACGACGACGTCACCACTCGTGTGTCCGGCAGGACCGAGCCGTTCCCGCGCCGGACGACCTCCCGGCTGGAGATTGGCGAGCTCACCTCGCGGATCTCGTCGTCGGAGATCGGCGCGACGCTGGACAAGCTCTCCCTGGAGTTCGACCCGGACCGCTGGAGCACGGCCGGCAAGTCCGCCTTCGCCAAGGCCATGCAGGACGGCAAGGTGAAGGGCGGCTACGACCAGCGGCCCTACGACTTCGTCCTGGCGACGTCGATGCTGCAGGTCGGTGTCGACGTCCCGCGCCTGGGCCTCATGCTCGTCGTCGGCCAGCCGAAGAACACCGCCGAGTACATCCAGGCCTCGTCCCGCGTCGGTCGTGACCCCTCCCGCCCGGGGTTGGTCGTGTCACTGGCCAACTGGTCGAGACCGCGGGACATGGCGCACTTCGAGCAGTTCCGGCACTACCACGAGACGTTCTACGCGCAGGTGGAGGCGCTGAGCGTCACCCCGTTCTCCGAGACCGCTCTCGAGCGGGGGCTCATGGGTGTGCTCGTGAGCGCGGCCCGGGTGATGGACGTCGGCCGGCCGAAGTCGCTGTCCCCCGAGCTCGGCGCCGGCCGGGTCATCGACGGCGCACAACGTCTGGACGAGATCATCGAGCGGCTCACCCAACGGGCGGCGCGGGCCTATACCGAGCCGGACTTCGACGAGCGGGTCCGGGCCAAGCTGATCCAGCGCAAGGACCGCTGGCTCGGACGTGCGATCGAGGAGGGCGGCGGCCTCGTCTACGAGCGGTCGACCGACAAGACCCAGGTCACCAGCCCGCTGCTGATCAGCCCCGAGGTCCGGACCACCACGGCCGCCGAGAAGGTGTTCGTCGTCGCCAACTCGATGCGCGAGGTACAGCCGGAGATCAACCTGCTGGTCAGCCCGAGCCCGAGCCATCTCGCCGCCAAGGAGCCCGTCGACGCTCCGGGATGGAGCTTCCTGCCCCCCGCCGAGGAGGACGCATGACCGCCGTATCGGACGACCCGACCGACGTCGCCCCGCCCTCCCCCGACATCCCCGAGGCGGCGGTGGCGACCGTCGAGCAGGAGCTCGACCCACTCGCCGACGTCGAGGCCAACAAGCCGAAGAACCGGGCGAAGGTCGGTGCCGTTCGGCCCTCTGCGCTGCTCTACACCCAGGGCATCGGCTCGACGGTCGACCTGCCGCACCTGTCGGTCATGCCCCACGGGCTCGACGACTGGGAACGCATCTACCGCCGCCGCCCCACCCCACCGGAGACGATCGTCGAGCCCCGCCTGCTCCAGGTCGTCCAGGCGCACCTGGGCAAGACCGTGCACGAGTTGCGCAAGCCCCCGTGGGCATCCGCCGAGATCGGCCAGAAGGACTCGGCGACCGACCTGGGCATCCCCGGGCGCGTCTTCCCCCAGTGGCTGCGGTGCACCGGCTGCGGCCTGCTCGGCCAGGTGTCGGACGGCGTCAGCTTCGAGTACCGGAACACCAATCCGTACCGGCCCGACCAGGCGGAGTTCCGTCACGTCGATTGCCGGGGCTGGGCCGAAGGCGGGGCCAAGCAGCGACAGGCTCGGCCGCGCACCGCCGTTCCGGCGCGCTACCTGATCGCGTGCCAAAAGGGCCACCTCGACGAGTTCCCCTACGTCGCCTGGGTGCACCGTGGCGGCACCTGTCCGTCTGCCCCGCGGCCAAAGCTTCGGATGCGGGAATGGCGACAGAACATCGGTCCGGGCGTGCTGATCATCTGCCAGTCATGCAAAGCCGAGCGCGGTCTTCTCGAGGCAACAGCCCGCGGCGCGGAAAGCAAACTGCCGCGCTGTCGGGGGCGGCATCCGCACCTCGACGCCTTCTTCAAGTGCCAGGAACCGGGTCGGCTCATGCTGCTCGGAGCCGCCAACCAATGGTTCTCGAACACGGTGGGTGCCCTCGCCCTGCCGCGCGAGGACGAGGCGTCTGCGTCCGAGCTTGCCCCGGCCATCGCCTCCCTGCCCAGGAAGGTGCTGGAAGCCATCCACGGTCCCGACGGCATGGACTCCCTGAAGCTCCTCGCCGGGGTGAACGGTCTCTCCGGCCTGGACGACGTCGACAACGCCGTCCTCTGGGAGGCCTTCCAGCTCGCCACCGGGCAAGCGACGACCGCGGACGATGACGAGCACGCGGCTGCCCGACGTGACCCACGGACGCTGCTGGCGCCGGAGTGGACCGTCCTCAGCGACCCGTCGAAGTTCACCAAGTACAGCGGCTCCCCCGACTTCAAGGCGGCATCCCGCGACGTGGCCGCCGAGCTGGAGCCGCTCGTCACCGGGGTCGTCGCCGTCGAGCGACTCAAGAAGGTCAACGCCTTCATCGGGTTCACCCGGATCGACGCATTCGACCGGATCGACGACGCCTCCGACCGCGTCGCCCCCCTCACCCGCAACGGCCTCCCGTCGTGGGTGCCGGCCACCGAAGACCGCGGGGAAGGCGTGTTCATCCAGTTCGACGAGGCCCGCGTCGCCACCTGGGAAGCCGACGTGCTGGACCGTCCGGTCTGGCAGCGCTACAAGGCAGCCCACCGGCTCAACTTCCTGCGCCGCACGAGCAAGACCGCAGCGGAGATCGATCCGGACGGCCGCTTCCCGTCTCCGCGCTACTGGGCGATCCACACGCTCTCGCACCTGCTCATCCGCGAGATGGCGATGTCCAGCGGCTACGGCTCGGCCAGCCTGACCGAACGCATCTTCGCCTGGCCCGGCAACGACGACGTCCCACCGGCGGCTGGACTGCTCGTCAGCACGACGTCCTCGGACAGCGAAGGCACGCTCGGCGGCCTCGTCGAGCTGGCCAAGCCGGGGAAGCTGCAGAAGGTCGTGCTGGACGCCCTCCGCCGCGGCACCCGCTGCTCGTCGGACCCGATCTGCTCGCACCGAGCACCCCGCGGCAAGGAGGACTTCCTGCACGGGGCGGCCTGCCACTTCTGCCTGTTCGTCAGCGAGACCAGCTGCGAGCGGACGAACCGCTTCCTGGACCGCCGGATGGTCCTCGACCTGGTCGCCGACCCGAGCACGTGGACGCCGGGCCTGTTCGCTCCGCTGTGCGACGAGGACGCCGGATGACGGCGGCAGCCGAGCTCGGCGCCTTCCTGACCAAGGACGAGGCGAAGCGGGTAGGCGGATCCCTCGACCTCGGCCACGGACTGCTCCACCAGGCCGTCAAGAGCGTGCACGCGGATCGTCGGCAGCGCGTGCTGGAGCTCCTCCACGCCGCGCTCGACGGTCTGGGAGGTGACGTCCGCGCCCTGGGGGCGGTGCTGTCGGCGTTGAGCGGTGTGCCCCGCGCCGCCCGCCCACAACTGGTGTGGACGTCCCCGAGCCTGCCGCACAGCGAAGGCCACACGACGCTCGCCGTCTCGCAGCTGATCAACGAGGCGCAGTCGTACGTCTACGCCGCCACGTACTCGGCGACGATGGGGTCGTCGTACGTGGCGGCCCTCCGGGAAGCTGTCGGCCGCGGCGTCGCCGTGACGCTCGTCGTCGACCGGGCAAGGCAGGCACAGACGGCCACGGCGCTCGCCGGGAAGCTGGCCGGGGCGCGCATCTGGACGATGAGCTCACCCGAGGTGGGCGAGTACGCCGTGCAGCACGCCAAGATCGTGATGATCGACGGGCTCGCGGCGCTCGTCACCAGCGCGAACTTCTCCTCCGCAGCGGCACAGACGAACCTCGAGTGCGGCGTCCTGCTGCGCGATGCCGCGGTGGCGTCGTCCATCAAGGCACACCTCGACCAGCTGCGTGAGAGCGAGTTCCTGGTGGACTACTCCGCCTGATCTCGACTGTGGACGCTGCATCGGGCGGAGCGTCGCCGTGAAACGCTCTGGACGTGATGGCGAGGACGCCCCAGCCTGGCCCGCATCCCGGGTCCTCCAGTGCCGAGATGTCCCGGCGCATGGGCGGCGTCAAGAAGCGCGACAACGGACCCGAGATGGCCGTGCGTCGACTGCTGCACGCCGCCGGGCTCCGCTACCGAGTGGCATGGCCGGTGCCAGGCCAACGCCGGCGGACGATCGACATAGCCTTCACGCGCGCACGTCTCGCGGTCTTCATCGACGGATGCTTCTGGCACGGCTGCCCTCTGCACGCGACGTCGCCGAAGGCCAACGCAGCCTGGTGGGTCGAGAAGATCTCGACCAACCAGGCCCGCGACGCGGACGTGACGTCGCAGTTGGAGGACATGGGCTGGACGGTGCTGCGCTACTGGGAGCACGAGGAGCCGGAGGACGTCGTCTCAGCCATCGTCAACTGGCTAGCGTCACCCCCTGAAGCGTCGAGATCAGGGCGCTGACAGCGCCACGTGCTCGTCGAGTGCCGACATGAAGTCCGCCGAGTACCGCAGACTGCTCCGGCGTAGCCGGTCCCGGAATCCTCGCGTCGCCCGGTGGGACAGCGGTTCCGTACCGTGTTCGTGCAGCACGGTCACGAGATGGGTGTCGTCCTCGGTCGGGCGACGCGGCCACTCCGAGACGTCGACGTCCCAGGTCTTGCCCTCGACGTGGCACGCCGCGCGGGGCCACGGGTGGTCCTCCTGGTGCGGCGTTCTCCCATATCCGTCGACGGACAGGTCGCTCCCGTCCGAGAGCATCCCCTCACCGATCCACCGTGCGACGGGCACGCTCACGGCATTGCCGACGAGCTTCCACCGGTCGCGGGTAGGGGCGCTCGACGTCCAGCCGGCTGGGAATCCCTGGAGGACCTCGGCCGCCTCGATGGACGGGCGCACGATTCGTCGTCCAGGCTCGTTGCCGGGAACCCAGACGGCTGGCGGGCTAGGGATGCTGAGCGTGGTGGATCCCTTGAGCGTCGGCACGGCGTCGACGGCCCAGCCGATCCCTCGGTTGCCCTCGGTCCAGTAGAAGCCGTGCGCACTGTTCCGCCAGGCCCCGTGCGCCGCGCCGTCGGGGTCCTCGGACGGGGCGTCCTCGCGGAAGAGCACGGCCGCCGGGTCGTGATCGACCGAGGCCAGCAGGTAGACCCGCTTGCGGCGCTGAGGGAGGCCGAAGGATCGCGAGTCGATGGAGCGGTACGCCCAGTCGTAGCCGGCGGTTTCCAGGGCGGCCGTGATCTCGCGGATAGCGCTGCCCCGCCCGAGACGCAGCATGTTGGGCACGTTCTCGATCAGCAACCACCGCGGCTGGGCTGTGCGGAGAAGATCGAGGACGTGGCGGATGAGGCCTGAGGCGCTGCCCTGGAGTCCTGCCGTGCGCCCAGCCTGGGAGAGATCGGTGCAGGGGAAGCCCGCGGTGAGCATGTCGGTGCCTCGGAGTGCCTCCAAGCTGAGGACGTCGCCGTGGAGCCGTGCATTCGGGAATCGATGAGCGAGCACTACCTGCGCCGAGGACCAGTGTTCGTAGAGCGTGGTCCGTCCGTGGAAGCCCGCCCGCTCGAGCCCGAGCTCGAGCCCCCCCACGCCAGCAAAGAGGCCGAGGAGCGAGGGGGGTGACACGCCTCGAGCCTGCCAGACGCCGCCGAGGGATCCCAGTAGGTCGGAACCGCGCGCCGGTGATTGCCGTCGCCGACGCGAACGGGCACTCTTCGATCATGGACGGGGCGGGTTCCGAGGAGGCGGTCAGGGCCGCGGCGTTCGAGTGGTTGCAGAGCACCACGATGGACGGCACCGTCCCGATCAGTCGGGAACAGCTGCGCGACGACTTCCGCTTCGACGGGGTGCGGTTCCCGCTCGTGGATGCGGGTCGAGGGATCCGGCGGCCCCGCGGCTGGACCGCGGCTCTCAGCATGCTGACGGCCGCTCCGAAAGAAGCTCGGTGGCGGCCGTACGACGATTCCGAAGGGCCCGACGGCCTGCACCGGTACAAGCTTCGACGCGACGATCGGGGCGCCGCGGAGAACGAGGGCCTGCGGGTGGCCATGCGTCAGCAGGTACCGCTCATCTGGTTCTACGGGATCAAGCCGGGGCTGTACCAGGCGATCTTCCCCGTGTACCTGCTGGCGGAGGAGCCAGACCTCTCGCAGTTCGTGATGGCGCTGACCGAGGACCAGCGGATGATGCGCTCGGACAGCCCGATCGAGGAATCGCTGCGGCGCTGGAACTTCGCGCAAACCAAGCGCCGCCTGCACCAGGCGGTGTTCGCCAGCCAGGTCATGGTCGCCTACGAGACCCGGTGCGCTGTCTGCTCGCTCAACCACCGTGAGCTGCTGGACGCGGCGCACATCATCCCTGACTCGCACCCGACCGGGGACGCGGTCGTGACCAACGGGCTAGCCCTCTGCAAGATCCACCACGTCGCCTACGACCGGAAGATCCTCGGCATCCGGCCCGACTACACCGTCGAGATCCACCATCGCCTGCTTGACGAGATCGACGGTCCGATGCTGCGCCACGGGCTCCAGGACCACCATGGTCGACCATTGCTGCAAATCCCGGCCCGGCGCTCCGACCGCCCAGACACCGACCGCCTGATGCAGCGGTACGCAGAGTTCAGGGCCGCCTGAGCCCCTGCCCCACCCCTCACGAAGCCCTTGGAGTCGAGAGATCGTGAAAGCTGACGCCCTCAATCCCCGCGAATTGTTCGGGGCCACCGTTCACTACGAGATCCCGGCGTTCCAACGGCCCTACGTCTGGACCGAGGAGAACCAGTGGGCGCCGCTGTGGGCAGACGTCCAGAGGGTCGCAGAGAAAGTGGTCCGCGCAGCAGACGACGAGGAAGCTTCCGAACGCGCAGGCGGACATTTCCTCGGAGCGGTTGTCTTCAAGGCCAAGTCAGCGATCGCCGGCGACGTCACTCGCCACTCGGTCATCGACGGCCAGCAGCGCACTACGACACTGCAGATCCTGCTCGACGCCGTCCACGCTGCAGTATCCGCGCGAGGGCATGAGGACGAGGCTGAAGCGCTCGAAGAGCTGATCCTCAACAAGGCCAAGCGGTTCGCCGGAAGACCGGAGCGCTTCAAGCTGTGGCCAGCCCGTTCGGACCGCCTCGCCTTCGAACACGCTATGACTGATGACCACGGGTCCTGGGGGGGCGATGATCACCTAATAGTCGAAGCGCACCAGTTCTTCCGCGGCGAAGTCCACGACTGGCTGCTGGGCGTTGTACCGGAGGGCGAGGAGGAAGTCGGCGACGAGAAGGCCCGAGTGCGCGCACTCGCGGACGTCATGCAGACGCGTCTGTACCTGGTCGCTATCAACTTGACTGCTCAGGACGACGACCAAGTCATCTTCGAGACTTTGAACGACCGCGGCACGCCTCTGCTCAAGGCCGACTTGATCAAGAATTGGGTGTTCCAGGTCGGTGAGGGGGTGAACGCAGACGTCGAGAAGTGGCCGGAGCTCTTCTGGTCGGACTTCGATGACACGTGGTGGCGCGAGGAGATCTCGCAGGGTCGCCATCTGCGGTCGAGGATCGACATCTTCCTGCAGTACTGGCTCACGATGCGGACGCGCGACGAAGTCATCACCGAGCAGGTGTTCCGCGAGTTCACGAGGTACGCCCGGCCGCGGATGATCAGCGCCGACTCCGCCGAGGCGTTTCTGGGAGAACTGCGTCGAGACGCCAACACGTTCCGCACATTCGCCCAACTGTCGACCGACACGGTCGGCGGACGCTTCTACAAGCGGGTGGTGGAATCGCTGGAGCTCGCATCGACCACACCAGTGCTGCTCTGGATGCTGTCGGAGAACCATGCCGTTCCCGCTGACCAGGTTGCCAAGGCCCTCGGAGCCCTCGAGAGCTGGGTCATCCGCCGAACGCTCCTCCGATACACCATGAAGGACGTCAACCGATTCATGGTGGCCGTACTCGGCACGCTGGACGGTGTCGACGTAGCGAAGGTCGGAGACATCGTCCATGGCTTCCTCGCAAGCCAGAACTCCGACACTCGACGTTGGCCCACCGATATGCAGGTGGTGGACGGCCTCCAGAAGGTAAGGCTCTACGGCACCGTCCGACAGTCGCGATTGCGAGTCGTGCTGGAGGCGCTGGAGAGGCAGCTCCGTACCGGCCTGCACGAGGACGCGCCATTCCCCTCCAATCTCCAGATCGAACATGTGATGCCACAAGCTTGGCGGACCTATTGGGACGCGACACCAAAACTGTCCCCGGAGGCAGCGGCCGAACGCGACCACTTGGTCAACACATTGGGCAACTTGACGCTGGTCACCCCTGAGCTTAATGGGACCTTGTCTCATCGGCCGTGGACCGACGCAGAGGCTGCTGCCGTGATCGAAGAGACCGGCGAGTACAAGGGAAAAGGCAAGCGCTCACTCGTCAGCAAGTACAGCCTCCTGGCGCTCAGCAAGGACGTCGTTGACGACCATCCCGACGCATGGACCGAAGCCGACATCGAGGCGCGATCCGAGACGCTGGCTCGCGCATTGTGCGACGTCTGGCTCGGCCCGTCTCCGATGTCCTCACCGACAGCTTGAACACCCGCCTCACGGCACGGCAGCCACCCCAACGGCCGCGGGCACGCACCCCGGTGTCCACTGACCATTGGCCGACCGACTCAAGACCTGAAGGAGCACGTCATGGCATGGACGGACGCGCTCATCGGCGGTGCAGCAGCGCTCGCCGGCGTCGGGCTACAGCAAGCGTTCAGCTGGCGAAGCGACCAGCGGAACTACATTCGCGATCAAAGTGAACGCGTCCGGCAGGAGCAACACCTCGCCCTGGTGGACGTCGTGAAGGCCGGCAGAAGGGTGCAGCGAGCTCTGGTCGATCTCGAGAGTGGCGCCAGCGAAGCAGAGGCGAGCGCAAACTTCGGTCGGGAGGTCGACCAGCTGACGGAAGCAGTGGCGGCGGTCAGGCTCCTCGTCACTGATGCGGACGTGCTCGAACAAGCAAATCTATTCGAACGCCACGCCAAGGCACTGGAACGCTCGTACCAGCCTTCCGACCAGGGATCGCTCCGCCTCACCCCGCTCATCGACGCCGTCAGGCGTCTCGAAGGCATCGACTAGCCATGTCAGCCCAGTTGCCCTGCAGAGTGAGGTTGCACGAGTTAGCGGGTCGCTGACCGCCGCATCGACCACATCTGAGCCGGGCGCTCGGACTGCATGGCGACATCCCACGGGATCGCGCCGGTGACAGCCTCCTTGCGGAAGTTGCTCACCGCGATCCGTGCCAGCTCCGGGTCGGCGGCCACGCGAGCGGCTAGCTCGCGCGCCCGGTTCTCGACCGCGGCGTCCTCGGGCGCGTCCCACGCCAGTCCGAGCTCGACGGCCTTCGCCCCGTTGATCTCCTCGCCGAACAGCGCCATCGCCGCCGCGGCCTCCCGGCCGATCAGGCGCGACAGGATCACGAAGTGCCCGCCCCCCGGGTGCATCCCGCGCTTGAGGAAGCCGGCCAGCAGCCGTGCGTCACGCGCGATGATCCGCAGGTCGGTCGCCAGCAGCATGTTCATGCCGGCACCCACCGCCGACCCGCGCACCGCCGCCACCGTCGGCACCTTCACCTGGCCCAGCCGGTAGAAGGAGTCGTAGATCTTCCCCATGCCCTCGTAGGCGTCGGGGGCCGCCGGGTCCTTGCCGGCCGAGGTCAGCGTCGCGACGTCGCCGCCCGCGCAGAACGACTTGCCGACGCCTCGGATGACCAGCGCGCCGACCTCCGGCTTGGCGTCCACCTCGTCGAAGGTGGCGATGAGCTCGTCGGCCATCCCGGGCGTCAGCGCGTTGCGCCGGTCGGGGGCGTTGAGCGTCACGATCGCGACGCCGCCGTCCACCTCGAGCTGAACCTCACCGGTACCGGCCACGTGCCCACCTTCCTGCCGAGCGGACCGGCCCCAGCGCCGACCCGCACATCACCTGACTGGCATCACACCACGGGGCCGCACCGGCCCGCGCACCGCAGTCTGGATCAGACAACGGTCGCCGACTCCACCAGCCGGCACAGCGCATTGACCCGCCGCAGCTGCTCCGGCGTGCGCACCGGCGCGTCGAGCAGCAGCGGGCTCAGCACCACGACGGCCAGCGCCTGTGCCCGCGACACCGCCACGTTGAGCCGGTTCAGGTCGTAGAGGAACGACACGCCCCGCGGTGCGTCGTCGGCACTGGTGCTCGTCATCGAGTACAGCACGACCGGCGCCTCCTGCCCCTGGAACTTGTCCACGGTGCCGACCCGCGCCCCGTCCGGCAGCGCCGCCTTGATCAGCGCGACCTGGGCGTTGTACGGCGCCACGACCAGCACGTCCGCCTGCCCGATCGGCGCCTGCTCCCCCAGGTGGTTCCGCCACCTCGAGCCCTGCACCGACCCCCACAGCCGGGCAACCGCGTCCGCCTCCTGCTGGCACTTGTCCGCCGCCGTCAGCACGTGCTCCACCGGATGCACCCGCAGTCCGCTGCCGGAGAGCACCCCCTCCCCCAGCACCGTCACCCGCTCCCGGCCGTCCGCCGCCTCCAGCCGGCCCTCGTAGGCCAGGTCCGAGACGAAGGCGGTCAGCGACGGGTGCATCCGGTACGAGCGGTCGAGGAACACCCCGCGGTCGGCCGGGATGGTCGCGTGCCCGTCCAGCAGGTGCTCGAGCGCCGAGGCGCCGGAGCCGCCCGGGTGCACCGCCTGGGTGGGCTGGGCCAGCTGCTGCGGGTCGCCCAGCAGCACCAACGACTTCGCGCCCCGCGCCACCGCGACGGCGTTGGCCAGCGAGAACTGCCCGGCCTCGTCGACCACCAGGACGTCCACGGCCTCCGCCACGTCGCTCCGGGTCCAGAACCACGCCGTCCCGCCGACCAGCCGCGCGTCGCCGTCCGCCAGCGCCCGCGCCACGAAGCCGTTGTCCGCAGACCACGCCACACCGTCCGCGCCGCAGTGCTGGTGCTGCTCGCACTTCTGCAGCGCCGGCCGCCCCACCGCCTTCAGCAGGTTGCCGATGACCGCGTGGGACGTCGCCGTGACGCCCACCTTCTTCCCCGCGTCCAGCAGCTCCCGGATCAGCGCGGCGGCGGCCGTCGTCTTCCCGCTGCCCGGCGGCCCCTGGATGGCCAGCACCTCGCGGTTCAGCGCCAGGCCGAGGCGCACGATCGCGTCGGTCGTCGTCTCGCCCTCACGGAGCCGCGTTCCCGCGGGAACGCGACGCTCGACCAGCGCCTGGCCGAGGCACTCCCGGCCGGCCAGCACGTCCTCGCCGGTGTCCTGGATGGCCGCGCGTAGGCCCGCGGTGTTCAGCGGGCCCCCCGGACCGAGCCCGCGCGGCCGCGGCGGCTCCGCCGCGGTCGTCTTGAAGACGAGTCGACATGTCGCGATGTCGAGCTCCACCACCGTGCCGAGCCGCTTCGCGGTGTCCACGTCGAGCGCGTCATCGCCGGCGGAGAGCTTCGTGTCCTGCACCGGGAACGAGTACTCGTACAGCGAGCTCTTCTTCTCCGGCCCGAGATACCGGACGAAGGACGGCCCGCCCAGCGCCGTCCCGTCCCCCACCAGCTCCTCGGCGTCGAGGTCCTGCAGCCGGTAGACCTCCCACCAGGCCGGCCGGTCCTCGCGGCGGTGCCAGCCGACGAGGTCACCCAGCAGCTCGTGCCCGGCGTCGTGCAGCCGCGCCGACAGCTCCAGCTCGTCGGCCTGCGCCTGGGTCACCTTCGCGTCCGGCGCCACCACCGAGACCGCCGGCCGCGACAACGGCCCGTGCAGCGCCTCCAGCTCGGCGCGCTGCTGCTCCAGCCACTCGTGCAGCTCACGGGTCGAGTCGACGTCGTCCTTGTTGTAGGCCTCGATGCCGTCCAGCCGCGCCTGGTCGCCGTCCTCCAGCCAGGCCTCGTACTCCAGGACGCTGCCCAGCGCGCTGGCCACCGCACCCTCGTGCGACCGCCCGTAGAACGCCTCGACCTTCTTGATCGAGTACGACTCCTTGCTGATCCGCATCGACTGCCGGACGACGGGATAGAGATCGACGAACCGCTCCTCGCGCAGCAGCTGGTCCAGCTCCGCCTCGCGGACGCCGTAGCCGCCGGTCAGCTTCTTGAGCGCGGTCACCTCGTAGGGCGCGTAGTGGTAGACGTGCATCGCCGGGTCCGCCTGCACCGCCGAGACGATGCGGTCGACCAGGTCGGCGACCAGCTGCTTCTCGGCGGGGCGGTCGTGTGCCCACAGCGCGGTGAACCCGCCCGACCGGTCGCCGATCCCGGCGAGGTACTCGATGCCCGCGCCGTCCTCGAACCAGGGATCGCCCTCGAAGTCGAGGTACAGGTCGCCGGCGCTCGGCTGCGGCAGCCGGAGCAGCCCCAGGCCGTCGACCGGGTCGAGCAGCGTCCGCGACGACTCCCCCGTTCTCCTCTCCTTCAGCTGCTCGGCCGCCTGCTGCTGCAGCCGGGTGCGCGCGTCGGCGCCGATGCCCGACGCCGCGAGCTGCTCCGGTGACGCGGTGGCCAGCGCCGCCAGCGTCGAGATGCCGGCCGCGCGGAGGGCGTCGCGGTGGTCGCCCCGCATGAAGGCGACCAGGCCGAGGTCGTCGGCGTCCCGCAGCTCGGTCGTGCACTTCTCCGCCCAGCGGCACTGGTCGCAGTAGGCGATCGGCGCGGGAGCGGTCGGCGGCGGAGCGGCGGTGAACGCCTCCAGCCGGGCCCGGGCGCGGCGGGTGTACGCGGCGACGTCGACCAGCCGCCACGGCCGCGACTCGCCGTCGCCGGTGACGACGGAGATCCGCGCCGGCGCCACCCCCTGCAGCACGGTGAGCCGCTCGGCGTAGGTGGCCATCTGCAGCAGCGCGGCGACCTTCAGCTTCCGCGCGAGCTTGGTATCGGCGATCTCGTAGGACCAGCCGCCGAAGGACGACGGGGCCTCGACGCGGAGCAGGAAGTCGGCCTGCCCGCCCCAGGCGCCGTCGAAGAACGTCCCCTGGTAGACGACGTCGACGCCGGAGCGCATCGCCTCGACCGTCGCGGCCTCGGCCTCCCGACGGCCGTCGGCACCGGAGGCGGCCGCGATCTCGGTGACCGTCCGACCGGCCGCGACCAGCGACGCCAGGTACTTCCGCTCGTGCTCCAGGCCGCGGTCGAAGACGAACTGCACGTCCTCCGGCCTCTCCTCAGCAGGCGCCGCCCACTCCCCCACGGCCACACCGAGGTCCAGCCGGGTCAGGTGCCGGCACTCCTGGTGGTGGGTCAGATCGGTCGGGCTCAGCACCAGCCGTCCGTCGAGTCGCTGCATCGCCCCGTGCCTCCCCGTGTCCCCGTCGCCGGCAGCCTGCCGGACGCCCCTGCCTCGGCGAAGGAGTAACGGACGCCACCGACACGAAAGCCGCGCTCCCGCCCCAGCGGACCCAGCCGTCACCCGGACGGACGAGTCGGGGACCGGCTGCCTCACCGGCGGTCGCGGTCCTCCCCGCTGCCGGGCGCGGCACGGCCCCGCGCGCGAACCCGTTGACAGCGCCGGGCAGCCGAGAACGATGACTCGCGCGGCGACATCGCCGGGCGCCGCGCCTGTCCGCGGAAGGGAGGGCGCATGTTCGCCCGCAGCACCACGATCGCCGCCGACCCGAACCGCCTGGACGCCGGCATCGCCGGCGTCCGCGACGACGTCATGCCCGCCGTGGGCGGCATGGACGGCTACGTCGGGCTGTCGATGCTGTGCGACCGGGGCTCCGGCCGCTGCATCGTCACCACCGCCTGGGAGAGCGAGGAGGCGATGGCCGCGACCCGCGACGCGGTCCTCCGGATGCGCGATGAGGCGACGGAGCAATTCGGCGCTCCCGCACCCGAGGTGCGGGAGTGGGAGATCGTGGCGATGCACCGGCTGCACCCCGCAGGCGACGAGTCCTGCGCCCGGGTCACCTGGTCCCGCGTCGACCCGGCCACCACGGACCGCGTCCTCGAGGTCTTCCGCACGGACCTCATCCCGCGCATGGACGAGATGCCCGGCTTCTGCAGCCTCAGCCTCATGCTCGACCGGCAGACCGGCGACAACGCCCTCACCGCCGTCTACGCCGACCGCCGCTCCATGGAGGCCTCCCGCCAGCGGGCCACGTACATCCGCGACGAGTTCCGCCGCGGGCTGCGCATGTCGGCCACCGACGTCGCCGAGTTCGACCTCGTCCTGCACCACCTGCGCGTCCCCGAACTGGTCTGAGAGTCCGGGCCGCAGCGAAAGCCGACGGCGCGCACGCTCGTTCGGACGTCCCGCTGCCCCGGCGACCAGGCTCTCCCACCCCGTCGGCGCGGCAGGTCGTGACCGCAGCACCGACGGGGGTGCGACGGCCCTACGGTGAGGCATGACCTCGCCGGGACCCCTGCCGGCCGACCTGGTGCTCGAGGGCGGCGGCGTCAAAGGCATCGCGCTCACGGGCGCCGCCGTCGAGCTGCTGGGCCGGTACCGGTTCGAGCGGGTGGCCGGCTCCTCGGCCGGCGCCGTGCTGGCCGCATTCCTCGCCGCGGGACTCTCCGCCGACGGGATCCGGGCGGCAGAGGACAGGCTGGAGTACGACCGCATCCCGGACTCCTGGGCGCCGGTGCCCCTGCTGGCGCCGGCGGCGGGGCTGCTGCTCCGGTCGGGGCTGCACCCCGGCCGCTACATCACCGAGTGGGTGCGCCGGGAGCTGGCCGACCTCGGCGTCGTGACCTTCGGGGACCTGCGCCGCGAGGACCCCGGCGACGACCCCGCGCTGGAGCCGGGGCAGCGCTACCGCCTCGTGGTGACGGCGACCGACGTCACCCGGGGCCGGCTGCTGCGACTCCCCTGGGACTACCGCCAGTTCGGCCTGGATCCCGACCGCCAGCCGGTGGCCGATGCCGTCCGCGCGTCTCTGGCGATCCCGTACTTCTTCGCGCCCCGGAGCCTGCGGGACCCGCGCACCGGGCGGAGGTCGACCCTGGTGGACGGCGGGGTGCTGTCCAACTTCCCGATCGAGATCTTCGACCGCACCGACGCCGCCACGCCGCGCTGGCCGACCTTCGGGGTGGGGGTGGGCGACACGCTCGCCGACGAGGACGTCTCGGTGTTCGGCGTCCGGCACCTGCCGCCGCCGCTGCGGCTGCTGGATTCCCTGGTCGCCACCACGGTCACCGGGCGGGACCGCACCTACCTGGCCTCCCCCTGCGTGCGCCGCCGGGCCTTCTCGATCGGCACCATCGGCACCGGCCTCACCGAGTTCGACATCGACGAGGCCGAGCGGGCCCGGCTGATCGCGGCCGGCGAACGGGCCGCCCGCGAGTTCCTGGCCGACTGGGACTGGGACGCCTACCTGCGCGACTGCCGCGGCGTCGACCTCCCCCCGGAACCGTCCCGGCCGACGTCGGCGTAGCTCTCCCGCGAGGACCAGCAGGCGGGGCGAGGACGAGGCCACGGCGCCGAGGGCGGAGACGCGCGCCGCGTCACCGTCGATCGGATCGGACCGACCCCCGGTAGCGGCGCACGGTCCGCTGGTGATCTACCACCTGCGCGTTCCCGAGATGGCCTGAGGACGGCGGCCGGCGCGCGGACCGAGCACGCCGGCCGCCCTCGCGGATGTCGACGCCGCTCTGCGCGACACACCGAGGTCACCCGCCCGGGCGGACCAGCCCCGTCTCGTAGGCGAGCACCACGGCCTGGGCCCGGTCGCGCAGGCCGAGCTTGGCGAAGACGCGGCTGACGTGCGTCTTCGCCGTCTGCTCGACCACGAACAGCGCCTCGGCGATCTCCCGGTTCGACAGGCCCCGGCCCACCAGCGCCAGCACCTCGGTCTCCCGTGGCGTCAGCGCCTCCAGCTGCGCGGGCCGCCGGTCGTTGACGGGCGCGGGGCCCGTCGCCAGGTAGTGCGCGATCAGCCGGCGCGTCACCTCGGGCGCCAGCAGCGACTCCCCCGCCGCCACCACCCGCACGGCGTGCAGCAGCTCCGCGGCCGGCGCGTGCTTGAGCAGGAAGCCGCTCGCCCCCGCCCGCAGCGCCGCGTAGACGTAGTCGTCGAGGTCGAACGTGGTCAGCACCAGCACGCGCGGCGCCGGCTCCAGCGCACCGCCGAGCAGTGCCCGGGTCGCCTCGATGCCGTCCAGCCGCGGCATCCGCACGTCCATGAGCACGACGTCCGGACCGCGCCCCCGGGCAGTCAGCTCGGTTGCCAGCTCCACGCCGGCCTGCCCGTCACCGGCCGTGCCGAGCACCTCGATGTCCGGCTGTGCGTTCAGCAGCGCGGCGAACCCGTCCCGCACCATCGACTGGTCGTCGACGACGAGCACCCCGATCACGCGTCCACCCCCGCGACCAGCGGCAGCTCGGCGACGAGGCGGAAGCCGCCGTCGGCCGTGGGGCCCGCCTCGACCGTGCCGCCGTGCACCGCAGCGCGCTCCCGCATGCCGGGCAGGCCGCTCCCCCCGCCCGACGCGGCCGGCGTCACCGTTCCCCGGCCGTTGACCACCTCGATCCGCAGCACGCCGCCCTCCCCGGCGACGCGCACCCGCACGGGTGCACCCGGCGCGTGCTGGGCGGCGTTGGCCAGCGCCTGCTGGACGATCCGGTACGCCGACAGGCCCAGCGCCGCGGGCGCCTCCGGCAGGCGCAGCTCCCACTGCAGCTCGGCGCCGGCGGCCCGCGCCGCGCGCAGCAGCTCCTCGAGGTCGCCCAGGCCGGGCTGGGGCGCCCGCTCGGCGCCGTCGTCGGAGCGCAGCACACCGAGCAGGTTCTGCATCTCCGCCAGCGACTGCCGCGCCGCGGTCGCCACCTCGGCGAACTCGGTGCGCACCGACGGTGTCACCTCGTCGAGCCGGTACGGCGCGGTCTCGGCGCGGACCGCGATCAGCGACATGTGGTGGGCGACGACGTCGTGCATCTCCCGTGCGATGCGCGCCCGCTCGGCCAGCGCGCCCTGCCGCGCCAGCGCCTCCTCGGCCCGCTCCTGCTCGCCGGCCAGCGCCGCGCGGGCCCGCTGCCGGGCCCCGAGCGCGCCACCGAGCACCAGCGGGACCGCCACCCCCACCAGCGCCGTCGACCACGACCCGGCGTCCACCGCCTCCGCGTCGACGATCCCGAACAGGATCAGCGCGACCACCGAGACCAGGGCGACGCCGAGGAGCGCGCGACCGCGGGCGGCCCACGCGGCGAGCAGCAGCACCGGCAGCCAGAACAGCCAGTGCCAGACCTCCACCACCGGCAGCCGCTCCGGCGACGCCGGGATGAGCAACCGCAGGACGACGAGCCAGCAGGTGACGGCCAGCCACCCGTCGAGCGGGCGACGGGGTGCGACGGCGAGCCCGAGGGCCGCCGGCAGCAGGTAGAGGAACGCCACCCCGCCGAGCAGCCCGCCGCGTTCGTTGAGCACCGCGCTCGAGACCGCGATGGCCACGACCAGCCCGTACAGGCCGAACAGCACGGCACCGACCGTGCCCGCCCGCGGGAGCCTCGACCACGGCGCCGTCCACGCCGGCTGCTCCGGCCGGACCGCCGCGAGCACCGCCGACCACGCGCCGGAGGCGCCGGTGGCGGTCATGCGGCGCAGGGTGGTCGGCTTCATCGCGCTGCGAGCCTAGCCACGGAGAACGCCCTCCCGCGTCCCTCCGGAAGGGCAGGTGCGCCCCTTACCGGAGTAGCACGCACCGCCGGCGTCGGACGCCGGTAGCGCGCCAGGACGGCTCCGCAGCGTGACGACGGCGCTCGCTCGCGAAGCTTCGATCGGACGGCATGCGCACCCCGCTGTTCGCCCTCCTCGTGGGGCTGTTGTCCCTGGTCGGCAGCTTGTCGCTGCTCGCCCAACCGCGGGCCTCCTCCGGTGGGTCCCCGGTCGGCCTCGACCGCCGCTGCGCCGACGAGCTGTCCGCTCGCCTCACCGCCGGTTCCCACGCCGCGGTGCGCGTGCTCGGCTGCGACCCGGCCGGCCGCGGACGTGCGGTGGTCGCGCTCGGCGACGCGGCCACGGCGGACTCCGTCGCGGTGCTCGTGCCCGGCGCCGACACCGATCTGGCCACCCTGCACGACCCCGCCGATCCGCTGCGCCGCCCGTGGGGCTGGGCCCGGTCGCTGGCATCGGCCGCCGGCCCGCGGACCGCCGTCGTCCTCTGGGTCGGCTACGAGTCACCGCGGGGCCCGGGCGTCGACGCGGCGACCGGCCGGCTCGCGCGGGCGGCCGCGCCGGCTCTGGTCGACGCCGTCGCGGAACTCCGGTTCCGGTCGGGGACGGCGCCGCACGTCACGGTGATCGGGCACAGCTACGGCGCCGTCGTCGTCGCGCTGGCGGCACCGGAGCTGACCGCCGACGACGTGGTGCTGCTCGCCAGCCCGGGCGCGCGGGCGCGCGACGTCACCGGGCTGCGCACGTCCGCGCGGGTGTTCGCCGCGCGCGGCGCCGAGGACTGGATCCGGTTCGTGCCGCACCTGGCGGTCGGCGACCTCGGGCACGGTACGGACCCTGCGGCACCGGAGTTCGGGGCGCGGCTGATCCCGGCCGACGACGTCCGGCGGCACGACGGCTACTTCCACCCGGGCTCGGCGGTGCTCGCCGCGATCGCCGGCGTGGTGACCGGGGCACGGGACGGGGCGACGGCGTGAGGCGGCATCCCGTGGCGACGGTGGTCGCCACCTCGGCCGGCATCGTCTGCGTCGTCACCCCGTGGTTGCTGGAACCGCCGCTGTGGGTGCGGCTGCTGGCCGGCCTGCTGACCGCGGCGACGTGGTGGTGCGCGGCGCGGCTGGTCGGCGCCGTCGTCGAGGGGGTGCGGAACGTGCTCCACGGGCGGGTGCGGTCGGCCCGCCTGGCCGTGGGCATGGCGGCGGTGCTCGTGCTCGCCGGGTGCGGGGCAGCGCCCCCGCCCGCACCTGCCGCGGCGCCCGCCTGGGTGCCGGTCGTCGCGTCGGCGCCCGACGTGCCGGCCGGAACACCCGTCCGCGTGCGGATCGACCTGGCCGACGCGCCGACCGACGAGACGCGGGCCCGGCTGGCCGTCGAGGAGCTGGTCGGCGCCGGCGGGCTGACGCGCTCGACGGTGGTGATCGCCGTCCCCACGGGATCGGGCTGGGTGGACGAGGAGGCGATCGCCGCGCTGGAGGAGCTGACCGGCGGGGACCTCGCGACCGCGACCGTGCAGTACGCGCAGCGCCCGAGCTGGGTGGAGTACCTGCTCGGCACCGACCGGGCGGAGCGGTCGGCGACGGCCCTCCTGGATGCGGTCCGGGCCCAGCTGACGACCCTGCCCGCCGGCGAGCGACCGCGGCTGCTGATCTTCGGGGAGAGCCTGGGTGCGACCGCCGCGGCCGCGGCGGTGACCGAGGTCGGCGGCGTCGACGGCTGCCTGCTGGCCGGGCGGCCGGGATCGGCGGGCTCGTCCCCGGTCCCCGGGTGCACCGACGTCCGCAACGACGACGACCCCGTCCCGGAATGGCACCCCGGCCTGGTGCTGGCCCCGCGCGGTGACCTGCCGTGGCTGCCGGCGGTGACGTTCTGGCAGGTGACCGCCGGTCTGGTCACGGCCCTCGACCACCCGCCCGGCGCCGGGCACCGCTATGGCATGAGCCTGGCCGACGACTGGGCCCGGATGCTGTGACGCCGAGGACCGGCACCGGGAACGCGGCAGCCCCGCCACGACCGGAGTCGTCGCGGGGCTGCCGTCGCTCACCTCAGATGCTCAACCCGCCGCAACCGCTGCTGCAGTCGACGGTCCAGATCGAGCGGGCCAGCGCGCTGAACCGGGCGGACGGCAGGAGCCGCTCCCCGCGCGGGCCGCGGACCGTGCCGTCGGACCCACCGGCCGGCGGGGTGCCGCCCGGTGCGGCCACCCCCGGCTCGGTGCCCGGGGCCGACGGCGCGGGCGCCGTCGGGGTGGGCGCCGTCGGGGTGGGCGCCGTGGGGGCCGGCGACGAGGTCGCCGTCACCAGGGTCAGCCCGCCGCCGAGCACCGTCGACGAGCGGTCCGGCGCGAAGACGTGGACGTCGTAGACGCCCGCCACCAGCGTGGGCGACTCGAAGACGATCTCCGTGCCGCTGAGGCCGACGATCCGCACCCCCGTACTGCTCCCCACGCGCACCAGCACCCCGGACTGGAAGCCCGAACCGCTGATCCGCACCCGGGTGCCACCGGACGCGCTCACCACCGACGGCGAGATCGAGGTGATCCGGTACGCCCCCACCGACGGGTACTGCTTCTCCCCGCCCGTGGCCGGCTGGGGTGCCGCCGGCGCAGGAGCAGGAGCCGAGGGAGCCGGCGATGACGGAGCAGGGGCCGACGGTGCCGGGGCCGAGGGGGCCGGCGACGACGGCGTCTCGCTGCCGGGACGCGGCGTGGTCGGCGCGGTGCTGCCACCGTCCGGCGTCCGGCCGCCGTCCACCACGGGCGACGACGGGGCGGGGGCCGGCGTCGGCGAGGTCCCCGGCGCAGGAGCCGAACCACCGGGCGCCGGTGCGCCGACGGACGGAGCCGGTGCCGACGGCGCCGGAGCGCCCGGCGACGACGGCGCCGGAGCGGTCGGGTACGTGGGAGCCGGCGTCGGGGAGGTCCCCGGCGCAGGAGCCGAGCCGCCGGGCGCCGGGCTGCCGACCGACGGCGCCGGCGTGCTCCCGCCGGACGGCGGAACCGGCGTCCCCGGGGACGGCTCGGGCGCCGGGTCGGCGCTGCGCTGCGCCTCCTCGCCGACCAGCAGCGGGGCGGCGTAGGCCATGCCGAGCGCCTCGCCGTCCTTGGCCAGCTGGACCACCAGCACGTACCGGCCGTCCTGCAGCTCGGTGCTCGGCGTCAGCACCAGCGAGCCCAGACCCTCCCGGGTGCCCAGGGAGAAGCGCGCCTCGCCGGCGTCGTCGGTCGTCGCCGTCTGGCCGTTCAACGTGATCGCGTGCTGCGTCAGCGCCAGGACGTCGCCGCCGTGCTCCATGCCCAGCGAGATCCGCGCCTCGTAGGCACCGCCCGGCACCGAACCGCTGGCGACGACCTGCGGGGTCACCGTCCCGGCCATCGCGGTCATGTTCGTGAAGCGGTACCGCACCGGCGCCGCCGTCTCCCCGAACTTCGTCAGCGACAGCCGGCCGCCGGTCACCGACCTGCCGGCAAAGGCCGGCAGGGGCTCGACGTCGGCCAGCAGCCGCTGCACCACCTCGGGTGCGGACGCCTCGCGGTCCAGCCCCTTGTAGAGCGCTGCTGCCGCGGCCACCTGCGGCGCCGCGATCGAGGTGCCGCTCACGAGCTTGTACCAGCCGTCGGGCGTCGTGGAGAACACGAGCGTCCCGGGGGCGAACAGCTCCACCGTGCCCGCCCCGTAGGCGGAGAAGTCGCTGACCGTGTCGGCGGCCGTGCTGGCGCCCACGGTGATGACGTTGGGCCGGTTGATGCTCGCCGGGTACACCGGCGAGGTGTCGCGGTTGGCGCTGTCGTTGCCGGCCGCCACCACGACGACGACGCCCCTGCTGTTGGCGTAGTCGATCGCCTCGGTCAGGATCGCCGCGCCCCCGGGGCCGCCCCAGGAGGCGTTGATGACGTCGGCGCCGTTGTCCGCCGCGTAGCGGATCGCCTGCGCGCCGAGGTAGAGGTCGACGCTCCGCCCGGCGCCGATGACCAGCGGCATGATCGAGACGTCCGGCGCCACACCCGCGGTGCCCTGGCCGTTCCCGGCGCGGGCGCC
This sequence comes from Blastococcus sp. SYSU DS0616, assembly GCF_054051015.1. NCBI lineage: Bacteria > Bacillati > Actinomycetota > Actinomycetes > Geodermatophilales > Geodermatophilaceae > Blastococcus > Blastococcus sp. SYSU DS0616. Next base: position 189,707 of record NZ_JBJHAJ010000001.1, read on the forward strand.
GACGGCTCCGGCCACCGTGGTGCCGTGCGAGTTGTCCAGCCCGGCGTTCGTGACATCGGCGGAGTTCGTGTAGAAGTTCCAGCCGTGGCAGTCGCCCGGCTTGCCGTTGGCGTCGGTGTCACCGGTGCCGCAGGGCTGGTCGGGGTTGGTCCACAGCGCGCCCTGCAGATCGGGGTGGCCGGCCGCGAACCCGCTGTCGAGGACGGCGACCGTGAGCCCCCGGCCCGTGCCGGCCCGCCAGCCCTCCGGCGCGGAGACGTCGGCTTCGGCCACCCCGCTCTGCCCGTGGAAGTTCGAGCCGGTGTTGCTGAGGTTCCAGCCGTAGGTGCCCCAGTACGGGTCGGAGACGGACTCGCCGAAGACCTCGCCGGGCTCGGAGAGCGTCACCTGCGCGCCGGCCAGCAGGTCGGTGACGACGGAGGGGACGAGGTCCTTCCCGGCGACCAGCGCGGAGCCGTCGAACAGCGACTGCGCCGACGCGATCGCCGGGTGGGCGTCCAGCAGCGCCACCTGCTCGGCGGTGACCCCGCCGTCCAGCGTGACGACGAGGCGGGTGAGCCCGTCGCCGGCCGGGCCGAAGTCCTCAAGGACCGGCACCGCCGGTGCCGCGGAGGCGAGCGTGCCGATGACGGCCGTGCCCCCGAATCCCAGTGCCGCGGCCGCCAGGACCGCGATCCCGCGGTACCCCCTGCCGGCCGGTCGGCCTGCCGTGTCCCTCATGCGTCACCCGATCCGTCGTCGAGACCTCTTCCTGGAGGACCTCGGCGCGCACCGGACGGTGCTGGATAGCTCGAAGGAGGGATCTACGGCAGCGGCTGCCCCCGCGACCGGCGGTAGGTGGCGGGGTGGGTCAGTCCTTCAGCGAGCGGATCCACAGCGCCGCCGCGCCGTAGGCCAGCGAGCTGGTGATCGCCCGCGTCGTGGTCCGGCCACCCGCCTGGCCCGCCGCCGCGAGCGCAGTCAGCGTGTCGAGCAGGTTCATCGCCGCCACGGCGGCCAGCCCGCGGTCGACCTCCTCGTCGGTCTTCGCGGTCAGCGCCAGCGCGGAGACCACCAGCGCCCGGCTGCCGAACAGCCGCTGCAGCTGCAGGCCCGACGGCGTCACCGGCACGCCGTAGCTGTTCGCCACCGCCCGCGGCGCCAGGACGCTCATCGCCCCGAACGCCGCCCCGACGGCGCCCAGCGCCTGCGCCATCGACCTCTTCGAGGTTTCCGCTGCGGTCTTCTTCCTGAACATCGCGAACTCCCAGGTACGAGGACAGACGGCGTCGGCTCACCGCCACCGGCCACTCAACCAGCGCCGCGCCCCGCCCGCAGCGCGAGCCGGGCGCTCCGCCGTTAGCGTCCCGACCATGACCGCCGACCGCCGTTCCCGGTAGACCGTGCCGCCGGCCGTCGAGCTGCAGCACCGCCCCACCCCGTGGGGCGTGCTGCGCAGCCGCGTGACCGGCACGGCTCGCCCCGGTGTCGCGGAGGTCGTCGTCGTCCCGGGCCTCGCCGTCGCCAACTACCTGCAGCCCGCCGTCGAGGCACTCGGCACCTGGACCCGCGCGCACCTCGTCGAGCTGCCCGGCTTCTCCGGTAGCGGTGAGCCGCCGCACCCGATGGACGTCGTGGAGCACGCCGACGCGGTCGCCTCCTGGCTCGCCGCCGGCGGGCCCGAGAACCCGGTGCTCGTCGGGCACTCCAGCGGCACGCAGGTCGCCGCCCACGTCGCGGCTCGCGAACCCGGGCGGGTGCGCGCGCTGGTGCTCGCCAGCCCGACCGTCGACCCGGCCTACCGCAGCATGCGCCGGGTCCTGCTCGCCTGGCGGCGCAACCACGAGCTCGAGCCTCCGGAGCTCGACGTCCAGCACACCCCCGACCGGCGCCGTGCCGGGCTGCGGCGGGTCCGGCACGCCCTGGCCGCCCACCTCGCCGACCGCCTGGAGGACACGATCCAGCGGGTCGACTGCCCCGTGCTCGTCCTCCACGGCGACCGCGACCGCCTCTGCACCGAGGCCTGGGCGCGCGAGCTCAGCTCCCGGGCAAGGGACGGCCGGTTCCGCAGCGTCCCCGGCGCGCACAGCTTCGTCTGGACGGCGCCCGACGCGTGGTCCGCGCCCGTCGCCGAGCTCGCCGGCGCCCCGCCGCTTCCCGCGTGACACCGAGCCCGGCGGCGATTGACCCCCCGGGAGCCGGACGCCACGATGGCCGGACCGCCGTCCCCGCCGGGCGGCCTGCGATGACCGTGAGGGAGACCATGAGCGGCACGGAGACGATCCAGATCCCCCACCTCGGTGGCTCGACCATCGGCTACCGGCTCGGCAGTGCGTACGACGCGTCGCTCCCGACGCTGGTGATGGTCAACTCCTTCACCACCTCCGTCGAGCTGTACCGGCCCCAGTTCGCGGACGAGCAGCTCTCCGCCACCGCCAACCTGCTCGCCATCGAGCCCTACGGGCACGGTGCCACCCGCGCCTCGTACCGGCAGTTCACCTACTGGGACACGGCCGTCGCCGGGCTGCAGGTGCTCGAGGCGCTCGGCATCCCGCAGGCGTTCGTGCTGGGCACCTCCCAGGGCGGCTGGATCGCGGCACGCATGGCCATGCTCGCTCCCGACACCATCAGGGGCATCGTCCCGCTCGGCACCTCGATGGACTTCGAGAGCCAGCGCAGCCGCGAACTGGGGTGCTGGGACGGGGTCGCGTTCTGCACCCCCGCCATCGACGCACTCGCCGAGCCCGTCGGGAACGACTGGACCGTCCCGGTCGAGCTCGTCGACGCCACCCTCGCGGAGGGCATGGGCGACGACGTCCCGGCCGACGAACGCGCGTTCTGGCACCGGGAGCACCAGGAGAACTACGCCGGCGACGCCGGACGGCAGCGGCTCCGGATCAGCAGCATCAACCTGCGTGACCGGGACGGCCTGCACGGCCGGCTGGACGGCGTCCGGTGCCCCGTCCTGTGGATGCACGGCACCGCGGACCGGGTCTACTCGGTCGCGAACGCCCAGGCCGAGATCGAACTCTTCGTCAACAGCGCCGGCGCCGAACTCCGCGTCGTCGAGGGCGGCCAGCACTTCCTCAGCGCGACCCACCCCGAGGTCGTGAACGCCGCGACGGTCGAGTTCATCGACCGCTGGAAGTAGCGCCCGGCGGCAACCTGATCGGGCGACGCGTCGCAAGTCGACCGTCCCGCCGGCGCGCTAGGGTTGACGGGTTCCAGAACGCCCCGTGTGTAACTACCTGCTGCCGGCCACGCCGGCGGATCAAGGCGGCACGCCCGATCTGCCCAGCAGAGGTCATGTTCCACACGCGCCCCACCGACTCCGCGGTGCTCCGCTCCGCCGGTCTCTCCTACTTCCCGCTCGCGTTCATCGCGCGGCTGCCGTTCGCGATGATGGTCGTCGGCGTCCTCACCCTCGTCGTCGCCGAGCGCGGCTCGGTGACCCTCGGCGGCCTCAACTCCGCCTGCGCCGGCCTGGGCACCGCACTCGCCGGCCCCCTGCTCGGTGCCGCGGTCGACCGCTTCGGGCAGCGCCGGGTGCTCGTCCCGGTGGGCCTGGTGAACGCGAGCCTGCTGGGCGTCTTCCCGCTGGTCGTCGCGAGCACCGCGGCCGACGCCGCGCTGCTGGCGCTGTCGGTCCTCATCGGGGCCTCCGCACCGCAGATCGCCCCCATGTCACGCACCCGGCTCATGGCGATCATCCGCCGGTCGGTGCACCACGACCGCCGCGAGCGGGTGGTCAACGGCACGATGGCCTACGAGTCCGCCGCCGACGAGATGGTCTTCATCATCGGCCCGTTCCTCGTCGGGCTGCTCGCCACCGCGATCGCCCCGTGGGTCGCCATCGCCGGCGCCTCGGCGCTGACGTTCGTGTTCGTCACCGCGTTCGCCCTGCACCCCACCGGCCGGCTGCACCCCGGCACGGACCCGACGGTGGCCGCGCGGGCGCCCGTCCGCGAGCTGACCCGCTTCCCGCTGCTCACCGTCGTCGTCGGCACCCTCGGCGTCGGCCTGTTCTTCGGCGCCACCCTGACCTCGCTCACCGGCTTCCTGGCCGTCGACGGCGACGGTGACAGCGCCGGCCTGCTCTACGGCGTCATGGGCATCGGGTCCGCGGTGCTCGCGCTCGGCACCGCGGCCCTGCCGGTGCGCTTCTCGCTGCGGGCGCGGTGGCTCGCCTTCGGGTCGCTGCTGCTCGCCGGCGCGATCGCCTACGCGTGCGCCGGGTCGGTGCCGGCGCTCGTGGCCGCCCTCGCGGTGCTCGGCTGCGGCGTCGGGCCGACGCTGGTCACCCTGTACAGCCTTGCCGCGGCGCTGAGCCCGGCCGGCCGCTCGGCTACCACCATGACGATGCTCGGCTCCGCGGTCGTCGTCGGCCAGGCGGTCGCCTCCGCGCTCACCGGCGTGCTCGCCGATGCGCTGAGCGCGGGCACCGCGCTCGCCGCCCCCGCCGTGGCAGCCGCCCTCGTGGTCGCCGCCGGCGCGGCGCACGCGGCATCGGTGCAGCGGAGCGCCGTGCGACCGGAGCCCGAGCCGGTCCCCGTGCAGGTATAGCGACCGGGGACGACAGCAGGTCCGCGGCCGCTCTGCCTCTGAGTGCCACGGCACTCAGAGGCAGAGCCCGCGCGGGACCGCACATTGCGTGAGGGCGCGCGCGAGCTCTCGCGTACCGGAACGAGCTCGCTTGCCGCTGGATCGCCGGAGGCCTTGACCGGTCCTCCGGCCCCCGAGAGCGTGGGTCGCCTGCTCGAACACCGCGAGTGACGAGGACGGCGATGGCTTCCTACGTGTACCGATGCGACGACCACGGGCTGACGGAGCGCTCGCTCCCGATCGGCACCGCCGAGCCGACCACCTGCTGCCCCACCTGCGGGTCCGCCGCGGTGCGGGTCTTCACCCCGCCGCGCCTCTCCTTCGGCGACCCCACGCGGCGCGCCCTGATCGACCGGACCGAGCGGACCCGCGACGAACCCGAGGTGGTGTCCTCCCCCGGCCCGCGCCCGGCCCGCCGCTCCCCGGTCGCCGCCAACCCCGCGCTCCGCCACCTGCCCCGGCCCTGAGCCGGGCGTCGCCCACCGGAACGAGCAGCCCGCTCCGCCTCCAGCGATGAAGGGACGTCCCCATGGCCAGCGTCGGACTGCTCTACGTCGGGGCCGTGCTGATCCTGAACGGGCTGATGCTGCTCGGGTGGGTGGACGCCCGCGCGGCCGCGCCGCTGAACTTCTTCGTCGGCGGGCTGCAGGTGCTCACGCCGACCTTCCTGATCGTCACCTCCGGCGGTGACCCCGACACGATCCTCGCCGCCTCGGGCCTGTACCTGTTCGGCTTCACCTACCTCTACGTCGGGTTCAACCTGCTGGGCGACCTGGACGGCACCGGGCTCGGCTGGTTCTCCGCGTTCGTCGCCTGCTGCGCCCTGGTCTACGCCGGGCTCAACTTCGGGCGCCTGGACGACCCTGCGTTCGGCGTGATCTGGCTCTACTGGGCGGTCCTGTGGGCGCTGTTCTGGGTCGTCCTCGGGCTCAAGCGCGAGGAGTGGACCCGGTTCACCGGCCTCGTGGCCGTCGTCGCCGGTGTGTTCACCGCCGCCGTCCCCGCGTTCCTGCTGCTCACCGGCGTCTGGGGCGACTACCTCACCGAGTCGGCGGTCGCCCTCGCCGTCATCTGCCTGGCGTCGCTGGCGCTCGCCCCTCGACTGCGCGAACCGGCGGCCACCGAGGCGACGGCGCCCGCGCCGGAGCTGCGGGAGGGCGACGTGCCGCCGTCCCCCCGCTCCGGGACCCCCACCGCCCACGAGAGGCGGTGACGCCGATCCCGCACACCGCACCCGCTCGCACCCGGACGCGCACCACCTGTGACCTGGAGGTCCCCCGTGCCGAAAGTCGTGTACCCCCTCGACTCGTCGAAGAAGTTCACCGAGCAGCAGTACGTCGGGCACAACCGCTGGCACCCCGACATCCCGGCCAACGTCACCGTGCGCCCGGGTGACACCTTCCGCGTCGACTGCCGGGAGTGGTTCGACGGCGCCATCCACAACGACGACTCCGCCGACGACATCCGCGACGCGCCCCTGTCGACGGTGCACTGCCTGAGCGGACCCTTCCACGTGGAGGGCGCGCAGCCGGGTGACCTGCTGATCGTCGACATCCTCGACGTCGGCCCGATCCCCCAGGAGGACTCCGGGCCGCTCGCCGGCCAGGGCTGGGGCTACACCGGGATCTTCGCCAGGCAGAACGGCGGCGGCTTCCTCACCGACCAGTTCCCCGACGCCTACAAGACGATCTGGGACTTCTCCGGGCAGACCGCCACCTCCCGGCACATCCCGGGCGTCTCCTTCACCGGCATCGTCCACCCGGGGCTCATGGGCACCGCGCCGTCGGCCGAGCTGCTCGCCCGCTGGAACCGCCGCGAGCAGGCGCTGATCGACACCGATCCCGACCGGGTGCCGCCGCTGGCGCTGCCCCCGCTCCCCCAGGACGCCATCCTGGGCACGCTCCAGGGCGCCGACTACGACCGGGTGGCCGGCGAGGCCGCGCGCACCGCGCCGCCGCGGGAGAACGGCGGCAACCAGGACATCAAGAACCTCACCAAGGGCAGCCGGATCTTCTACCCGGTGTTCGTCGACGGCGCGAAGCTGTCGCTCGGTGACCTGCACTTCTCGCAGGGCGACGGCGAGATCACCTTCTGCGGCGCGATCGAGATGGGCGGCTTCATCGACCTGCACGTCGACGTCATCAAGGGCGGCATGGAGACCTACGGCGTCAGCGAGAACGCCATCTTCCTGCCCGGCAACGTCGACCCGCGGTACGAGCGCTGGCTGGCGTTCTCCGGCACGTCGGTGACCCTGGACGACGAGCAGCGCTACCTGGACTCGCACCTGTCCTACCAGCGCGCCTGCCTGCACGCGATCGACTACCTGACCAAGTTCGGCTACACGCCGGAGCAGGGCTACATGATCCTCGGGGCCGCACCGATCGAGGGCCGGCTCTCCGGCGTCGTCGACATCCCGAACTCGTGCTCGACGGTCTACCTGCCCACCGGGATCTTCGACTTCGACGTGGAGCCCTCGGCGTCGGGCCCGACCCGCATCGACCCCGGCATGGGGGTGCCCCGGTCCAGCTTCTGAGCCCACCACCTCTCCACGGACGGCCCCGGCCACGCAGGCCGGGGCCGTACGTGCGCCGTGGCGGTATCGCGGGCGACGGCGGCCGGCTACACCCGGACGCCGGGTGCGAGCTCGGCGACGAGCTCTCCGACCGGCCTCGGCCGCCCGTACAGGTAGCCCTGCGCCAGCGGGCAGCCGAGGTCGACCAGCGCCCGCGCCTGCTCCGGTGTCTCCACGCCCTCGGCGACGAGGACCAGCTCCAGCGCGTCGGCCAGCGCCATGACGCTGCGCAGCAGCCGCGCCCGCCGGCTGGAGGTGGTGATCGCCGAGACGAAGGAGTTGTCCAGCTTCAGGAAGTCGGTGGGCAGCGTGTCCAGCCGCGCCAGCGCCGAGTAGCCGGTGCCGAAGTCGTCGATCGCCACCTGCAGCCCGTGCTCGCGCAGCGCGTGCAGCGCCGCCACCGACCGGGTCGTCTCCGCCTCGACCAGGCTCTCGGTCACCTCGACGACGGTCCGCTCCGCCGGCCAGCCGGTCGCGGCCAGCGTCGCCAGCACCCGGTCGGGGAACCCGGGGTCGTCCAGCTCCAGACCCGACACGTTGACCGTCAGGAACAGCGTGCGCCCGGTCGCCTCCGACAGCGTCCGCGCGTCCTCGCACGCCGCCGTCCACACGAACGCGCCCAGCGCGCCGACGAGGCCTTCCTGCTCGGCCACCGGCACGAACTCCGCCGGCGGGACGGGCCCGCGCGACGGGTGCGCCCAGCGCACCAGCGCCTCCACGCCGACGACGTCGCCGTCCGCCGGGGTGACGATCGGCTGCAGATGGACCGACAGCCCACCGGAGCGGCCGGCCGCGAGCGCGGCGGCGAGGTCGCGCGCCAGCGGGCTCTGCCCGTCGGCGTCCAGCTCGCTGCGCCCGCGGCCGAGCGTCTTCACCCGGTACAGCGCGGCGTCGGCCCGGCGCATGAGGTCCGACGGCGAGTCGCCGAGCGCCAGCTGCGCCACGCCCACCGACGTCCCCACCTGCGGCAGCGCCGCCCGCAGCGACTCCGCGACGGCCAGCGCCCGCTCGCCGTCGGAGCCGGGCAGCAACAGGGAGAACTCGTCGCCCCCGTGCCGCGCCAGCACCGCACCCCGGGGCAGCAGCGGCCGCCAGGTGGCCGCGACCGCGCGCAGCAGCTCGTCGCCGGCCGCGTGTCCCTGCGTGTCGTTGACGGTCTTGAAGTGGTCGAGGTCGAACAGCGCCGCCGACAGCGGCTCGCCCGAGCGCACCGCCGTCCGCACCGCCGCGTCCAGCGTCTCGTCGAAGCCGCGCCGGTTGACCAGCCCGGTGAGCGCGTCCTCCTCGGCGCTGGCCGCCCGCCGCGCCAGCACCCCGACGGCGCCGGCCGAGCCCAGCACCAGCACCGCCAGGACGACGGCGGTCCCGACGGGGACGTCACCGCGCACGGCGACGACCACCGTGCCGATGGCGAGCATCTCGGTCAGGAAGCCCAGCGCCCACGGCCGCGGGAAGAAGAGGAAGGCGACCATCGCCGCGAACGCCGACAGCGCCAGCACCGCGACTGCGCCGCTCACCGTCGGCGCGGAGAGCCCGAAGATCCCGATGCCCACGACGCCCAGCACGAGCAGCGCCTGGAAGAAGCCCCGCGGCACCAGGTGGCCCCAGCGCACGACCGCCAGGCCCACCAGGGTCGTGACGGGCCCGAGCGCCGTCACGGCCGGGTGCACGTGGTCGAGGCCGCCGGGCGTGCCGAGGACCAACCCGACGGCCGCTACCCCGCCCAGAGCGGTCAGCAGCCCGGCGGTCCGGGCGACCACTCGCGGGGTGGCCACCTCCGGGGCCATCCGACTCATGCGCATGACCGTCTAATCGGTTGTGCGCCACCGGAGCTGGAGGGTCCCTCCCCCGTCCGGGCAGGTTCCGCAGGCGGGCGGGGTGCGGCGCCGAGCCCGGTCACGACGGGAAGTGCGTCCCCAGCTCGTTCAGCGGGGCCGGCCGGGAGAACAGCCAGCCCTGCGCGTAGTCGCAGCCCATGGCCTGCAGCGCCGCGCGGTGCCCCTCGGTCTCGACCCCCTCGGCGGTGACCACCAGGCCGGCGCCGTCGGCGAAGTCGACGAGCAGCTGCACCAGGGCCCGGTCGCGGTCGTCGGTGAGGATGCCCTGCACGTACGAGCGGTCGATCTTCAGGCCGTCGGCGCGCACCTCGCGCAGGTGGCGCAGCGACGTCCCGCCGGCGCCGACGTCGTCGAACGTGACCTTGTAGCCGGCGGCGCGCAGCTGCTCGAGCGGCTCGACCGCGGCGTGCAGCTGGTCGACCAGCAGCGACTCCGGCACCTCCACCCGCACCAGCGCCGGGTCGAGGCCGGCGGCACCTGTGGCGTCGGAGAGCACCGTGCCCAGGCCCGGGGTGAGCAGCCGGTCGGTGCTCACGTTGACGTTCAGCGCGACGCAGCCCGCCTCCGGGCCACTTTCCCGCTGCCAGGCGGCGAACTCCCGCGTCGCGGTGCGCAGCACCCAGTCGTCGAGGGCGGTGAGCTGACCCGACCGGGCGGCCGAGGCGAGGAAGGCGTCGGGCGCCAGCAGGCCCAGGCGCGGGTGCTGCCAGCGGACCAGCGCCTCCACGCTGCCGAGCCGGCCGTCGGCCAGCCGCACGATCGGCTGGTAGAGCAGCAGGAACTCCCCGCGGGCCACGGCCTGGGCCACGCTGGTACCCGCGAGCGGATCGGCGTCCACCGCCGTCGTCACCAGGACGGGGCCGCTGACGTGGTCCCCGCCGTTGCGCTTGCCCGTGTACATGGCCAGGTCCGCCGCCCGGACGAGCTCACCCGGGTCCACGGAGCCGCCGGCGCTCACCGCGAGCCCGGCGCTGACCCGCACCCGCTGCGCGACGCCGTCGTCCCGGCTGATCGCGGCCACGGCCCGGTGCATGCGGACGGCGATCGAGCGGGCGATGTCGGTGTCGGGTGCGCCGTCGCGGCGGGCCAGGGAGGTGTCGATGTCGAGGCACGCGGCGAACTCGTCGCCGCCGAGGCGCGCCACCAGGTCCACCGGCCGGGCGGCCTCGGTCAGCGCGGCCGCCACGTCGCGCAGGAGCGCGTCCCCGCGGTCGTGCCCGAGGTCGTCGTTGACCAGCTTGAACCCGTCGAGGTCGAAGTAGACGACGGCGGTCTGGTGCCCGGGCTGGGTGGCGCTGCGCCGGCAGGACTCCTCGACCCGGCCGAAGAACGCGTGCCGGTTGGCCAGGCCGGTGAGCGGGTCGCGCAGCGCCTGGCCGGCGAGCGCGCGGGCCAGCGCGGAGAGCAGCACGGGCATCGGGACGGCCCGCACGCCGTCGGCGCCCAGCACGAGGACGTGGTCCTGCACGTGCTCCGGGTCCCGGGTGATCGCCCGGCTGGACGCCTCGATGACCGTCGTCGTCGCCGGCAGGGTGAGCGCGTCCCACTGGGCGACGTCGGACAGCCGCCGGCGCCCGTACAGCGAGCGGCCGTAGCCGTAGGCCCCGCTCATCAGCGCCTCGAAGCGGCTGCGCTCGACCAGCCCGACCACGCCGTCGACGTCGGGGTGGGCGATGACCGCGCACCCGGCGTCGCGCGCCCGCCCGAAGACCCGGTCGAGCTCCTCGCAGCTGCCGGCGCCGGGCAGCACGGGCACCGCACGGGCCAGGACGCCGAGGGTGAAGGTCTCGCCGGCCTCGCCCTCCGGGTGCAGGGCACCGAGACCGTCCTCGACCGTCGTCAGGTGAGTGATCACAAGATCACATCGACGCGCGGAGGTGCGGAACCGGAGGGCGGGCCGCAAATCTCACCCGGGCGGGTGGCTGACCTGCGGATTTTCCCGTGGTGCGGGTCACCTCCCGCGCCGAGCCGGGGCGCCGCCACGGCCCCGGGCCGGTGGCCGGTCAGACCCCGAGGTGCGCCAGCGCCTGCAGCAGCAGGGTGCTCTGCCCGTTGGTCAGCTCGGCCAGCACCGCAGGATCGCGCGCCTCCAGCGGCGAGAACCAGGTCAGCTCCAGCGCGTCCTGCTGCGGCGAGCAGTCCCCCTCGACCGGCACCACGTAGGCCAGCGACACCGCGTGCTGGCGCGGGTCGTGGAACGGCGTCACCCCCGGCGTCGGGAAGTACTCGGCGACGGTGAACGGCTGCGGCGCGGGCGGGACCCGCGGCAGCGCGAGCGGGCCGAGGTCCTTCTCCAGGTGCCGCAGCAGCGCCGCCCGCACCCGCTCGTGGTACAGCACCCGCCCCGACACCAGCGCCCGCTTGATCTGCCCGTCCTCACCGGCGCGCAGCAGCAGCCCGATCGACGTCACGGTGCCCTGCTCGTCCACCCGCACGGGCACCACGTCGACGTACAGGATCGGCAGCCGCTCGCGCGCCGCGTCCATCTCCTCGCGGGCCAGCCAGCCCCCGCCTGTCGCCGTCGTCAGCTCGGTCATGGGAACTGTCTAGCCGATGCCCCCAGCAGGCCGACACCCGCGCGGCTGGACGGCGGACGTGCTCCCCGTCACGTGGCGGCGCCGATCCGAGCCCCGACCGGAGCCCTTCCCCTTCCGCACCCCCAGGAGTAGGCACGTGACCATGACCGCCGTCACAACCGGTACGACCACCCACCCGCTCGCCCGGCTGACGGGCGAGGAGATCACCGCCGCGACGGCGATCGTCCGCGCCGCCGGCCTCTGCGCCGAGTCCAGCAAGTTCGTCTACGTCGGGCTCGAGGAGCCGCACAAGGCGCAGGTGCTGGCCTGGCGGCCGGGCGACGCCGTCGAGCGCCTCGTCCGGGCGCTGCTGCTCGACCGCGCCACCGGCGCCGGCCGCGACGTCACCGTCTCGCTGACCGCCGGCACCGTCGTCCGGGACGTCGAGCTCGACGCCGTCGCCGACGGGCAGGTGCCGATCCTCGACGCCGAGTTCGAGTCGATCGAGCCGATCCTCGCCGCCGACGAGCGCTGGGTCGCCGCGATGGCCAAGCGAGGGTTCGACGTGGCCGACGTCCGCGCCGTGCCCCTGTCGGCCGGCTCCTACTTCGCCGACGAGCGAGGCCACCGGATCGTCCGCGTGCTCGGCTTCCACCAGGCCGACGAGGCAGACCTGCCCTGGGCCCACCCGGTCGACGGCGTGGTCGCGTTCGTCGACATCACCCGCGGCGTGGCGACGGCGGTGCAGGACCACTTCGACCTCGCCGTCCCGGCCGAGCGCGCCGACCTGACCCCCGACGTGCACCCCGCGCCGGTCCGCGACCTCAAGCCGATCGAGATCGTCCAGCCGGAGGGGCCGAGCTTCACCGTCGAGGACGACGAGGTCACCTGGGCCGGCTGGCGCTTCCGCATCGGCTTCGACATGCGCGAGGGGCTGATCCTCAACCAGCTCTCCATCGACGGCCGCTCGGTCATCCACCGCGCCTCGATCTCGGAGATGGTCGTGCCCTACGCCGACCCCTCGCCGGTGCGGTTCTGGCAGAACTACTTCGATACCGGCGAGTACCTCTTCGCCCGCTACACCAACTCCCTGGAGCTCGGCTGCGACTGCCTCGGCGAGATCCGCTACTTCGACGCCACGATCGCCGACGAGGACGGCGCCCCGCGCACGATCCGCAACGCCGTCTGCATGCACGAGGAGGACTACGGCGTCCTCTGGAAGCACACCGACATGTTCAACGGGATGGCCGAGACGCGGCGCCAGCGCCGGCTGGTGATCAGCTTCTTCACCACCATCGGCAACTACGACTACGGCTTCTACTGGTACCTCTACCTCGACGGCACGATCCAGCTGGAGAGCAAGGCCACCGGCATCGTGTTCACCTCCGCCTACCGCGGTGAGGAGCACCCGTACGCCACCGAGATCGCCCCCGGCCTGGGCGCGCCGTACCACCAGCACCTGTTCTCCGCGCGGCTGGACATGGCCGTCGACGGCGTCGACAACACCGTCTACGAGGTCGACGCCGTCCGGCAGCCGGTCAGCGAGGTCAACCCGTACGGCAACGCGTTCACCCGCCGGATGACCCCGCTGACCTCCGAGGCGGAGGCCGCGCGGCTGGCCGACGGCACCGTCGGCCGGGTGTGGCACGTGGTCAACGAGTCGAGGAGGAACCGGCTGGGCCAGCCGGTCGGCTACGCGCTGCACCCCGAGGGCGGTCCGGTGCTGCTGGCCGACGAGTCCTCGTCGGTGCACGCCCGGGCCAGCTTCTCCACCAAGCACCTGTGGGTCACGCAGTACGACCCGGCGGAGAAGTACGCGGCCGGCGACTTCGTCAACCAGCACCCCGGCTCGGCCGGCCTCCCGGCGTTCGTCGCCGACGACGCGCCGCTGACCGACACCGACGTCGTCCTGTGGCACACCTTCGGGCTGACGCACTTCCCGCGGCCGGAGGACTGGCCGGTGATGCCGGTCGACTACGCCGGCTTCACGCTCAAGCCGGTCGGGTTCTTCGACCGCAACCCCGGCCTGGGCGTGCCGAGGTCGGCGTCGTCCCACTGCGCGTCGGGGGCGGACGAGGCCCCGAGCGGGCACTGCTCGTGACCGCCGCCGTGGCCCGCGCGGTCGCGTCTCCCGCGGGCGCGCTGATGTCGCCCGAGCCGGCGCTCGTCTCCGGCCAGCTGCTGGTCGCAGCGACTGCGACGCTGCGCCGCTGACCCGCCGCGCACCGCCCCGGGGTCCGCACGGGCTCCGGGGCGGTGCCGCGTCCCGAGCACGCGGAGCCTGGCCGATTCCGCCGGCGGGCGGCGTGGGCCGTTCCCTCCCGGCGCTGCGGAGGCCATGCTGCGGGGAGCCCGACGGGACCTGCACCACCACGGGGTGCGGCGCGTGTGGCAGCTTGGTCCCCCGGAGATCGGCTGCAGAAGGTGGAGGACGTCGCACGGTGACGATCGGCGCGAGCGTGTCCCCCCACGTCGAGGAAGCCGTGGCGCTCGCCGAGGACCTCGTCGACGCCTGGGGCAGCTGGGGCCCCAACATGACCCCGGACGCCCGGCAGGTCGCGTTCATCAGCGACCGCTCGGGCACTCCGCAGCTCTGGCTCCAGGACGTCGTCCTCGACGGCGAGCAGCCGCCGGCCCGGCACATCCCGCTGTCCGACGACCCGGTCATCTCGGTGCGGTGGGCGGCCGACAGCCGCTGGCTGGCGTGCGAGGTGGCCACCGACGGCGGCGTCCGGACGGCGGTGTGGGTGGTCCGGCCCGACGGCTCGGACGCCCTCCGGATCGCCGGCAACTCCGACGAGCACGCCGAGCTCGGCCCGTGGACCCGTAGCGGTCACCGCGTCGTGGTGACCCTTCCCGGGATGGCGGCCGGCGTCCCCACCCGCGCCTACCTCGCCGACCCCGCCACCGGCCGGCTCGACCCGCTGGCCGAGGGCGACCTGATCCACGTGCTCGACGTCTCCCTCGAGGAGCGATTCATCGTCATCCGCGACGGCGAGCGGGGGCAGCAGTACGTCGTCGTCGTCGACCGGCTCAGCGACGAGGACTTCAGCGCACTCCCCCACGGGGCCACCGGATCCACGGACGTGGCGCTGATCCGGCCGGCGCCGGAGGACCACAGCGGGCCGGTCTACGTGTACCTCGCCTCGGACGTGGGCCTGCCCCGCCGGCAGCTCATCGGGCTGCCGTTCGGGCCGAACGGCTGGCGTGGTGAGCCGCGGACCCTCGCGGCCCGGGAGGACGCCGAGCTGGAGGACATCGACGCCGACGACGCCGGCGGGCTGCTGCTCCTGGTGTGGAACGTGGCAGGGCGCAGCGAGCTGGAGCTGATGGACACCGCCACGGGCGGGCGCACACCGATCTCCGGGTTGCCCGGGCTGGTGGCCGCCGACCCGGTGCTCAGCCGCGACGGCTCCAGCGTCGTGCTCGGCGTGCAGGGGCCCACGCGCCCGCGGGAGCTGTGGCACCTGGACACCACCACCCACGCCTGGACACGGGTGACCTCCGCGCCGCCACTACCCAGGCGCCGGCTCGTCGTCCCGAGCCTGGAGAGGTTCACCGGCCGTGACGGCCTGCCGTTGAGCGGCTGGCTCTACCGCGCCCCGGGCCGGCTCAACGGCCCCGGCCCGGTCGCGATCTACCTGCACGGCGGCCCCGAGGACCAGGAGCGGCCCGCCTTCGCACCGCAGCACCAGTCGCTGGCGGCCGCCGGCGTGAGCGTGTTCGCGCTCAACATCCGCGGCTCGGCAGGCTTCGGCCGCGAGTTCGTGCACGCCGACGACCTGCACGGCCGGTACGACGCGTTCGCCGACGTCCTGGCTGCCGCCGAGCACCTCGTGGAGGCCGGCATCGCCGAACCCGGCCGGCTCGCGGTCACCGGCCGCTCCTACGGCGGCTACCTGACCCTCGCGACGCTGGCCTTCTCGCCCGGGGTGTTCTCCGCCGGGGTGGACGTCTGCGGCATGTCCGACCTGGTCACCTTCTACCGCGACAGCGAGCCGTGGATCGCCGCGGCCGCCGTGACCAAGTACGGGCATCCCGAGCGCGACCGGGCGCTGCTGGAGGACATCTCCCCCCTGTCCTCGGCCGGCAACATCCAGGCCCCTCTGCTCGTCGTGCACGGCGAGCACGACACCAACGTGCCGATCGGCGAGGCGCACCAGATCGTCCGGGTCCTGCACGAGCTGGGCCGCGCGGTCGAGTACCTCGAGCTCGCCGGCGAGGGGCACGTCTTCCGCCAGGCGAAGTCCCGCAAGGCGCTGGCCGGCGCGATGACCCGCTTCCTCCACACCCACCTGTGCCGGGATGCGATCCAGCCCGGCCACGACGGGAGCGGCGGGTGACGCTGCGCCGCTGATCCGCCGCGCACCGCCCCCTGCGGTTCACCCGCTGGACACGTACCGTTTCCCGTGACCGTCGTCACGGGAGATCCATGACTCTGCTCCGCCGCCTCGACTCGGCCCGCCGGGCCGCCCACGAGGTCGCGCGCGCGGCCACCGGCGCCGCCGCGCTGGCCGCCGTGCCCGTGGTCGTGGGCGCCGGTCTGCTGGGCGGGACGGCGTCGGCCACCACCCGGCTCGCCCGCGCGGGGGTCAGCGGGTCGCTGCACCTCGCCCACGGCGCCGCCGTCTCCGGCACCCGCGCGGTCGGCACCCTGGTCACCGGCGCCGACCCGCTGCCCAGCGGGCACCTGCACGACCTGGTCGACGCCGCCCGGGGCCTGCTCGAGCCGGCGCCGACCCGGCACACCCGCCGGGTCTGGGGCGACCGCGACCGTCTGCAGGTGGAGCTCGAAGAACCCGCCGAGGACGACGCCCCCGCCGCCCGCGCCGCGCTGCGCCGCCACCTGGAGCGGCTCGAGGGCGTCGAGTGGGCCACGGTGAACGACGTCGTCGGGCGGGTGCTGGTCGCCGTCGACGCCCGCCGGGTCGGCCTCGAGGACGTCGTCGGCGTGGTCACCGAGATCGAGCAGGCCCGCGGCGGCACCGGCGTCTTCCCGCAGCGCCCCGACCACCCGGCCGACGTCGAGCCGTTGCTAGCCGCCGTCCTCGCCGCCGCCGTCGACACCGTGGCCTTCGGCGTCGCCACCGCCGCCAAGTACCTGCCGGTCCCCGCGGTCCACCGGCACGCCACCCTCGTCATGGCGCTGCTCGACACCCAGCAGTGGCTCAAGCAGGCGCTGTCGGACCGCATCGGCCCGGTGGGCACCGACCTCGTCTTCGAGGGCACCAGCGCGGTGCTGCACTCGCTCACCCAGAGCCCCACGGTGCCGGCGCTCAACGCCGCCGCCGCCGCCCAGCGGGCCCTGGAGATGCGGGCCCGCCGGCAGGTGTGGCGCCGCCGCGAACGGGAGCTGTGCGGCCCCGAGCCCGACGACGACCGCGCCGCCGAGCCCCCGCCCGGCCCGCGCCCCGGCGAGCTGCCGCGAGGGCCGATCGAGACCTACCGCGACCGGCTGGGGCCCACCGAGCTCGGCGCGGCGCTGGGCCTGCTCGCGCTCACCCGCCGCCCCGGCCGCGCCGCCGACCTGCTGCGGGCGCTCACCCCCAAGGCCGCGGTGCAGGGCCGGGAGTCCTTCGCCGCCACCCTCGACCTGCTGCTGTGCCGCCAGGGCGTCCTCCCGCTCGACGGCTCGGCCTACCGCCGCCTCGACCGCGTCGACACCGTCGTCGTCGACGCCGCCGCGCTCTGCACCGGCCCACCGGTGGTCGTCGAGGCCACCGCGGACGCCGACGGGTGGGACGACGCCGCCGTCTGGTCGGCCGCCACCCGGCTGCTCACCGGCGACGCCCCCGCCGACGACCATCACCGGCTGGGCCCCGTGCGCCGCACCGGCGACGCGCCCGGCGGCGAGGTGCGCTCGCTGCTCGAGGGCCGCCGCCGGGTCGGCACCGTGACGGTCGCCGCCGAGCTCGACCCGCACGCCGAGGCGCTGCTCACCACCGTCGCCGACGCGGAGCTGCGCCTGGTGCTCACCCGGCACGTCGGCGCCCGCGACGTCACCGGGCTGGCCGACGACGTCGCCGACGACGGCGCGCTCGTCGACACCGTGCGCGCGCTGCAGGCCGACGGCCACGGCGTGCTGGTGGTGTCGGCCACCGACGGGCCCGCGCTGATGGCCGCCGACGTCGGCCTCGCCCCGGTGCTCGCCGGCCACGCCCCGGCGTGGGGCGCAGACCTCGTCACCGACCCCGGGCTCGCCGACGCCTGCCGCGTCGTCGCCGCCGTCCCGGACGCCAAGGCCACCAGCCGCCGGTCGGCCGGCGCCGCGCTCACCGGCAACGTCCTGGGCGGGCTGCTCGCCGCCGTGGGCAGCCCGCGGCTCGGCCAGCGCCGGGCCACGACGCCGGGCAAGTACGCCGCGCTCAGCACGATGGTGGCCGGTACCCGCGCCGCCGTCCGCGCCGCCCGCCGTCCGGTGCCGGCCCCGACCGTGCACACCCCCTGGCACGCGCTCGACCCCGACGACGTCCTCCGCCGGCTGGCCGACGTCCCGGCCGGGCCCGAGCACCGGCCCGGCCGGCTGCCCGCGGCCGCGCGGCGGGCGGCCGCGCTCCCCGCCGTCCGGGTCCCGGCCCGGTTCGGCCGCACCGTCGCCGCGGAGCTCGCCGACCCGCTCACCCCGATCCTGGCCACCGGGGCCGCGGCGACCGCGGTGCTCGGCGAGATCACCGACGCGGTGCTGGTCGGCAGCGTCACCGCCATCAACGCCGTCGTGAGCGGGCTGCAGCGGATGCGCGCCGAGAGCGCCCTGGAGGCGCTGCTGCTCGAGCAGGCGCGCTGCGCCCGGCGGCAGACCGACGGCGGGTCCGAGGAGGTGCCCGCGAGCGCGCTGCGCCTGGGCGACGTCGTGCTCGTGGAACCCGGCGACGTCATCGGCGCCGACGCCCGGCTGCTGGACGCCGAGGACCTGGAGGTCGACGAGTCGAGCCTGACCGGGGAGTCGCTGTCGGTCGCCAAGTCGGTGCCCGCGACGCCGGGGGCCGACCTCGCCGACCGCACCTGCATGCTCTTCGACGGCACCACGGTGGTCGCGGGGCGGGGCCGCGCCGTGGTCGTCGCCGTCGGCGCGGCCACGCAGGCCGGGCGGGCCGCCCGCGCCGCGGGCGGTGCGGCGCCACCGGCGGGCGTGCAGGCGCGGCTGGCCGAGCTCACCCGCGCCGTCCTCCCGCTCACCCTCGCCGGTGGCGGGGCGGTCACCCTGCTCGGCGTGCTGTGGGGCCGCCCGCTGCGCGAGTCGGTCGCCGCCGGGCTGGCGATCGCGGTCGCCGCGGTGCCCGAGGGTCTGCCGCTGGTGGCCACCGTCGCCCAGCAGGCCGCGGCCCGGCGGCTCTCCGGGCGCGGCGCGGTGGTGCGCAGCGCCCGGGTGCTCGAGGCGCTCGGCCGGGTCGACACCGTCTGCTTCGACAAGACCGGCACGCTCACCGAGAACCGGCTGCGCGTCACCCGGCTGGTCCCCCTGGACGGCGGCAGCGAGGAGGAGCTGCTCCGGCTGGCCGCCGCGGGCATGGGCAACGGCGACGACCTGTCCCACGAGACGGACCGCGCCGTGCTGGACGCGGCGGGCGACGCCTGGGACTCCCCGCCCGACGCCTGCCTGGGCTTCGCCGCCGGCCGCGGCTTCTCCGCCGCCGTCCGCGACGGCCGGCTCGTCGTGAAGGGCGCCCCGGAGACCGTCCTGCGCCGCTGCGCCGATGCCACCGAGCTGCGCGACCGCGTCCGGCAGCTGGCCGGCGAGGGGCTGCGGGTGCTCGCCGTCGCCGACCGCGCCGTCGACGGCACGCCCGACGACCTGGACGAGGCGGCCACCGGGCTCACCCTGCGCGGGCTGGTCGGGCTGTCGGACACGCTGCGCGAGTCCTCGGTGCGCGCCGTCGAGCAGCTGCGGGCCGCCGGCGTGCGGGTGGTGGTGGCCACCGGCGACCACCCCGAGACGGCGGGCGCCATCGCCGCGCAGGCCGGCGTCCCCGACGCCGACCGGGTGGTCACCGGCGCGCAGCTCGCCCGGGCCACGGACGCCGAGCGGGCGAGACTCGTCGCGGAGACCGCCGTCTTCGCGCGGCTCTCCCCCGAGCAGAAGGTCACCCTGGTGGCCGCCCTGCGCCGTGCCGGGGCGACGCTGGCGATGACCGGCGACGGGGTGAACGACGCCGCCGCGATCCGGCTGGCCGACGTCGGCGTCGGCGTCGAGGGCGCGGAGTCGCCGGCCGCCCGCACCGCCGCCGACCTGGTGCTCACCGACCTCGACCTCACCCGCCTGGTCGACGCGATCGCCGAGGGCCGGGCCATGTGGTCCCGCGTGCGCGACGCGGTGTCGGTGCTGGTCGGTGGCAACGCCGGCGAGGTCGCGTTCACCGTGCTCGGCACCGCGGTCGGGGGCCGCGCACCGGTGAACACCCGCCAGCTGCTGCTGGTCAACCTGCTCACCGACATGTTCCCGGCGCTCGCCGTGGCGGTGGCGGCTCCGCGGCAGGTGCCCGTGGGCGACGACGACGGCCCGCTCGCCGGGCACCCGCTCGCGCCGGTGCTGCGGGCCGGCCCGCACCGCGGCTTCACCACGGCGGTGCGCCGCATGGTCGTCGTCCGGGGCGCGGCGACGGCGGCCGGCGCCACGGCCGCCTGGACGGTCGGCCGGGTGACCCCGGTCTTCCCCGGCCGGGCGAGCACGATGGGGCTCGCGGCGCTGATCACCACCCAGCTGGCGCAGACCGCGTGGTCGGGCCGGCGCAGCCCGCTCGTGCTGGTCACCGTCGCCGGCTCGCTGGCCGCCCTGCTGGCGATCGTGCAGACCCCCGGCATCAACCTGTTCTTCGGCTGCACCCCGCTGGACCCGCTCTCGTGGGCGGTGGTGCTCGGCGCGGCCGTCCTGGCTGCCGCGGGCGCCGAGGTGGTGCCGGCCCTGCTCGCCCGCCGGATGGGCGCCCGGACCCCGTGACGGCGCGAGCCCCGTACCTGCGGCAGGTGCGGGGCTCGCGGCGGTGCGGGGGTCAGTCGCCGGTGTAGGCGGCGACCCCGAAGTGCTGCTCGCCGTCCTCGTCCTCCTGGACCAGCACGGTGTAGGCCTGGCCGCCGATGATCGCCGCGCAGGTGTCGCCGTCGCACTCGATGGTCTCCACCTGCCCGCCCTGCTCGGCGAGCGCGCGGGTGACCGCGGCCTCGGTGGCGGCGTTGTCGTCGTCGACCCCGCCCCGCCAGAGGATGAGACCGGCGATGGCGATCGCGGCCACCACGACGGCGATCAGCGCAGCGGTCAGCAGGCCGCGGTTGCGGCTCGCCCAGCCGGGGTCGCCGGACGGCTCCGGCTGCCCGTCCGGCGCGGGCGCCGCACCGCCGGGGACGCCGGCACCGGGCACGACCCCGCCGGGGAGGACGCCGGTGCCCACGCCGTCGGTGGGCCCGGCGGCGGCCGGCAGGGGCGGCACGGTCGCGGGATCGGGCCGGCCCGCGCCCGCCGTGGCGCCGGTCGGGTTCGGGTTGTCGGTGCTCATGGCGGAACGTCCTTCATCGGGGTGCGGGAGTCATCGGGTCCGCGGCGCGCGGGCACGCGGGGAGCCGGGGGCGGCGGCCCGCTCGGCAGACGCGGGGAACCCTGCCACAGCCGCGCGGCGGAACGGCGGCGCGGGCTGCGATCCACAGTGAACTGCCAGCGGACGCGCAGCGCCCCGGACCTCGCGGCGAGGTCCGGGGCGCTGGGTGGTCAGACGGTGGTCGGCGTCCGGTCGACCGGGCGGCGGCGCACCGAGCGGACGGTGCGGGCGGCGAGCTCGCGGATCGGGCCGGTGTCCCACATCTGCCGTGGCGCCTCCGCCGGCTCCTCGGCCACCGGCTGTGCGGTGCGCACCCCCTCGCTGCGGGCGCCCTCGGTGCGGGCGGCGACCTCGGCCAGCGCCGCCCGGCGGCGGGCCAGGATCGCCTCCTTCTGCCGGTCCACCCGCTCGCGCTCGGCCAGCACCAGGAGCTCCTCCTTGGCCGCGGCCACCGTGCGCCGGGACTCCTGCGCCATCTCCTCGAGCTCGACGTCGCCGGAGTCGCGCAGCTGCACCAGCCGGTCGTAGGCGGTCGGCGGGCTGAAGTTCAGCAGCAGCTTCATGAGGACGGGCAGCACCTCGACGCACATGAACAGCAGCGAGAGCATGAACTGCGCGGCCGCCAGGGTGCCGTTCCGGTCGCCGAGCCGGTCGAGGGCCTCCAGGCGCAGCAGGATGCCGCCGGAGCCCTCGTTCTGCGTGTCGAACGCGGCCTGCAGCCGGTCCAGCTCCGCGGTCAGCCGGGTCAGCTCGGCGCGGTCGCCGTCCAGGGACGACGACGCCAGCGAGGCGCTGCGCCCCTCGGCGGCGCCGACCGCGGCGACGGCGGCGTCGAGCTCCGCGCGGGCGGAGGTGACGACGGCGGTCTGCGCGTCGGCGGCGGCCCGCGCCTGCAGGTAGGCCTCCCCCGTGCCGGCGTCGCCGGTGCCGCAGGTGCCGTCCAGCTCGCACTGCGCCTTGGCGTCCAGGTCGCGCTGCAGGGCCACCGCCCGGTCGTAGGCGGCCTGCTTCTCGGTGACTCCGGCGCGCACCACCTCCAGCCCGGGGTCGGCCGCTCCCCCGCTGGCGACGACCGCCTCCTGCGCGGCGATGCGCTCCCGCAGCGCGGGCAGCCCGGCGAAGCGGCTGTCGGACTCCAGCGCCAGGCGGTGGGCGTCGGCGGCCTCGGCCTGCATCGCCACGATCTCGGCGTCGATCTCCTTGTGGAACACCTGCAGGGTCAGCGGCGTCGCCACGACGACACCGAGCACCAGCGCCAGCCCGACGCGGGGCACGGCCATCGCGACGTTGCGCTTGAGGGAGGCGTCGTGCGCCATCCCGACCAGCAGCATCCGGTCGAGGTTGACCACGACCGCACCCCAGCCCAGCCCGACCAGCACCGCCAGCGGCCACCACACACCCAGCGCCATGGCGACGGCGAACGCCGCGGAGACCGCGGCGAGCGCCCCCGTGCTGAGCAGGACGCCGCCCAGCGCCACGAACTTCGGCCGGGCCCCGGGCGCGGCGGCCAGCACATCCGGCCGCGCGCCGGCCAGGACGGCCAGCCCGTCGCCGATGCGCCGTCGTCGCTCGCTCATGCAGTGCCCCCCGGGCAGCGGGGGTCGTGAGAAGACCGCTACCCACCAGCCCTTATCGGCAGGCCGGGGACTGTGACGGGACGGTCACGACGTGAGCAAGCTCCCAGTCGACCGGAGCGTCAGCTGTTGGCCTCGCCCTCCTCGGTGCTGGGGGTGCCGTCCTCCCCGTCGACGCTGCCGGGATCCTCCTCGCCGGTGCCGTCGTCGGTCCCGGTGTTGTCGTCCTCGTCGATGCCACCGGTCCCGCGGTCGATCCCGTCGGCGTCCTCCTCGCCACCGTCGACCGGGTCGGGGCTGCCGACCTCCTCTTCCTGGAACACGTCCGGGACGCCCGTCCCCGGGTCCGCCTGGTCGTCCCCGCCGCAGCCGGTCAACCCCAGTCCGGCGGCGAGCACCGCACCGGCGAGCATCCTCGAAGTCCTGCGCATGGGTCCCCCTCTGGTTCGTCGAGCCTGCCGCTCCGGTGCCCGGTGACGCCGCGCCCACGCGCCCCGCACGGGAGATGACACGGCTTCGACATGAAGCCAGGTCAGGCCGCGCCGGGCGCCGTCCACCGCGGATCCCGGCCGGTCCGGCCGAGCAGCCGGTCCAGGGCGGGGGCGTCGTCGGGCACCGGCACCACCGGCCCGAAGAGGCCGTCGGGCTCGTCGGTGGGGTCGCTGCGGTCGCCGACGAACTCCAGGCACGCCTCGACGGCCGCCGGGTTCGGGCGGTAGGGCTGCCCGGTGGCGACGGCGAGGTCCCAGCCGTGCACGAGCACCTCGTCGAGGGCGACCAGCGCCATGGCGGCCGCGGGCATCCGCACCCCGGCCACCTCGGCCTCGCCGTCGCGTGCGCCGGGCCGCCGCCACGCGGCGGCGAGCGCCTCGAGCCGCGCCGGCAGCAGC
Organism: Blastococcus sp. SYSU DS0616; assembly: GCF_054051015.1. Classification (NCBI taxonomy): domain Bacteria; kingdom Bacillati; phylum Actinomycetota; class Actinomycetes; order Geodermatophilales; family Geodermatophilaceae; genus Blastococcus; species Blastococcus sp. SYSU DS0616. Next base: position 213,205 of record NZ_JBJHAJ010000001.1, read on the forward strand.
GTGCGCCAGTCGGGCGCCAGGTCGGCGGCGTCCGCCTTCGGGCCACCCTCGGGCGGCGTCCCCTCCGCGGCCAGCCGGAACGCCAGGGCGAGGCCGAGCAGGTGGTCGAGCAGGCCGGCCACCGGCATACCCGCGCACGGCGTCGGATCCTGCAGCTGGTCGTCCCGGACGCTTGCGACCACCCGCGCCAGCTCCGCGGTGGTCGGTCCCAGGTCCACGGTCGTCGTCTCCATGCGGTGCAGACGCCCCGGGCGCCGGGAACTCATCGGGTGCGGCAGGCTGGGCCGGTGAGCGACCCCTTCGACCTCCACCGGTTCCTCGACGCCCAGGCCCAGACCTACGACCAGGCGCTGGCCGAGCTGCGCGCCGGCGCGAAGCGCACCCACTGGATGTGGTTCGTCTTCCCGCAGATCGCGGGGCTGGGCCGCAGCGGCATGGCGCAGCGCTTCGCGCTCTCCGGCCTCGACGAGGCCCGGGCGTACCTGGCGCACCCCGTGCTGGGGCGCCGGCTGGTCGAGTGCGCCCGGGTGCTCACCGCACTGGACACCGCGGACCCCGACGCGGTCCTCGGCCCGGTGGATGCCCAGAAGCTGCGGTCGTCGATGACGCTCTTCGCGCACGCCGCCCCCGACCAGCCGGTGTTCCGGGAGGTGCTGGACCACTACTTCGGCGGAGCCGAGGACGAGGCGACGACCAGCAAGCTCTGACCGTGGCCCGCAGCCGGGCGCGGGGGAACGGCTCCCGGTTCAGACGGTGAGCACGACCTTGCCCTTGGCTCTGCCGTCCCGCATGTACCGGATCGCCGCGCCTGCGTCAGCCAGCGGGAAGGTCCGGTCGACCGGTGCGCGCAGCGTCCCGGCGGCGAGGTGGTCGGCGAGCGTCTGCAGGTCCTCCTGGTTCGGCATGGACAGGTAGCTCAGCAGACGCTGCCGGATGAAGGGGTTCACCAGCATCGCCCGGATCGGCCGGTCGAGGCCGGCCATCGGGCCGCCGACCTCCGAGCCGACGATGACGAGCGTGCCGGTCGGGGTGAGCGCGCGCCTCAACTCGCGCAGCGCGCGGTTGCCGCCGGTGTCGAGGATCAGGTCGTAGCGCCGTCCGCCGTCGGCGATGGCCTCGCGGGTGTAGTCCAGGACGTCGTCGGCACCGAGGGACCGGACGAAGTCCATCTTCTCCGTGCGACAGATGCCGGTGACGTCCGCGCCGGCCGCGACGGCCAGCTGCACCGCGTAGCTCCCCACTCCCCCGGCGGCGCCGATCACCAGGACTCGCTGCCCCGCCTCGACCTTGCCCTTCCGCAGACCCTGGAGGGCGGTGAGCGCGGAGATCGGGACGGCTGCAGCCTCGGTGAACGTCACGTTCGCCGGCTTGGGGATCAGGTTCTTCTCCGGAACCTTCGCGTACTCGGCATAGGTGCTCGTGCCGCTGCCGAAGACCTCGTCCCCGGGGTGGAAGCGGGTCACGTTCGCGCCGACCTCGGCCACCACGCCGGCGACGTCCATGCCGGGCACGGGGTTCCTCGGCTTCCGGACGCCGGTGCCGAGCCGGACCACTCGCGGGCGCCCCGCGACGAGGTGCCAGACCCCCTGGTCGACTCCCGCCGCGGTCACGCGGAGGAGCACGTCGTCGTCGCCGATGACCGGCTCGTCGACGGTTCCCGGCCGCAGGACGTCCGGCGACCCGTACGTCTCCTGCACGACGGCCCTCATCAGTCGACCGTCCGCAGGATCTGCTCGATGGACGCCGTCCGGGAGCGCAGCTCGGAGACGTCGGCGGCCGTGCGCTGCTGGGCGTCGAGGGTCTTCTCGGCCAGCTGCTCGTAGCGGCTGACCAGCTGGCGCAGGTCGGCCTCCTGCTGCGCGGTGATCCGGAGCTTGCGCGCCTCCAGGACGGTGGCCGCTGCGCCCCCGATCAGGAGGAGGACGGCGAACACGATCCCGAGGATCAGGACCGCTTCCGGCCAGGTGGTGCCGCTGTCGACGGCATTCATCGGGGCTTCTCCTTGTCTGCCGGGCCCGGAGCCGGGCCCGGACGCGTGAGGGTTGCGGCGGCCTGCGCGAGTGACTCCGCGGTGAGGTGCAGGTCGATGTCGGCGATCTCGAAGTACTTCATGGCCCTGCCGTCGTCGGAGAGCTCGAGCGTTCCGACGACGAGGCCGGCGGCCTCGAGGCGCTGCAGGTGCATGTGCAGCAGCGGTCGGCTGATGCCGATCTCGCGCGCCAGGTGGCTCACGTAGTCACGCCCGCCGGTGAGGGTGGCGAGGATGCGCAGCCGGACGGGATGGGCGAGGGCCGCCAGCATCTCGACCAGGTGGTCGCCGCTCGGCCGGTCCTCTGTCATGTCGCTCCACCATGTGTAAGTGTTTTCTGACGGGTGCAAGGTAGACCTGCTTGTCATCCGAATGCAATGACCCCACGGGTGTGAGTCCCGCTGGCATCGGGAACGCTTGAGCAGTGAGTGCAGACACCAGAGGATCCGGATACGTCGAGCCGGAGTACACGCGGGACGAGAAGTACATCTCCGACCGGATCACCGCCGACGGCCGGGACGACTGGCCGGTCGAGGCCGGTCGCTACCGGCTGGTCGCGGCGCGCGCCTGCCCGTGGGCGAACCGGGCGATCATCGTGCGGCGGCTCCTGGGACTGGAGTCGGCCATCTCCATGGGGCTGTGCGGGCCGACGCACGACGAGCGCAGCTGGACCTTCGACCTCGACCCCGGCGGCGTGGACCCGGTGCTGGGCTACGAGCGGCTCCAGCAGGCCTACTTCGCCCGCGACCCGGAGTACCCCAAGGGCATCACGGTGCCGGCGATCGTCGACGTGCCCAGCAAGGCCGTCGTCACCAACAACTTCCCGCAGATCACCCTCGACTTCTCCACCGAGTGGACCGCCCACCACCGGGACGGCGCCCCCGACCTCTACCCCGAGCACCTGCGGGACGAGATGGACGAGGTCATGGAGCGGGTCTACACCGAGGTCAACAACGGCGTGTACCGGTGCGGGTTCTCCGGGTCGCAGCGCGCCTACGACAACGCCTACGACCGGCTGTTCACCGCGCTGGACTGGCTCAGCGACCGGCTGGAGCACCGGCGCTTCCTGATGGGCGGGCAGGTGACCGAGGCCGACGTCCGGCTGTTCACCACCCTGGCGCGGTTCGACACCGTCTACCACGGCCACTTCAAGTGCAACCGGCAGAAGCTGTCGGAGATGCCGGTGCTGTGGGCGTACGCGCGCGACCTGTTCCAGCTGCCGGGGTTCGGCGACACGATCGACTTCCCGCAGATCAAGGAGCATTACTACGTCGTCCACGCCGACATCAACCCGACGCAGATCATCCCGCAGGGCCCCGACACCTCCGGCTGGCTGATGCAGCACAACCGCGACCAGCTCAGCGACCGCCCGTGGGGCGACGGCACCCCGCCCGGCCCACCGCCGGCGGGCGATCGGGTGCCGGCCGACCACGGCCCCGGGGGGCTCGGCCACCGCTGACCTGTGGACAACCGGGTCCGGGGTCTCCGCGACCTGCCACGGTGACGGGCATGACGACGTCCCCGCTCGCCGACGCCCGGATCCACTCGGCCGCCGACCTCACCGATCGCTGGCGGGCCGTGCTGGACCCGGTGCAGTTCGCCGGGCGCCGCCTCTGGCTGACCTGGTTCGGCACCGACGGCCGCCAGCTGCCGGTGGTCGTGCCCGTCGACGACCTGCCGCCGCTCCCCGACCCCGGGCTGCTGGTGGGGTTGCGGGAGGTGCACGGCTCGGTCGTCGACGACCAGCTGGGCGGTCGCGGCCACCTGGCGCTGGCGCTGTGCCGGGCGGGCGACCCGGCGGTCACCGCGGAGGACGACGCCTGGGCCGAGGGGCTCCGGTCGGTGCTGGACGACGACGGCGTGGCCGGTACCTGGAGCCTGCACGTGGCGGCCTCGGGCAGCGTGCTGCCGCTGGTCGAGGCGTGGGGCGCCTAGCGGATGTCTCTCGAGCACGATGGCGCCCGGCGCGGGGATCTGGAGCCGGTGGGCACTCCGATCGAGCTGGGAAGTCGTCGCAGCCGTTGATGTCCGGAGTGGCAGATCGGGGTCACTCTGGATCCGGATCGGCGACCGGGGCTGGCCGGGTCGTGACGCGGCAGGGACGTGCCGTGCGCTCAGCTCGCGCAGTTCTGGTCGGCGTAGGCGGCGACGGTCTCGATGGCCGACTGGAACCGATCCGCCTCCTCCTGGGTCACGCTTCCGTTCTCGACGGCCCGCCGGAGATCGCCTTCGGGCGGGTAGGTGGCGGCGAGGAACCGGGCGGCGTCCTCGACCTCCGCCCCCGCCTCGTCGGGCACGCTCTCGGCCAGCTCCTCGAAGGCATCCTGGGCCTGGGCCGGCTCGGCCTCACCGAGCTGGTTGAGGGTCGTCCACTCCTCGCAGAAGTCCGCCGGACGCTCCCCCGCACGCGGTCAGGCCGAGCGGGAGGGTCGCTGCAGCGGTGAGCAGGGCGAGCTTCCTGATGCGCACCAGGGTCCTCTCAGGGAACGGATGCCCCGGTCGGGTCCGAGCGGCCAGTGACGCAGCACCGCTTCGTTTCGGTTCATTCTGCGGGCCCGGGCAGGAACGGCCGCTGAGGCGACGGCTCCGCGTCGGCGTGTCACCCAGCTCCGCACGCACGCGCATCCGTGCAGGACTCGGCAACGGGCGCCACCCACGTGGGAGACGCGACCTAGATCTGGTGCCGGGCGATCCACTGCGCGGCGATGACGGTGCGCTGGATCTCGTTGGTGCCCTCGCCGAGGATCATCAGCGGCGCATCGCGGAAGTAGCGCTCGACGTCGAACTCCTTGGAGTAGCCGTAGCCACCGTGCACGCGCATGGCGTCCAGCGCCACCTGCATCGCCGTCTCGGAGGCGAACAGCTTGGCCATGCCGGCCTCCATGTCCGCGCGCGCACCGCCGTCGAGCTTCTCGGCGGCGTCGGCGGTGAGCAGCCGGGCGGCCTGCACCTTGGTGGCCATGTCGGCCAGCAGGTTGCCGACCGACTGGTGCTTCCAGATGGGGACGCCGAAGGACTCGCGCTCCTGCGCGTACCGGGTGGCGGCGGCCAGCGCGGCCTGCGCGACACCGACCGCCCGGGCGGCGACCTGCACGCGGCCGACCTCCAGACCGCGCATCATCTGCACCCAGCCGCGGCCGGGTTCGCCACCGAGGACGGCGGTGCCCGGCACCCGCATGGCGTCGAAGGTCAGCTCGCAGGCCTCGATGCCGCGGTAGCCGAGCTTGGGGATCTTCGCCGAGATCTGCAGGCCGTCACCGGGTTCGACGAGCAGCACGCTCATGCCGGTGTGCGGCGGGACGGCGTCACGGTCGGTGCGGCAGAGCAGGCCGATCAGCTGGGAGTGCTGGGCGTTGGAGATCCAGGTCTTGCTGCCGGTGATCTCCCAGCCGTCGCCGGTGCGGACCGCGTGCGTGCGCATCGCCTGCAGGTCGCTGCCGCCGCCGGGCTCGGTGAGCGCCATCGTGGCCCGGACCTCGCCGGTGGCCATGCGGGGCAGGTAGCTGGCGCGCTGCTGCTCGGTGCCGACGGTGGCGAGCAGGTGCGAGATGACCGAGTGCCCGCCGATCGCCCCGGCCAGGCTCATCCAGCCACGGGCCAACTCCTCGGTCACGCGGGCGAAGCAGGCGGTGCTGACGCCGCTGCCCCCGTGCTCCTCGGGCACCAGCAGGCCGAAGAGACCGAGCGCCTTCATCTCCTCGACGAAGTCGTGCGGGTAGCGGTCCTCGGCCTCGAAATCGGCCACCCGCGGGCGCACCCGCCGGTCGACGAACTCGGCGGTGAGCGCGACGAACTCCTCCTCGTGCGGGGGCAGCGCCGTCACGCGAGCGCCTTCAGGGTCTCGATCCCCCGCAGCCGGTCGGCGTGCTCGGCGGCCAGCGGCGTCGCGTTCAGCGTCGTCACCCCGGCGTCGCGGAAGGCGGCGACCCGCTCGGCGACGTGGCCGCGAGGCCCGATGAGGGAGACGCCGCGCACGAACGCCTCGGGGAGCGCGGCGGCGGCCTCGTCCTTGCGCCCGGCCAGGTAGAGGTCCTGCACCGTCGTCGCCTCGTCGGCGTAGCCGTAGCGGACGGCGAGGTCGTTGTAGAAGTTCTTGCCGCGGGCGCCCATGCCGCCGACGTACAGCGCGAGCTGGGCCCGGACCCGGGCGAGCGCGGCGGCCTGCTCGTCGGCGTCCTCGCTGATGAGCAGCTGCGTGTCGACGACGATGCCCAGCGGGCCGAGCTCGGCGTCGCGCCGCGCCGTCCCCTGCGCGAGCGCGTCGCCGAACGCGGTCGCGCTGCCCTCGGGCAGGAAGAAGGCCGGCTGCCAGCCCTCGAACAGCTCGGCGGCCAGGGCGACGTTCTTCGGCCCGATAGCCGCCAGCACCATCGGGATCCGCGGCCGGACCGGCTCGTTGATCAGCTTCAGCGGCTTGCCGAGCCCGCTGCCGCCGCGCTCGGGGGTGAGCGGCACGTCGACGTACGTGCCGTGGTGCTCGAGCCGTTCCCGCCGCCACACCGCGCGGCACACGTCGACGACCTCGCGGGTCATGGCCAGCGGGGCGGTGTAGGGGACGCCGTGGAAGCCCTCGACCACCTGCGGGCCCGACGCCCCGATGCCCAGGGTGAAGCGGCCACCGGAGACGAAGTCCAGGCCGGCGGCGGTCATCGCCAGCAGCGCCGGCGTGCGCGAGTAGATGTTGAGGATGCCGGAGGCGATCTCCACCGTCGTCGTCCGCGCCGCCAGGTAGCCGAGCTGGCTGACGGCGTCGAAGGAGTAGGCCTCCGCGACGAACACGGTGTCGAGGCCCACCGCCTCGTACTCGGCGATGACGGCGGCGGTCTCGTCGAACCCGCCGCTGTAGGAGATGGGCATGCCGATGCGCACGGGGGCTCCTGTTGCCGGGGACGCGGTCCCCGGCAACGTAGCGCTACCGCGGGACGGCGACCCAGCCCTCCGCCTCGCGCAGCGGGCCCTTCAGCACCTTCCCCCCGGCATTGCGCGGCAGTGCGCCGTCGATGAGCCGCACGAACTGCGGGCACTTGAAGTCGGCGAGCCGCTGGCGGGCGAAGTCGTTCAGCGACGTCACCAGCTGCCCGGCGTCCACACCCGGCTTCGGCAGGACGACGGCGCCCACCTTCTCCCCCATCACCGGGTCCGCGACGCCGACGACCGCGACCTCCAGCACGTCGGGGTGCTCGGCGAGGGCGTTCTCCACCTCGACGCTGTACACGTTCTCGCCGCCGCGGTTGATCATGTCCTTGGCGCGGTCGACGATGCGCACGATGCCGTCGGTGATCGTGGCGAGGTCGCCGGTGTGCAGCCAGCCGTCGACGAACGTCTCCGCCGTCCGCACCGGGTCGCCCCAGTACCCGGCGACGACGTTCGGGCCGCGCACCAGCAGCTCACCGACCCCGGTGACCGGGTCGGCCCTGTCGAGGCGCACCTCGTTCACCGGCGTGGGGAAGCCGACGGCGTCGGCGTGGGTCTCGGCGTACTCGTGCGGGAGGAAGGTGGCCAGCGCGGAGGTCTCGCTGAGGCCGAACCCGTTGCCCAGCCGGGCGTTCGGGAACGCCTGGCGAAGGCGGTGCACCAGCTCGGGGGCGATCGGTGCGCCGCCGTAGCTGAGGGTGCGGACGGTGGAGACGTCCGTCGTCGCCAGGGCCGGGTGGCGCAGCACCAGCTCGTAGATGGTCGGGACGCTGGTGATGAGCGTGATGCCGTGCTCGGGGATGGCAGCGAGGAAGGCGCCCGGCTCGAAGCGGGGCATCAGCACCGAGGTGCCACCCAGGGCGATCTGGGTGAGGAACTGGGAGTTGCAGCCGGTGACGTGGAACAGCGGCACCGAGATCAGCGTGGCGTGCCGCACCGCGGGGTCGCGGCTGAGCTCCCGGCAGCGGATGACCGACTCGATGGTGGACAGGAAGTTCTCGTGGGTGGTCATCGCGCCCTTGGGGCGGCCCGTCGTGCCGCTCGTGTAGAAGAGCGCGGCGACGTCGGTGTGCTGCGGGTCGGGGATCTCCCCCGGCTCCCCGTCGGGCAGCGGCTGCCCGGGGCGGACGACGTAGGTGGCGCCGCAGTCGGCGAGGATGAAGTCGGCCTCGGCCGGCGCGAGGCGGGTGTTCATCGGGACGACGACGGCGCCGGCGAGGTGGGCTCCCCAGAAGGCGAGCACCCAGTCGATGCCGTTGGGCAGCTGGACGGCCACCCGGTCGCCGGGGGTGACGCCGGCGTCGCGGAGGCCGCCCGCGACGCGCGTGGCTCGCTCCCACAGCTGGCCGTAGGTGAGCTCGCCGCCGCCGAGCTCGACGATGGCGGGGCTGTCCGCGCGCGTGGTCGCCTGGGCCAGCAGCACGCGGACCAGGTTGACGGGGAGCCCGGTGTAGCGGCGGATGCCGTCCGCGCCGAGCTCGATGCCGCTGGTGTCGAAGGGCTGCTCCCCCGTCGCGGCGCTGTCCGTGCTCATGCGTCCCCCAGTCTGCGGTGGTCGTCGGCTCCGGATTGTGCGCTGGTGAGCCACGTCTCGTGCGCCGGGGCGGTCACCCGATCCGGCGGCACATGGCGGCCGTCCACAGTTACGGAACCGGATACAGCCGGACTCTGCGTAGTCTCCCGCTGTGCGTGATCTCCGTGGGGGCCTGGTCCGGATGACGATCGGCTGCCTCGTGGCCGGCACCGTGCTGCTCACCGGGTGCGCGGAGAAGCAGGAAGCGAGCGCCACCCTGCCGACGACGGAGGCCGCTCCGACGACGGAAACGCTCCCGCCACTGGGTCCGGCCGACTTCCCCGTGCCCGACGAAGCACGAGAGAAGACACCCGAGGGTGCAGTCGAGTTTGTCCGCTACTACGTAGAGCTCACGAAGTACTTGGCCGTGAACTCAAGGGAGCCCGAACCTCTGCTGCAGCTCAGTGAGGATTGCCGGACCTGCGATCAGATTGCTCAGTCCTTGGCGGCTGATCTCGCAGCCAGCTACCGCTATTCGGAGTACACATATGTCTTCGAAGAGTACGGTCCGGCCCTCGTCAACGGCGAGTCAGCCGAGATGGGGTTTCGCTATGTACAAGGCCCAATCACGGCTGTGGACCCCAGCGGGCAAGTCGTGCAGGACCGCTCCGCCGCGACGCCTGAGGAGCTGCAGTCTGGCGCCAGCCTCTCGTGGAAGGACGACGTCCACAGCTGGGTCATCACCGGGCTGACGGTGGGCTGACGTGCGGCGTCTACTGCTCGCACTCGGAGTCGTGATCGGACTGCTCGTAGGGGGTACAAGTTCGGCCTTGGCCTGCGTCGGCCTCGACTGCGATGGCCCAGGCGTCACCACTGCCCCGGGCTCCCTTACCGCCTCGTACTTGGAGCAGACGCCGGGTGGATTCTGGATGGCGTCCAACAGCGCTCCAGCGGAGCACCCCTACACCTACCGACTGTCCAGGCCATGCGTCATCAGTGATCGCGAAAACGGCGGATGCCGACCCAGTGACTTCTTCCAGTGCCCGTCGCCACCCGGACGGGTGGTGGAGGACCTCGTTGCCGAGCAGCGACGCCTGGCGCTTTCGGGACCGGAAGACACCACCCGGACTATCGATGGTTTCCCCACCGGAGACGCCGCCGTGGGCACGCCAGTCGGGCCGTGGATCGTCGGGACGCGCGCCTGCATCGACATCACCGCGCTGAACCCACCGCCGTCGCCGGACGAGGTGTTCCGCTATTTCCAGACGCTGCCGCTCCCGCAGCTGACGACCCACCACCAGCCACCCGGTGACGGCCTGACCGGGTTGCCGGTCATCTTCTACACCGACTCCCCCACGACCCAAACCTTCACCGTCGACATCCGCGGCTTCACCGTCGTCATCGAGGCCACCGCTGAGCAGTTCACCTGGCACACCGGCGACCCCTCCACCGGCCAGATCACCACCACCGATCCCGGCGCCCCGTACCCCGACCACACCATCGAGCACAGCTACCGCCCCGGCACCTACACCGCCCACCTCACCGTCACCTGGGGCGCCACCTTCACCGTCGACGGCAGCGCCGAAGCCGACGTCCCCGGCACCACCACCACCGACGGACCACCGGTCACCTTCGACGTCCTGCAGGCCCGCACCGTCCTCACCAATCCATACGATTGACCTGCGAAAACTGTCGGTGGTCGCCTCTACCGTGCAGGTGTGTTCCCCGGTGAGCCACCCCGCGCACCCGACGAGGGCGTCCCGGTCCCCTGGGTGCCCGACACACTCGCTCCCGGGCTGAGCGATCTCGAACTCGTCGCCGACGTCTGGGCCTCCGATGCCCGGGCAGCCCGGTACGCCGCCCAACGCGCGGAGGCGATCACCGCGCTCGCCCGACGCCGGTCCATCGAGCGCGACCGCGACTTCGGCCCGCTCGGCGGCCCTGGGCTCGACAACCGTCTGCGTCGCTCGGAGGTCCTCGCCCTGGTCAGTGAGACGTTCGTGACCGAGCTGGCGATGATCCGCGGCTGCACCGAGGCAGAGGCCGAATCGCTCGCCGTCGAGTCGATCCTGCTCACGACCGTGCTCACCGGAACCTGGGACGCGCTGTACGCCGGCGTGATCAGCGAGCGGAAGATGCGCGTGCTCGTCGACCTCCTGGCCACGGCGAAGCCGTCCGTCATCGCAGAGGTCGAACGCCTCGTGCTCCCCCACGCCGGCCGACTCACCGTCCCCCAGCTCCGCGGGCGGGTGCGCCGAGCGCTGGCCCGGCTCGACGCGGCCGCCCTGGACAAGCGCCGCAAGGAAGCGGCCAAGCGTGCCGACGTCGTCACCCGCCCCACCGGCGACGGGATGAGCCAGCTCGTCGCCGATCTGCCGGTCCACGTGGCCGCGGCCTGCGCCGACGCGATCGACCAGTACGCCCAACTGCTCCGCGCCGACGGCGATCAGCGTCCCATCGGCGTCATCCGAGCGGCCGTCGCCGCGGACCTGATCCTGCGGCCCTGGGACACCTCCCGCCCGCCGGTCACCGCTCAGTTGACGATCCACGCGCCGCTGCGCTCTCTCCACGACCCGGACGGCGACGGCGCGACGCAGCCGGCCGCGGAGGTCGCCGGCGAGATCGTCACCGCCGCCCAGTGCCGGGAAATCCTGCGTGAGCTCGACATGCTCGGGGTCGGCGCCGCACCCGCCGGCGGCTGCGTGCAGGTCGCCATCGGCAACCCGCTCGACGGCCGCCTCCTCGCCGTCGCCACCCACAGCCAGCTCCGCCGCGCCGCCGGGCACCGCCGCCGTCGATCCCGGGGGAAGGGTGGCGCGACGACGTCGGCAGGCCGGACCGCACCCGGCGACGGGCGGCAGCCCGGAACGGGTCTCGGCCCACCGGCACCGACGAACGCCTACGAACCCACCGCAGCGCAACGCCGCTTCCTGCACGTCCGCGACCGGCACTGCCGCATGCCCGGCTGTCGACGGCGCGCCGGCCGCTGCGACATCGACCACGGCGTCGCCCACGCCGACGGCGGCCCGACCGACTGCTGGAACCTCTGCTGCCTGTGTCGACGGCACCACCGCATCAAGACCTTCGCCCGCGGCTGGCGCTTCGAACTCCTGGACGACGGACGCCTGCTCGTGCGCACCCCGAGCGGTGTCTCCCGGACCACCCGGCCACCGGGCTGGTGCTACGAAGCCGAGCCCGACCCGCCCTGGCTCGAGGAGGCTGCCCCGCCCGATCCCCTGCTCCGCTGACCGGCGGAACGCGCACGTCCGGATCTGTTCCCAAGCGGCGCTCGAGCGAGGACAGTGGGCAGCCCAGCACCGCCCACCGGAGGCTCGGCTGTCGCGAGAGGACCCGTCGCATGTACGCGCGTTCCACCACCATCGCCGGCAATCCCGTGCAGATCGATCGGGGCATCGTCTACATCCGCGACCGCGTGCTCCCCGCCGTCATGGGCATGGACGGATTCATCGGCCTCTCCATGCTCGTCGACCGGCACTCCGGCCGCTGCATCGTCACCACCGCCTGGGAAGACTCCACCGCCCTGCACCGCAGCGCCAACCAGGTGAAGGCGATGCGCGCCCGCGCCAGCGACATCCTCGGCGGCCCGGCGGTGGTCGACGAGTGGTCGATCGCCGTCCTCCACCGCATGCACTCCGCACCGGAAGGCGCCTGCGCCCGCGTCACCTGGACCCGCGGCAAGCCCGAACGACTGGACCGGATGACCGACGCATTCGGAGTCAGCATGCTCCCGCGGCTGGAGGATCTCCCCGGCTTCTGCTCGGTGAGCCTGCTCGTCCAGCCGGAGACCGGGCGCGCCACCACGGCCGTCACCTACGACTCCCGCGACGCCATGCACGAGGCACTCGAACGCGCCACCGAGCTGCGGCAGGAGTTCACCCGTCAGATGGGCGCCCAGGTCGTCGAGGTCGCCACGTACGACCTCGTGGTGGCCGAACTCCGGGTACCCGAGACCGTCTGATCGAGGCGGCGGCCGACCAGCTCAGACCGCGCGGGTCAGCGCCGGCCAGAGCCCGTCCGGCCCGCCGGCCAGCAGCCCCGACGCCAGCACCCGCGACCACACCAGCTCGCTGCCCGCTTCGTCCCGCCACGACCACAGCCGCCGCGTCAGGTGGTGCAGCTTGTGCTCCTGGGTGAACCCGATCGCGCCGTGCACCTGGTGCGCCAGCCGGGCCACCACCTCGACGGCGGCACCGGCCCGCACCTTCGCCGCCGCAGCGGCGAGGACGACGTTCTCGCCCCGGTCCAGCGCCTGCACCGCGGCGTCGGTCAGCGCCGTCACCGCGGTCACCTCACCGGCCATCTCGGCGAGCTCCATCTGGATCGCCTGGAACTTGCCCAGCGGCCGGCCGAACTGGTGCCGCTCCCCCGCGTACTGCACCGTCCAGGCGAGCACCTGCTCCAGGGCCGCGGCCAGCTGCACCGAACGGGCCAGCGCGTACCGGGCCCGCACCGCCTGCGCCTGCGCCTCGGTCAGCAGAGCACCGGCGGCACCGGCCTGGTCCAGCACCAGCGACCCGTGCGGCTCACCGGCCAGGTTGACCGCGTCACCCACCGGCAGGGACGACGCATCGACCAGCGCCAGCACCGCCCCCTGAATCCCTGCCGGGGCCGGCGCCAGGACGACGACGCGCCGCGCCGCACCCGCCCACGGCACCTCGGGAACGGTGCCCGAGAGCGTGAACCGCCCCGGGCCGTCGCCGTTGTCGACCGGGTGCACGGCCACCTCGTCGGCGATCGCGAAGGTCGTCGGCTCCTCCGGCGAGGGCAGCTCCAGGTCCGCCGCCAGCAGCGCCGGCCCCGCGACCAGCAGCTGCTCGGCCACCGGCACCGCCGCGGCACCGGAGGCGAGGGTCCGCACGATCGCCACCGCGTCGGCCAGCTCGCCACCCGAGCCACCGGCCTCCTCGGGCAGCCCCACCCCGGTCAGCCCGGCGTCGGCCAGCGCCGACCACAGCCCGGCGTCCCACGACCGCTCCGCCGTGAGCACGAACGGCTCGAAGCCGGAGAGGATGTTCCGGACGGTCTCGACCACCAGGTCCTGGTCCGATGCCATCAGCGCAGCCCCAATCCACGAGCGACGATCCCGCGCAGGATCTCGTTGGTCCCGCCCCGCAGCGTGAAGCCGGGCTGGTGCAGCTGCGCCTCGGCCAGCGCCCGCGCCAGCGGGTCCGGCGAGGCCAGCGACGGCGTCAGGTCGACCACCCGCCGGATCTCCTCGATGACGTCCGCCTCGAACGTCGTCCCCACGTCCTTGACCAGGGCGGCCGGGATGTTCGGCAGCTCCCCGCGGTCCAGCGCCGCCGCGATCCGCAGCGACATCTGCCGCAGCGCCAGCAGCCGCGCCGACAGACGCCCCAGCACCGCCAGCTGCGCCGGGTCACCCGAGTCGACACATCGACGCCCGAACTCGGCGACGAGTGGATATGTCGACAGGAACCGCTCCGGGCCCGACCGCTCGAACGCCAGCTCCGCGGTCACCTGGTGCCAGCCGTTGCCCTCCTCGCCCAGCAGCATGTCGCCCGGGACGACGACGTCCTCGAACACCACCTCGTTGAAGTGGTGGCCGCCGTCGAGGATGCGGATCGGGTTGATCGTGATCCCCGGCAGGGACAGGTCGATCAGCAGCTGGGACATCCCGGCGTGCCGGTTGGCCGAGTCCGCCGGCGAGGTGCGCACCAGCACGATCCCGTAGTGGGAGTGGTGCGCGTTCGACGTCCACACCTTCGCGCCGTTGACCACCCAGTTGCCGTCGGCGTTGCGGGTCGCCCTGGTGCGGATCGAGGCGAGGTCCGAGCCGGAGTCCGGCTCGCTCATGCCGATGACGAAGTAGCACTCGCCCGCCACGATGCGCGGCAGGATCTCCTGCCGCTGCTTCTCGGTGCCGTAGGTGAGCAGGTTCGGTCCCGACTGCCGGTCGGCGATCCAGTGCGCGGCCACCGGGGCGCCGGCGGCCAGCAGCTCCTCGGTGACGGCGTAGCGCTCCATCGCCGAGCGCTCGTGCCCCCCGTACTTCTTCGGCCAGGTCATCCCCAGCCAGCCGCGCTCGCCCAGCTTCTTGGAGAACGCCGGGTCGACGCCGGACAGCCAGGTGTCGACGTGCGTACGGAACGTGCCGGCGGCCAGTTCGGCGGCGAGGAACTCGCGTACCTCGGCCCGCACCTGCTCGGCTGCCTCGGACCGCGGTGCGGGCGCCAGTGTCAACGAGTTGCTCATGCGACTCCCTCGGGGGTGGCCGTGCTCACCGCCGTTCTACAGGGCTGCCGCGGACTCCGGACCGCCGGGCTCCCCACAGGGAGCCCGGACCCACCTACTCCGGCTGACGCTTCACCCCTCCGCGTCGTCCCCGTCCGCCGGGCCGTGGGTCAGCTGGCGGAGCTCGGTGACGACGTCGGTGGCCACCGTGCCCAGCGAGACCAGCGCGCCGGAGACCAGCCGCCGCACCCCCTGCACGTCCAGCCCGAGCGCGGACCCGACGCCGGATCCCGCCTCCAGGCCCCCGAGCTCACCGGTGGCCGGTCTTTGCTCCGCCAGGTCGGGTGACCAGCGCATCGCGTCCCCCGACAGCGTCCAGTCACCGGTCGCGCCGTCGATCGCCTCGGTGACCGGGTTCCCACGAGCCGATGCGTCCATCACCGCCACCTCCGGGGTCGCCCTCCATGGTGACCCGAAACACCGGCATCCGGTAGGTGGTCGACGGCCTCAGGCGCGGGTCAGCGCCAGCAGGGCGATGTCGTCGGCCCGGTGCTCCCCGGTCAGCTCGCCGAGGAGCCGGTCGCACAGCTGCTCGGGGTCGCCGGTCCACGACCGCGCCGCCACCTCCACCAGCCGGGCCAGCCCGGCGTCGATGTCAGCCCCACGGCTCTCCACCAGCCCGTCGGTGAACAGCAGCAGCGCCGCCCCCCTCGGCAGCACGCCGGTCCACTCCTGGGCGGGCCCCGGCGGCGCACCGAGCATGCGGGCGGGCCGCACCGGCAGCAGCTCCGCCCCGCCGTCCGCGCACAGCAGCGGTGGCAGGTGCCCGGCGGAGGCGATGCGCAGCTCCCCCGACGCCGGGTCCAGCGTCGCGAACAGCGCGGTCGCCATCCGCTGCAGTTCGAACAGCTCCCAGTTCTGCTGCAGCCGGTCGATGAGCACGGCCGGTGAGGGGCTGTCGACCGACATCGCGCGGGTCACGCTGCGCAGCTGCCCCATCGTCGCCGCCGCCGTGATGTCGTGGCCGACCACGTCCCCGACCGTCAGCCCGACCTGGTCCCCGGGCAGCCGGAGGACGTCGTAGAAGTCGCCGCCGACGTCGACCCCCTGCGTCGCCGCCAGGTAGCGCACCGCCGTGGCCAATGTCGGGATGCCGGGCGGCGACGGCGGCAGCAGGCTCGCCTGCAGCGTGTGCGAGGTCTGCTCCTCGAACTCGAAGCGCAGCGCCTTGTCCACCACCTGCGACAGCTGCAGCGCCAGCTGCTCGGCGACCTCGACGTCGGCGGCGGTGAACGGCGGCCGCTGCCGGTCGGCCCCGAACGTCACCACGCCGAGCCGCCGGCCGTCCACGATCATCGGCACGCTGACCACCCCGACCAGCTCCAGCTGCCCGACCACCTCCCGGAAGACGTCGTCGGGGGCCACCGCGTCGCCCACCGCCCGCGCCTGCGCCAGGTCGCGGATCCACTGCGTCCGCCCCTCCCGCAACGCCCGCACCGACGGGTGCAGCGGTGACCGCACCGGCGGGTGGGCACGCAGCCGGTCCAGCAGCGGCTGCCGGGCGGGGTCCCGGTGCCGCACGACCGGCCGGTGCACCCCGTGCTCGGTGACCAGGTCGACGACGCAGACGTCCGCCAGCCGGGACACCACCAGCCCGGCCAGCCGCTGCACCGTGTCGGTGACGTCCCGGGCCTCGCTCATCAGCCGCGAGGCCTCCAGCAGGAAGGCGGCCCGCTCACCCTGGTGACGGGTCTCCTCGTGCAGCCGCACCCGCTCCAGCGCCTGCCCGGCCTGGCGGCCGAGCGTCCACAGCAGGTCGACCTCGGCCGGGCTGAGCGGCCGGTGCTCCCCCGGCTCCTCCAGGCTGATCAGATCGCCCCGCGACGGTGCACCGCGCGCCAGCACCAGCACCCCGAGCCGCTTGGAGTCGGCCGTCACCGGGACGATGACCAGGTCGGTCAGCCCGTCGGCCGCCATGGTCGCCGCCAGCTCCGGCTGGTCGGCGCGCAGCCGGGCGTCGAGCACGATCGACCGCAGCCCCTGGGCCAGTTCCAGCGCCAGCCGGCTGCCCGCCGCCTCCCGCAGCCGGCGCAGCAGCTCGAGCGACACCCCCTCGGAGCGCACCGGCCGCAGCGCCGGCAGCTCGCGCGGGTCGTCCGCCTCGCCCTCCACCAGCACCAGCGCGGCGCCGGCGGCCCGCAGGGCCCCCCGGCCACGCTGCACGATCACCGTCGCCACGTCCTCGGGGGTCACCGCGGCCGCCAGGTCGAAGACGACCTTCTGCACCACCCGAGAGCGGGCCTCGGAGTCCTCCGCCAGCCGCTGCGCCGCCAGCAGCTCCCGCTCGTACCGGCGCCGCGCCGTCGCCTCGAACAGCGTGGCCCGCACCAGCAGGGGAGCACCGTCCTCGTCGCGCACCTCGACGGCGTTGAGCAGGCACGGCAGCAGCGTGCCGTCGATCCGGGTGACGTCGATGGCGATCTCGCGCACCGCTCCCTGCATGCGCAGCAGCGGTACCAGGTGGGTGTTGTAGAAGACCCGCCCCCCGACGCTGAGCAGGTCCGGGAACCGCTGGTCGAGCAGGTCATCCGGCGCACGGCCGGTCCACGCGCAGAACGTCCGGTTGACCTTCACGATCCGCCCGTCGGGCAGTGCGGACAGATACCCCATGGGCGCGTTCTCGTAGAGGTCCGCCGGGTCCTCGTCGAGCAGGCGGTCCAGCCGGTCCCCGCGGTTCTCGGGGCCGGTCACGGCGCCAGGAAAGCGCGGATGGCGGCCGTCGTCTCCTCCGGCGCCGACAACTGGGGGACGTGCCCGGTGGCGCGCATGCGCACGAGCACGCTGCCCGGGATCTGCCGGTGCACGAACTCGCCGACCGCGTCGGGGGCGATCGCGTCGGCGCTGCACTGCAGCACCAGCGTGGGAACGTCGATGCCGTGCAGGTCGGCGCGGTTGTCCGAGAGGAAGGTGACCCGGGCGAACTGGCGGGCGATGTGCGGCGCCGTCCGGCAGAAGCTGTTGGTCAGCTCCTCGGCCAGCTCCGGCCGCTCCGGGTTGCCCATGATCACCGGCGCCATCTGCGCCGACCAGCCCAGGTGGTTGCTGTCCAGTGCGTCGAGCAGGCCGGCGACGTCGCTGCGGCTGAACCCGCCGATGTAGTCGACGTCGTCGACGTACCGCGGGCTGGGCCCGACCATCACCATCGCACCGAAGAGCTCGGGCGCGCGGTGGTAGGCGAGCACCCCGATCATCGCGCTCACCGAGTGCCCGACGAACACGGCGTCGGTGAGCGCCAGCTCGCGGCAGATCTCCACGACGTCGCTCGCGTACCCGTCGAGGGAGCCGTACTTCTCCGGGTCGTAGGCCGACAGGTCCGACTGCCCCGCCCCGACGTGGTCGAACAGCACGACCCGGTGGTCGACGGCGAAGTCGGGGGCGACCAGGCGCCACAGCGTCTGGTCGCAGCCGAAGCCGTGGGCGAAGACCAGCGGCCGCCCCTCGGGCGGGCCGCTGACGTTCACCCGGTTCCGCGTGATGACGCTGCCCACGGATCCGACCGTAGTGGAACGAGCGTCCGGTGTGTTCCATCCGCACGGTCCCGGCGGACCCGTCCACGCCGACCCCCGCCCCCCGGGCATGACGGTCGGTGAGCCCGGGACGACGCACCGCCGCGCGCCGCCGCAGCGCGCGTCCGCCGCTCGGGAACCGCCGCCGACGCCGCCCGTCCGGCCCTACCCTCCCCGCATCCCGCGCTCCGGCAGGCCCGGAGCACCGGCCCGAACCCGCTGAACGAGGTGCGCGCCATGACCGCTACCGCGGTCCGTCCCCCCGCCGTCCCGCTGCCCCGGCGCCCGGTCGACCCCGCCCCCGCCCGCGCTGTCCCCTCGACCTCCGGCCGGGCGGCCGCCTACCAGCGGGTGCTGCACCAGCTGGTGCGCCGGGAGCTGCGCACGCTGGCCGACGTCGTCACCTGGGCACCCGACGGCGAGTGCGCCCGCACCGGGCTGCTCACCCGCCACGCCGGGCTGCTGTCCCGGCTGCTGCTGCACCACCACGCCGTCGAGCGGGACGTCCTGTGGCCAGCGTTGCTCCGCGGCGCGCCCGAGGAGGCCCGTCCCGCCGTGGCGGCCGCCGTCGCCACCTGGACGTCGTCGTGCGGGCGCATCGACGCCGCGCTGCGCGACCTGGACACCGCGGCCCGCCAGTGGGCCAGCTCCGGGAGTGGCCGGGCCCGGGAGACGTTCGCCCGCTCCTGCCGGCAGCTGGCCGACGACGTCGCCGCGCAGACCGCCGAGGAGGAAGCGACCTTGCTTCCCCTCCTCGACGCCCACCTGACCGACGCCGCCTGGGCGGCCGTCGTGCGGACCGCCCGCTGCGGGCTCTCCGGGCGCCAGCAGCTGCTCGTGCTGGGCCTCGCGCTGGAGGACTGCAGCGCCGCCGACCGCGCCCGCCTGCTCGGCGGCATCCCGCGCGCCACCCGGATGGTCTGGCGGCTCTACGGCGGCGGCCGCTACCGCGCCGCCGTCGTCCGGCTGCGCGGCGCCCCGCCCGCTCGCTGAGCCGCCGGGTCCATCAGTAGCGGGACGTGCCGCAGTCGCGGCAGCGCTTGCGCGCGCTCATCTCGCGCCCGTGACAGTTGTCGCAGACCCAGGTGGTCCGCTCCTTGGTCGCCGTGCTCATGGCTGGTCCTCCCCTCGTCGTCGTGCCGACGACGCTAGGGAACCGGTGTGTCGAGAAGGTGTCCGCAGAGTTGCGATGGAACGCCAACTAATCCCGTGCACACCCCGGAGGGGTGAGGGATCGGCTGATCCGGACGACGCGCGGTCGGCTAACGGCGAGCCGGGGCGAACGGGCCCGACAGCGCTGCCCACTGCAGGAGCATGATCGTCTTGGCGTCGGCGATCCGGCCGTCGGCCACCATCCGCAGCGTCTCGTCGAAGGGCAGCTCCACCACCTCGATGTCCTCGCCCTCCTCGGCCACTCCGCCACCCGCGGTGGTGCGGTCGGCCGCCGTGTACGGCGCGGCGTAGAAGTGCAGCCGCTCGGTGACCGAGCCCGGGCTCATCCAGACGTCGAAGACGTGCTCGAGCTCGCCCACCGTCACCCCGAGCTCCTCCTCGGCCTCCCGCCGGATGGCGGTCTCCGGGTCGTCCTCGTCCAGCAGCCCGGCGGCCGCCTCCAGGAGCATGCCGTCGGGGTGGCCGTTCACGTAGACCGGGAAGCGGAACTGCCGGGAGAGGAGCACCGTCCCGCGGGCGACGTCGTGCAGCAGGATGGTGGCGCCGTTGCCGCGGTCGTAGGTCTCCCGCGCCTCGGTCACCCAGGTGCCGTCCCCCCGGCGGTACTCGAACGTCGTCCGGCGCAGCACGTGCCAGGCGCTGGCCACCAGCTCCACGTCGGTGACCCGCACCCGCGGGTTCCCGCTGAGGTCCCGCCCCACCCGGTCCAGGCCGGTGCGGCCACGTGCGTCGGGGACGTCGATGCCCGGGATCTGCGTCACGAGCAGCACGTTAGTGGTGCGTGGCACGGTGCTGGGGCCCCGCCGCCGTGGGCACAATGGGCAGTTGCCGACAACGGCGCGACGAGCGAATTGCACCACCGTTCCAGTAGAGAGCGAAGAGCCTTTGACGACAGTGCGTCCGGCCGGGTCCCTCGACGCCGAGATCGCGGCGGAGCAGACCTACGTCAGCGCCCTGCACGGCCGGCTCGACGAGGTGCGCGCCCGCACCGTCGCGCGCTTGGAGGAGGCGTTGGCCACCGTGCCGCACAACCCGCAGGCCGTCGGTGAGCGGGAGGCCGCGGTCGAGCTGCACAGCCAGCGGATCGTCGCGCTCGACGCCGCCGACAGCGGGCTGTGCTTCGGCCGGCTGGACCGGCACGACGCCGACGTGCCCCGGTACATCGGCCGGATCGGGCTGAACGCCGACGACGGCCGGGAGGAGCCCCTGCTCGTCGACTGGCGCGCCCCCGCGGCCCAGCCCTTCTACACCGCGACGCCGCTGCACGACCTCGGCGTCCGGCGCCGCCGGCACATCCGCACCCGTGGCCGCACGGTCGTCGACGTCACCGACGAGACCCTCGACCTCACCGACCCCGACCTCGCCCAGCGGTCGGGGCTGGCCGGCGAGTCGGTGCTCCTGGCCGCGCTCGGCGCCACCCGCACCGGCCGGATGAACGACATCGTCCGCACCATCCAGGCCGAGCAGGACCGCATCATCCGCGCCGACCACCGCGGGGTCCTGGTCGTCCAGGGCGGCCCCGGCACCGGCAAGACCGCCGTCGCCCTGCACCGCGCCGCGTACCTGCTCTACACCCACCGCGAGCGGCTGGCCCGCAGCGGACTGCTGATCGTCGGCCCCTCCCCCACCTTCCTCGGGTACATCGCCGACGTGCTGCCCTCCCTGGGCGAGACCGGCGTGGTGCTCACCGACCTCGGCGGGCTGCGGCCCGGCCTGCAGGCGCATGCGGCCGAGGCGCCCAAGGTGGCCGAGATCAAGGGCCGCACCGCCATGGTCCGCGTCGTCACCACCGCCGTGCGCGACCGCCAGGCGGTGCTCGACAAGCCGGTCGTGCTCACCATCGACGGCACGCCGGTGCGCTTCGCCAAGGCCGACGCCGCCCAGGTGCGCAGCCGGGCCCGGGGCGCCTCCCGGCTGCACAACGAGGCCCGGCCGGCCGCCGTCCGCGCGGTCATCGACATCGTCGCCCGCAAGTACGCCGACAAGCTGGGCGAGAACGTCCTCGGCGGCGCCAACCTGCTGGGCGAGGGTGACGTCGCCGCGCTGCGCCGCGAGGTCGCCACCGAGTCGGCCGTGCTCGCCCTGGCCGACCGGCTCTGGCCGCGGCTGACCGCCGAGCGCCTGATCGGCGAGCTGCTCTCCTCCCGCCGGCGCCTCGAGTCGGCGACCAAGGGCTGGAGCGAGGCCGACCGCGAGCTGCTGCTCCGCCCGGCATCGGCCCCGTGGACCCCTGCCGACGTCCCGCTGCTCGAGGAAGCCGACGAGCTGCTGGGCGTCGACGACTCCGCCGAGCGCGACCGGGAGCGCCGCGAGCGGCAGAGCCGGCTGCGGCACGCGCAGGAGACGCTCGACCTGCTGCACGGCTCGCGCTCCACCGACTGGGAGACCGAGGAGGAGTCCGAGGAGCTGTCGGCCGGCGACCTGCTCGACGCCGAGGGGCTGGCCGGGCGGCACGAGGAGCGCGACAGGCGGTCGACCGCCCAGCGGGCCGCCGCCGACCGGACCTGGACCTACGGGCACGTCATCGTCGACGAGGCCCAGGAGCTCTCGTCGATGGCCTGGCGGGTGCTGCTCCGCCGGATCCCCACCCGCTCGATGACCCTGGTCGGCGACGTCGCCCAGACCTCCACGCTGGCCGGCGCGACCAGCTGGAAGGAGGTGCTGGAGCCGCACCTCGGCAGCTCGTGGCGCCTGGAGGAGTTGACCGTCAACTACCGGACCCCGGCCGAGATCATGGCCGTGGCCGCGGACGTGCTGGCCGCCGGGGGCGCCGCCACCGCGGCCGCGGAGTCGGTGCGGTCGACCGGCGAGCTGCCGTGGTCGCACCAGGTGGCCGAGGAGGAGTTCACCGACGCCGTCGCCGCGGCGGCCGCGGAGTACGACGCCGAGGAGGGCACGCTCGCCGTCATCGTCCCGTTCAGCCGGCTGGCGGCCGTCACCGCCGCCGTGCGCGACCGGCTCCCGTCGGCCTCCGCGGACGGCGACCTGACCGCCGGCCCGGTGGTGCTCACCCCGGAGGGCAGCAAGGGCCTGGAGTTCGACTCGGTGCTGGTCGGCGATCCCGTCGGGATCCTCGACGAGGGTGTGCGCGGGCACAACGACCTCTACGTCGCGCTCACCCGGGCCACCCAGCGTCTCGGCGTCGTGCACCCCGGTGAGCTGCCGCCGGAGCTCAAGAACCTCGACCCGCGCTGACCCGCCGGGCCGGCACCGTGTCCCACGGAGTCTGCCGCTGAGTGCAGGTGCACTCAGCGGCAGACTGTCCGCGGAACAGCTCAGACGCTGGCGCGGACGGCCAGGACGACGCCGCTCTTCGGCTTGGCCGGGATGCGGTGCAGCGCGATCTCCAGGTCCTGGTCGGGCACCTGGTAGTCCAGCCGGGCCAGCCGCACCGCGAGCGCCGACAGCAGCGCGACGGTGATCTGCTCCCCCGGGCAGCGGTGGTTGGTGCGCGGGTCGCCGGCGCCCTGCGGCACCAGCTCGAACTCGCCGATCTCCCGGTCGAGGAACCGCTCGGGGCGGAATGCGTACGGGGTGTCCCACAGCGCCGGGTCGTGGTTCTGCCCGTACAGGTCCAGCAGCACCATGGCGTTCTGCGGGATCTCCTCGCCGGCGAACTCGTTGCGCTGCGGCGACCGGCCGCCGATGAACGGGGCGAACGGGTAGAACCGCCGGACCTCGTGCGCCCACGCCTCGGCGAACGCCGGGTCCCCGGCCGCCAGCCGTTCCCGGTTCCCGGGCCAGCGGATCAGCGCGTGCCCGGAGAAGGCCATGAACCAGGCGACCGCCGTCGTCGGCCGGATGATGTTGAGCAGCTCCACCGCCGCCACGTTCGCCGGCAGCTGCGTGCCGTCGGCGTCCCGGTGCCGGGACACGACGTCGACCGCCGTCCCCTCCTCCACCCGGGTCCGCCCGCTGCGCACGTCCTGCACCAGCTGGGTCAGCCACCTCTCCCGGCGGCCGCGGGCCCGCCGCGCCCGGAAGTGCCGCGGCCCGCCGGTGGCGAAGCCGTCGACCATCGCCACCATGTCGCGGGCCAGGTCGGGCACCTCCTCGTCGCGCACCGGGACGCCGGTCCAGCGCGCCACGGAGCCGGCCAGCACCCGGCTCGCCTCGTCGAACAGCACGATCTGCGGACGGGCGGCCCACTCCGGCACCGCGGCGTCCCAGGCAGCGGTGGTGCGCTCCACGAGCGAGGCGATGCCGTCCTCGCGCATCAGCAGCGCGATGAACATGGCCTTGCGCACCCGATGCATCTCGCCGTCGAGCGTGTGCACCGCGCCCTTGCCGAACAGCGTGCCCTGCACCGGCTCGGGGATGGCGTGCGAGCGGCGCACGTGGTCCTCGTCGTAGAGGAATCGCGCGGCCTCGGGACCCTCGATGCCGACGGCCGGCAGCCCGCCCAGCCGGACGCCGACCGCGTGCTTCCCGGCCCGGCGGCGCTCGTCGGGCAGCCAGCCGTAGCCCTTGGACAGCAGTTTCAGGCTGTTCTCCAGTCGTGGCATGGATGCTGCGGTGCCCACCCGCGCGCGGGGACAACCGTGGTCAGCCGGACCGCTGCTCCTGGGTCCGGTCGTCGCGGGGCCGGGTGGCGACGTCGGCGGGCGGGTCGTCCCCGTCGGCGGCGGAGCTCCCGTGCCCCAGCCGGCGCAGCAGCCCGGCCACCTCGTGCGCGACGTGGGAGGAGGCGTCGTCGGGCAGCACCTCGGCGACGCCGGCCAGCGCCTCGGCCAGCGCGCGCTCCTCGTCGTTGAGCAGCCCCCGGTACGCCGGGTCCAGCAGGTAGCCGGTGGGCGGCGTGGAGAGGCAGCCGATGAGGTCGAGCAGCACCTCCAGCCGGCGCGCCGCCTCGGCCGGCGAGGCGTCGGCCGGGCTCATCGCCACGGTCTGGACGTCCTGCTCCCACAGCCGGGCGCGCGCCGGGTCCTCCCGCAGCGCCAGCACGGTGCCGGTTCGCCGGGCCGTCCCCGACCCCTGGGTCTGCAGTGCGGTGCGCACCTGGTGGGCGATCCGGATCAGGTCGTCGTCCAGCATCGAGGTGCCCACGAACAGCACGTGCCGGGTCAGCAGCAGCGAGTGGAGCACCCCGGCCAGCGCGGCGCCGGTGTTGCCGAACTGCAGGTACTCCTCCCGGGTCAGCACCACGCTCTCCGGGTGCGCGGCGTCCCCGTGCAGCTTCAGCAGCCACGGCGCCCCCGGCCGGGCCTCGTCGAAGGGCAGCACCGTCACCTGCCGGCCGATGTCGTCGGCGGCGAGCTCGACCAGCGGGTCGTAGTTGGTCGTCACGAACTCCTGCACCGGCAGGTCGGCGATCAGCGCGTGCGCCAGCGCGTAGGGCCCGGGACCGAACCGCTCCTGGACGAACGCCGTCAGCTCCTCCGCCCCGAGCTCACGCGCCAGCAGCGCCGCCGAGTCCTGGGCGGGGAGGCGGGTCAGCCCCGCGCGCAGCTCGTCGTCCAGACCCGATCGGGCGGCCAGCTCGTCGACCAGCTGCTCCCACGTCGGCAGCCCCGCGGCGGCGCTGACCCCGGCACCGATGAAGAGCGCCAGCTGGCCGCGGCGCGCCCGGTCGCCCAGGTCCTCGGCCAGCTGCCGCAGGTGCCCGGGCAGGTCCCAGCCCTCCTCCTCGCCCCGGCGGACCCGCTGGGCGGCGGCCAGGTCGCTGGGCCGGCGCAGCACCAGGGCGACGTCGAAACCGTGCTCCTGGGCGGCCTCCCGCAGCACCGGCAGCAACTGCTGCAGCAACGACCCCCGCTCGCCGGCGGCCCCACCCCAGCCGGTGCCCAGCGCGGGCAGCCCCACCAG
The DNA here is from genome assembly GCF_054051015.1 of Blastococcus sp. SYSU DS0616. Classification (NCBI taxonomy): domain Bacteria; kingdom Bacillati; phylum Actinomycetota; class Actinomycetes; order Geodermatophilales; family Geodermatophilaceae; genus Blastococcus; species Blastococcus sp. SYSU DS0616. Next base: position 238,418 of record NZ_JBJHAJ010000001.1, read on the forward strand.
CCGCCGCGCGCGTCCGTGCACCGGTTCGGGCACCTCGCGCCGGGCGACCGCCGCCAGCGCCTCGCGCGCCCCGTCGAGCAACCAGGACAGCCCCCGGCTCCCCGACCCGTCCGCGCCCCCGTCGACGGTGTCGACCAGCCAGGCGCGGCGCGGACCCTCGTCGGGCACCTCGAGCACCCGCTCGTCCCCCGACCACGACAGTCCGACGCAGTTCCCGTCGGCCTGCCGGTCGGTGATCAGCTCCTCCGGCAGGAGGGAGCACCAGTCGCGGGCCACCCGCAGCGAGCGGTCGGTCGGCACCAGGACGTCGTCGCAGGAGAGCTGCGTCAGGTCCGCGCCGACCACGAAGACGTGTCCGCTCACGGCCGGGCCCATACCCACGGCCCGCGGGTCATGCGCCGCCGGTCAGGACCCGCAGCCGCCGGCGCCGCAGGCGCAGCCGCCGCAGCCGGCGCGCACCGGCGCCGGGGCGGGCGTCGCGGCCACCGTGCGCAGGTTCGCGGCACCCACCAGCAGCGGAACACCCAGCACCGCCACGGCCAGCGCGGCCACCACGGTCGCCACGTCGGCGGCCCGGTCCCAGCTCCGCGCGAGGCCGGTGACCACCAGCAACCCGGTCACCAGCAGCGACCAGACCAGCAGCGCCTGCCCGCCGCGCCGGGCCGCGCCACCCCGGCCCAGCAGACCGAGCGACGTGACCAGCAGCAGCAGCGGGACGCCGACGAGCAGGACCACCGCCGAGAGGGAGGCCGAGGCGACGGCGACGACCAGGCCGGCGGCCCCGGCCACGACGGCGGCCGTGCCCAGCGACCGCGCCCGTCCGGCGACCTCACCCGCCACCGCGCCCGAGCGGGCGCCGCGCAGCAGGACGGCGCCCCGCACGGCCAGGAACAGACCCACGGCGCCGAGCAGCAGCCGGGCACCGGCTGCCTCCCACACGACGGCGACCACCGCGACCGCGATCATCGCGAGGCCCAGCGCCAGCCACCGCGGCCAGGTGCGCCGCGCGACCTCCGGGGTCGCCGCGCTGACCGTGCCGGCCGAGAGGATTCCGGTTCCGTTCGCCACGGGCCCAGTGTCCCTCACCCCCGCCGGCGCTCGGGGAGGCACCGGGCCGGTGGCCGTGCCACGCTGATCATCTCCGCGTTCCACGCGGACGGGACCGAGGTCAGGAAGGCACCGGGGATGAGCGTGCAGGGCAGCGCCGGGTCGGCCGCGGACGCCGCGGGACGGGCAGCCGACAGCGGCGGCCTGGAGCACCTCGCCCGCGTCGGGTTGATCGCCTACGGGCTGGTCCACGTGCTCATCGCCTGGCTGGCGCTGCAGCTCGCGTGGGGGCGGACCGGTCAGCAGGCCGACCAGTCCGGTGCGCTCGCCACCCTGGCCGAGCAGCCGCTGGGCGAGCCGCTGCTGTGGGTCCTGGGCATCGGCCTCGTCGCGTTGGCGCTGTGGCAGGCCGCGGAGATCCTCCGCTGGCGGCACGGGCTCACCGGGTCCGGGGACCGGCGGAGGAATGCGTGGGAGCGGACGGGCAAGGCCGCCGCCAAGGCCGTCGTCTACCTGGCCCTGGCGGTCCTGGCGATCCGGTTCGCCACCGGGGGCGGGCAGGGCAGCAGCTCCGGCTCCCAGCAGCAGGCCACCGCCGGCGTCCTCGGCTGGCCCGCCGGGCGCTGGCTGGTGGTGGCCGCCGGGCTGGCCGTCGTGGGCGTCGGCGGCTACCTCGTCCACAAGGGCGTCACGAAGCGCTTCCTCCGCGAGATCGACCTGGCCGGCTGCTCCGCCTCGGCCCGGCGGCTGGTCACCCGGCTCGGTCAGGTCGGCTTCCCCGCCAAGGGCGTCGCGCTCGGCCTCGTGGGCGGGCTGCTGGTGTGGGCGGCGGTCACCTTCGACCCCGCCAAGGCCTCCGGCCTGGACGGTGCCCTGCACACGCTGCTGACCGCGCCCGCCGGGCCGGTGCTGCTGACGCTCGTCGCCGTCGGGATCGCCGCCTTCGGTGCCTACTGCTTCGTCCGCGCCCGGTACCCCGAGCGCACCTGATGGCCCCGCTTCGAGGTCCCGCCACGAACTCGCGAGTGGTGGGGGGAAGCGGGGTCCTTCGTCGGCTGCACGACCTCGTCGACCGGGTGCGCCGGGTCACCGACTCCCCGGTGCTCACCCACCTCGCCCGCGCCGGCCTGATCGCCTACGGCGCCATGCACCTGCTCATCGCCGTCCTCGCGCTGCGCCTGGCGATGGGCCTGCGGGGAGCCGACGCCGACCAGACCGGCGCGCTGCTCACCGTCGCCGGCGGGCCCGGCGGGCGGCTGCTGCTGGTCGCGATCGGGCTGGGCATGCTCTCGCTGGCCGTGTGGCAGGCGGCCGAGGTGCTGCTCTGGTGGCACGGCCTGCTCGACCCCGCGCACCGGGTGCGCACCGCCGTCGTCTGCGCCAAGTGCCTGGCCAAGGGCGCCGTGTACGGGTTCCTCGGGCTCACCGCCCTGCTGTTCTCGTTCGGTCTCGAGTACGAGGCCGACGAGCGGCTGCGCGGTCTCACCGAGGAGACGCTGCTGATCCCCGGCGGGGCGGTGCTGGTCGGCGCGGTCGCCGCCGGGGTGGTGGCGGTCGGGATCTACACGTTCGCGCGCGGCTGCACCGGCGGCTTCATGCGCGACATCGACCTGCCCGCCGCCCCCGACCGCTGGGAGCCGGTGATCGAGGCGCTCGGGCGGATCGGCTACCTGGCGAAGGGCATCGCGTTCGGGCTGGTCGGCGTCCTGCTGTGGCGCGCGGCCACCTCGTCCGACGTCTCCACCGCGACCGGGCTCGACGGCGCCATGACGGCGATCGCCGGGGTGAGCGCCGGGCCGTGGCTGCTCGCCGGGGTCGCGGCCGGATTCGCGGCGTTCGGCGTCTACGCCCTCGCCCGCGCCCGCTACCCCGACCGCGACCCGTCGCAGTGACGCGCTGGAACGGCCCCCGTGCAGGGCCCCACGCCTCGCATGCTCGGCGTGGGGCCCTGCACGGGGGTCCTTCTACGTGCGGGGACCGCCGGCGACGTAGACGACCTGGCCGGAGACGAACCCCGCGCCCTCGCTGCAGAAGAAGGAGACGGTGTGCGCGATGTCCTCGGGCACACCCGCCCGCGCGACCGGGATCGCCGCGGCCCGCTTCTGCACGTAGGACTCCCACTCCTCGCCGATGCGCTCGGCCGTCGCCTTGGTCATCTCGGTCTGGATGAAGCCGGGCGCGATGCAGTTGGCGGTGACGCCGAACTTGCCCAGCTCGATCGCGAGGGTCTTGGTGAAGCCCTGCAGGCCGGCCTTCGCCGTGGCGTAGTTGGCCTGCCCGCGGTTGCCCAGTGCGGAGGTGCTGGACAGGTTGACGATCCGACCCCACTTCTGGTCGATCATGTGCTTCTGCGCCGCGCGGGTCATCAGGAACGAGCCGCGCAGGTGCACGTGCATGACCACGTCCCAGTCGGCGTCGGACATCTTGAACAGCATGTTGTCGCGGGTGACGCCGGCGTTGTTCACCAGCACCACCGGCGGCCCGAGCTCGGTGGCGATCCGGTCGACCGCCGCCTGCACCTGCTCGCCGTCGCCGACGTCGGCCCCCACGGCCAGCGCCCGGCCGCCGGCGGCCTCGATCGCCTCGACGGTGCCGCGGGCGTCGTCCTCCTTCAGGTCGATCACCGCCACGGCGAAGCCGTCCCGGGCCAGCCGCAGCGCGGTGGCGGCGCCGATGCCGCGGGCGGCACCGGTGACGATGGCGACGCGGGGGGAACCGGTGGGGGACGTGGACATGCGGCAGCGCTCCTCGGCTCGTTCGGGACGGTCGGACGGAGTCTGGCTCAGACCCGCTCGAACAGCGCGGCGAGCCCCTGGCCACCGCCGATGCACATCGTCTCCAGGCCGTAGCGGGCGCCGCGCCGGTCCATCTCGCGCAGCAGCGTGGCGAGGATGCGGCCGCCGGTCGCGCCCACCGGGTGGCCGAGCGAGATGCCCGAGCCGTTCACGTTGGTGCGCTCCCAGTCGGAGTCGGTGAAGCCCCACTCCTTGGCGACGGCGAGCACCTGGCTGGCGAACGCCTCGTTCAGCTCGATGAGGTCGACGTCGGAGAGCTTGAGGTCGGCGAGGGCCAGCGCCTTCGCGGTGGCCGGCACCGGGCCGATGCCCATGGTCTTCGGGGGCACGCCGCCCACCCCGAAGGACACCAGGCGGGCCAGCGGGCGCAGGCCGAGCTCGGCGGCCTTCTCCGGGTGCGTGACGATCGCAACCGCGGCGCCGTCGTTCTGCCCGGAGGCGTTGCCCGCGGTCACCGTGGCGTCGGGGTCGTTCTTGCCCAGGATCGGGCGCAGCTTGGCGAGGGTCTCGACGTTCGAGTCGGGGCGGATGTGCTCGTCGCGGTCGACGACGGTCTCGCCCTTCCGGTGCTTGATCGTCACCGGCACGATCTCGTCGGCGAACCGCCCCTCGGCGGTGGCGGCCGCGGCGCGCTGGTGGCTGCGGACGGCGTACTCGTCCTGCTCCTGGCGGCCGATGCCGTAGTCCCGGCGGACGTTCTCCGCGGTCTCCAGCATCCCGCCGGGCACGGGGTGGTTCTGGCCGCCGGCGGTGACCCGGCCGCGGGCCAGCCCGTCCTCCAGCAGCACGCCGGGCCCGGGCTTGACGCCCCAGCGCATCGCGGTCGAGTAGAACGGCGCGTTGCTCATGGACTCCGCGCCACCGGCGAGGACGACGTCGGAGGCGCCGGACTGCACCTGCATCGCCGCGTAGACGACCGCCTGCAGGCCCGAGCCGCAGCGGCGGTCGATCTGCAGACCGGAGGCCGTCACCGGCAGGCCCGCGTCGAGGGCGGCGACCCGGCCGAGGGCGGGGGCGTCCATCGTCGGGTAGCAGTGCCCGAGCAGGACGTCGTCCACCGACTCCGGCGGCAGCCCGGTGCGCTCCATCAGCGCCCGGATCACCGTCGCCGCCAGCTCCTGGACGGGGACGTCGCGCAGCGAGCCCCCGAACCCGCCGACCGGCGTCCGCAGGGGCTCGCAGATGACCGCATCGCGCACGGTGGTCCTCCTCGTTCGTCCGCTCCCGACGCCCGGCACGGCGCCGCGTGGCGCCGAGTCTGCCCCGCGGGCGACCGGCGCGCGCCCCCGGCCCCTGTCCGGCAGGGACCCGGGAGGTCAGGAGGCGGCGGCGTCGACCTGCTCGCCGGCCAGGAGGCTCCAGAGGCCGGTGATCTGCAACGGCCGGATGACGGCGCGCGTCGCGGCCAGCACCCGCAGGTGCCCACCGGCGGCCAGCGCCTTCCGGTGCGCGGCGGCCAGGGTGCAGAGCCCCGCCGAGTCGAGGAAGGTGACGGCGGTCAGGTCGACCACGACCTCGCGGGGCGCGGCGTCGACCAGCTCGTCGAGGACGGCGCCGACCCGGGGGGCGGAGGTGCAGTCGACCTCGCCGGCGACGGTCAGCCGCGGCTGGGCGGCGGTGCCGGCCACCTCGAGCGCGAGGGGAACCGCCGGGGGGACGTCCGGCCTGACGGGGACCGGGGTGGACTCGGTGAGCGAACGGTCGAGCGAGGAAGCGGTCACGGATATGCCTCTCGGGGCGGATGCCGGACCAGTGAGCCTGCGGACGCGAACGACACGACGACCAGCACTGGGTTGGCGGCTGCTGCTGAACCGCACCTCCGACCGTAGGCATTGCGGGGTCGGGGCACAAGGGTCGGCACGCCGCCCGGACGCCGACGCGTGCGAGGTGCTCCGCCGCAGGTCCGGCGGGAGGCGGATACTGGGCCGGTGACCGAGCCCCGCCCCTCGTCCCGCCGCCCCTCCCCCCTGCTCGTCGGAGGCTGCGTCGCCGGGGTGGCGGTGGCGGTGGGCGCGTTCGTCGTGCTGGACCTGATCCTCGCGGCCGCGGTGGCGATCGCCGCGCTCACCGCCGTGGCCCTGGCCGTCGCCGCCTCCGGCTGGGAGTCGCACGCGACCTTCGAGCAGCGGGAGCTGGCCCGGGCCCGCCGGCGCAAGGAGAAGTGGGAGCGCAACGCCGACGCCCGGGCGCGCGACCGCGCTCGCTGGGAGGCGCACCAGGCGCGCAAGGCGGCGCGGAACTCCACCCGGTAAATGGTTGGACGGCCGGACGACGACGGCCTAGCGTCCCTCCCCATGCGGTACTCCGTGCGACTGCGCACCTCCTGAGCTGACGCGCCGCGGGCCGGTTCCCCCGCCCGCCGTCCGCGCCCGGTTCCTCCGGGCGCCCGCTCCCCCGCGTCCCCGCCGGGCCTCGTCGCGCTCGCGGGACGCCCCGCACCGCACCGCCACGGAGGCACCCCGTGTCCCGCACCAGCCCCGTCCCCTCCGGTCCCGCCGCCGACGCCCGCGCGGCGCTGCCCGAGAACGAGACCGCCGCGTTCGACCGCCTCGCCCACGCCGTCCTCGCCTCGCCGTCGGCGCCGCTGGGTCCGCTCCTGCGGGCCCAGCTGCCCGGCACGGCCGGCGTCCGCTGGCTGCGCCAGGAAGGGCTCGCGCCCACCACCCGGCCGACGGCGCTGACCGCCGACCGGTGGCTGTCGCTGTTCCGCTGCTGGCAGTCGGTGTCCCCGGCGCCCGGGGCGGCCAGCGCCGGCAACCGGCGAGGCGGCGGCCGGCCGTCTCCCCACGGCCACGCCCCCGGCGCCGCCGCCATCCCCCGCTGGGGTCAGTGAGGCCCCGTCCGGAGGCTCGCCGCGAGCGTGCGCGCGGTGAGAGGGACGGGGTCCTTCACCAGCCGACCGCGTCCTCGGCCGCCAGGTCGAGGGCGCGGTCGGGCAGGGCGAAGGCCTCGGCCAGCGCCTGGCGGAGGTCCCACGCGCCCGACCGCCAGGCGAGCGCCCGCCCCAGCGCACCCGGCGTGCCGTCGACGTGGTCGACGTCGTCGGCCGGCCACCACGGCACCGGACGCCCGTCGACGGTGAGTGGTGCGTGCACCGCCACCGATCCCGTCAGTGCGCCGCTGCCGAGCCGGGCGGCGGCCAGCGCGGCGCCGGGCACCTCGGCCCACGCCGACGAGCGCAGCGGCTCGCTGGTCACCCGCGGCCGGCGCACCAGCTCGCTGGCCAGCGGGAGGTCGAGCAGGTCGGCCACCGGCCCCGGTGCCCCGCCGGCCGGCACGACCGGCAGGTCCACCAGCGGCAGCAGGTGCGGTGCGTCCAGCACCACCGCACGCTCCACCACCCGGTCCGGCGCGATCCGCACCCGGGGCGGCGGCTCGACGTCCCACCCGTCCAGCGCGACGGCCAGCCGCGCGTGGACCGTGCGGAGCACCGCGGGCGCGACCGTGCGCGCGGGGTCGGCCAGCCGGTCGAGCAGGTCGCGGGCGCCGTCGGGATCGACCAGCACGTCGGCCAGCGCGGCGGGCGGGCGCAGCAGCCCCAGCAGCGGCTCCCCGAGGGGAGCGGGGTCGTACAGGCCGGCGAGCTCGGTGCTGTCGGGGTGCGCCAGGCGGTCCGGCCGGTGCCCGTCGAGGACCGGGTGGGTCAGCAGCCACCAGCGCAGGTAGCCCGGCACCGGCACACCACCGACGACGACGTCGGCCCACGCCTCGGCCGGGGCCGTGGCGAGCAGCGCGAGCGCCCCCGGCCAGTCGGCCACCAGCTCCAGGTCGCGGACGGCGACCAGCGCGGGCCAGACCGGCGGCTCCTCCCCGGCCAGCCGGTCGAGCACGGCGTCGGCCCAGTCGAGCGCGCCGTCGACGTCGAGCTCGTCGGGGTCGTCCGCGCGCACCAGGGCGAACCGGTCCAGCACGCCGACCGCGCGCAGTGCCGCGGCGTCCGCCGCCGCGGCGAAGGCCGGGTCGAGGACGCCCAGCGCCCCCTCCTCCAGCACGGCGGCCAGCGGCGAGCCCGGCAGCAGCAGCTCCCCCGCCGGCGCGTACCCGCCGGCGTCGGGCAGCGCCAGCTCGGCCAGCCACGGCGCACCGGCGACCTCCGGGGCGGCGGCGACCAGGGCCAGCACCGCGTCGGCCAGCTCCTCGGGGTCGGGCGCGCCGGCGACGTCCTCCTCGGCCGCGTCGAGCGAGCCCGCCACCGCCGCCCGCACCGCCGGATCGGTGAGCACCGCCTCCGCCGTGGCCGGACGCGCGCCCAGCCGCTCCAGCAGCCGGCGCGCGGGCCGGGGGCCCGCCGCCGCCGGGTCGGCGAGGCGCAGCGGAAGGGCAGCCAGCCGCTCCACCGGCAGGCCGGGTTCGGGCAGCAGCACCCCGGCCGGGCCGTGCGCGGTCCGCCCGTCGGCCAGCGGCACCGGCAGCGCCGCCAGCTCCTCCCGGTCGGCGTCGGCGAAGGCCGCGTACAGCTCGGCCCACCAGCCGGCCGGGCGGGCCACCTGCCGCACCGCCTCGACGACGTCGGCGAGCCCGGACCGGCGGATCCCGAGCGCCGCGAGCACCGGCCCGTCGGCGCGCCGCGACCAGCCCGCCGGCAGCAGCCCGGGCAGCACCCCGGTCACCGCGGCGACCTGCTCGGCGGTGGCGCCGTCCAGCACGACCGCGCGGGCGGGCGGCTGCCGCTCCCCCGGCTCGCCGGCCACCGGCAACCACGCGGTCGCGCGCAGCCGCTCCAGCGCCGCACCGGTGAGCGCGGCCTCGAGGGCGGCGCCGGCCAGCCCCGGCCGGGGCAGGACCATCAGCAGCTCCGGGTGAGCGGGCAGGCGGGCGACCAGGTCGGCGAGCGCCTGCGCCGACTCGGCCACGAGCAGGTCGGTCACCGGACCCGGGAGCACGTGCCGCCGGTCGGGCCCCAGGGGGAACGGCGCGATCAGCCGCAGCGGCAGCGGCAGCGGCTCGTCGGTGGGCGTCGGGGCGTGCACCACCTGCCGGCCGGGCAGGGGCCGCGGTCGCCCGGCGTCGTCCAGCGGGGCCGCCCAGGCGACCGTCCAGGCCCGGCGCTCGCGCTCCTCGACCGGTCGACCGGCGAGCAGCTGCGGCGGCAGCTCACCCGACCGCTCGGCGACGGCCCACCGCGTCGGCACGCCGTCCTCGGTCAGCCGCACCTCCGGCGCGCTCCCCTCCCGGGTCAGCACGCGGCGGGCGCCGTCGACCACCACCTCCACCACCGCCAGGCCGGGCAGCGCCAGCAGCAGCTCGGCCGGCAGCGCCCGGAGCGCCGCGACGACGCCGTCCCGCGCGCCCGGGAGCAGGGGCAGCACGACCTCGGTGTCGAACCCCTCCGGGAGCGCACCGGCGGCCGGCCAGGGCAGCCGGAGCACCGGCACCGCGCCGTCCCGGCGGGCCAGCTCGGCGGCCAGCTCCGGCAGCGCCGCGACCTCCGCCCGCGTACGCCCGGCGCTGAACCGGACGCCCCCGGTGCGGGAGAGCACCGCCGGCTCGTCGCTCACGGCCAGCACCGCGGCGAACCCCACGCCGAACCGGCCGACGGCGGCGGGGTCGTCCCGCTTCGCCGAGGCACGCAGCGTGGCCAGGCCCACGACCCCGCCGGCGTCCAGGGGCGCCCCCGTGTTGGCGGCCCGCAGCTCGTCGCCGGCCAGCAGCAGGCGCAGCCGCCCCGGCACGCCGGCCCGCAGCGCGGCGTCCGCGGCGTTCTGCGCCAGCTCCACGAGCAGCCGGTCGCGGTAGCCACCCCGGACGAGGTCATCCTCGGCGTTGGCGTCCTCGCGGAACCGGGCCGGCGAGTCGGCCCAGGCCGCGAGCACCCGGCGCCGCAGCCCGGCCGTGCCGAACGGGTCGCGGGGGTCCCCGGGGGTGCTGGCGGCCATGCGCACGGACCCTAGAGCCGCCCCGTCGCCCCCGGGTCACCTCTTCGGGGTGGGACGAGGATTCGACCCGCGCCGGAACGGGCAGGGTGGCGCCACGACCGGTCAGCGGAGCCGGCACGAGGAGGCGGTGACGGGTGGCGCTCTGGGAGTCCGCGCGCCCCCCGGACCGGTTCGCCGAGGTGTGGTGCCAGGAGCTCTCCTCGCTCGGTGAGCTGGCCGCGCTGCGCGCCCGGCTGCGGACCGCCACGACCGGCAGCCCCACCGTCGCCCACCCCGAGCGCGACCACTGGTCCGAGCGGCTGGTGCTCATCGCCGACGAGCTCACCTCCAACGCCCTCCGGCACGGGGGCGCCCCGGTCGCGGCGGTCCTCGGCCGCGACGGCGACCGGTGGCTGATCGCCGTCCGCGACTCCGCCGCCGACGTCCCGCCGGCCCCGGCCCAGGGCCGCGACCCCGGGCTCGGCGGCTTCGGGCTCTACCTGGTGGCCGACCTCTCGCTGGCCCACGGCTGGTTCGCCGAGCCCGGCGCCAAGACCGCCTGGGCCGTGGTGGACGGTGGCGGCTGAACCGGGTCAGCCGCCGCCCTCGGTGCAGTCTCCGCCGGAGTAGCAGACCGGGCGGTCGTACGGCGGCTCGGGGACGTCGTCCTCCCGGCCGTCCAGATCAGTGGTCAGCGCATCCACCGGCGAGTTGTCGTCCCCGAGGACCTCGATACGGGGCGGGCACCGGACGGGTTCGGTGCGCACCGTCCCGCGGTCGTCCCCGCCCTCGCCGACGGTGATCAGCACCTCCAGGCAGGTGCCCAGCGACGCGGTGGTCGTCTGAGGCTTCCACCCCTCCGTCTCCGACACCGTGACGCCGACGCCGACCAGCAGCCGGATCTCGTCCCCGTCGGCCGAGGACGCCAGCGCCTCGCCGTAGGGGTCCAGCGACTCGAGTGCGGCGCGGCCGGTGGACAGGGGGTCGCGCGCGCGATCGTCGAGGTAGTGCTCGTGCACCGACCCGACGCGCTCCTGCAACCGATCGTGCGCCTGCTCCTCGAGGCTCCGCGCGCACCCGCTCAGCAGGAGGGCCCCCGCCAGCACCCACGCCGCCCTCCGCACCACCTCGTGAGGATGCCATGCGCGGAACCGCGATGTCTCGGATCGGTGGCTTTCCCCGACCGGGCGAACCCCGGCGCCGATGTCTGTGACTCGCGGGTAACGTGCGTCACATGTCGCTCGCCGAGCAGATGGACACGGTCACCGGCTCCACCGCGGGAACGGTCGGCCGGCACGCCACCACCGAGACGTTCGAGTCGACGGCGCCGGCCACCGGCGAGGTCGTCGGCGTCTTCCCCGTGCACGACGAGGCCGCCGTCGGCGCGACCGTCGCGCGGGCCCGCACCGCCGCGCAGCAGTGGGCGGCGCTGGGCTTCGACGGCCGCAAGGAGCGGCTCTCGGCCTACCGCGGCTACCTGGCCCGGCGCATGCACGAGCTGGCCGACCTGGTGCACCGGGAGAACGGCAAGCCGCACGCCGACGCGATCCTCGAGATCACCCTCGCCGTCGACCACCTCGCCTGGGCCGCCGGGCACGCGCGCAAGACCCTGGGCCCGCGCAAGGTCAACCCCGGCCTGCTGGCCGCGAACCACGCCGCCTACCTGGAGTACCAGCCGCTGGGCGTCGTCGGCGTCATCGGCCCGTGGAACTACCCGGTGTTCACGCCGATGGGCTCGATCGCCTACGCGCTGGCCGCCGGCAACGCCGTCGTCTTCAAGCCCTCCGAGTACACGCCGGCCGTCGGCGCCTGGCTGGCCGCCGCCTGGCGGGCGGCCGTCCCCGACTGCGCCGACGCCTTCCAGGTCGTCACCGGCTTCGGGTCCACCGGCGCCGCGCTGTGCCGGGTGCCCGTCGACAAGCTCGCCTTCACCGGCTCCGCGGCGACCGGCAGGAAGGTCATGGCCGCCTGCGCCGAGACCCTCACCCCGGTGCTCATGGAGCTCGGCGGCAAGGACGCGATGATCGTCGACGACGACGCCGACGTGGCCGCCGCCGCGGACGCGGCCGTCTGGGGCGCGATGAGCAACGGGGGCCAGACCTGCATCGGCATCGAGCGGGTGTACGCAACCGAGGCGGTCTACGACCGCTTCGTGGACGCGGTCACCGCCCAGGTGCGCACCCTGCGACCGGGTGCCGACGGCGGGGCGACCTACGGCCCGATGACCATGCCCGGGCAGATCGACGTGGTCCGCTCGCACGTCGCCGACGCCGAGTCCGCCGGCGCCCGGGTGGTCACCGGTGGCACCGACGCCGAGGCGTTCCCGGCCCAGGGCTACGTGGCGCCCACCGTGCTGCTCGACGTCCCCGAGGACTCGGCGGCGATCCGCGAGGAGACCTTCGGCCCCACGCTCACCATCACGAAGGTGCGCGACGCCGAGGAGGCCCTGCAGCGCGCCAACGACACGACCTACGGCCTGGCCGGGGCGGTCTTCTCGGCCTCCAAGGACAAGGCGATGGACCTCGCCCGCCGGATGCGCAGCGGCATGACGTCGATCAACTCGGTGCTCACCTTCGCCTCGGTCCCCGCCCTGCCCTTCGGCGGCGTGGGCGACTCCGGTTTCGGACGCATCCACGGCGAGGACGGGCTCAAGGAGTTCACCCGCGCCAAGGCCATCACCCGCCAGCGCGTGCCGCTGCCGGTCAACCTGATGAGCTTCGGCCGGCCCGCGAACGCCGCCGACGCGCTCGCCCGGGTCATGGGCATGCTGCACGGACGACACCGGTGAGCACGGCGGACGGAGCGGAGTTCGACGTCGTCGTCGTGGGCGCGGGCTCGGCCGGCAGCGCGGTCGCCGGGCGGCTGAGCGAGGACCCGTCGCTGCGGGTGCTCGTGCTGGAGGCCGGCGGCCCCGACGACGTCCTCGAGGTCAAGATCCCCGCCGGGCTGTACAAGGTCTGGCGCACCCGGCACGACTGGAACTACACGACCGACGAGCAGCCCGGCTTGGGCGGCCGGAGGCTCTTCTGGCCGCGCGGCAAGCTGCTCGGCGGCTCGTCGTCGATCAACGCGATGATCTACATCCGCGGCGCCCGGGCCGACTACGACGAGTGGGCCGAGCTGACCGGCGACCCGTCGTGGTCCTACGAACAGGTGCTGCCGCTGTTCCGGCGGATGGAGGACAACGCCCGCGGGGCCGACGAGTGGCACGGCGTCGGCGGCCCGCTGCGGGTCGAGGACCTGCGCTCGCCGCACCCGTGGACCACGGCGGTCGTCGAGTCGGCGGTGGCCAGCGGCTACCCGCGCAACCCGGACTTCAACGGCGCCACGCAGGAGGGCGTCGGCCCGTTCCAGGTGACGCAGCGCCGCGGCCGCCGCTGGTCGGCTGCCGACGCCTACCTGCACCCCGCCGCCGGCCGGCCGAACCTGACCGTGCGCACCGGGGCGCTGACCACCCGGGTGCTGGTCGAGAACGGGCGGGCCACCGGGGTCGAGTACCGCTGCGGCGGCCGGCTGCACACCGTGCGCGCCACCCGGGAGGTGGTGCTCTCCGGCGGCGCGGTCAACTCCCCGCAGCTGCTGATGCTCTCCGGCATCGGCCCGGCCGATCACCTGCGCGAGGTCGGCGTCGACGTCGTCCACGACCTGCCGGGGGTGGGCGCCGGCCTGCAGGACCACCCGCTGGTGCCGGTCATCTGGACCGTGCGCTCGGGGAGGTCGCTGCGGCTGGCCGAGACGCCGGTCAACCTCGCGAAGTGGAAGGCGGCCGGTCGCGGCCCGCTCACCTCCAACCTCGCCGAGGCAGGGCTGTTCACCCGGTCCCGCCCCGACGTGGCCGAGCCGGACCTGCAGCTGCACTTCCTGCCGGTGAAGTTCTGGAAGCAGGCGGAGGTCGACCCCGACGCCGAGGCCTTCACCGCGGCCGTCGTGCTCGTGCGGGTGCACTCGCGCGGCTCGGTGCGGCTGCGCTCGGCCGACCCGACGTGGGCCCCGGCCATCGACGCCGGCTACCTCACCGACGAGCGCGACCTCGACGCGCTGGTCTCCGGCGTCGAGCGGGCCCGCGAGATCGCCTCGGTCGCCCCACTGTCCTCGGTGCTGGCCGAGGAATGGTCGCCCGGCGGCACGGTGCACGGGCGGGAAGCGCTGCGGCAGAAGGTGCGCGACACCCTCGAGTCGCTCTACCACCCGGTGTCCTCCTGCCGGATGGGCACCGACGACGGTTCCGACGACATGGCCGTCGTCGACCCGCAGCTGCGGGTGCGCGGCATCCAGGGCCTGCGGGTGGTCGACGCCTCGGTCATGCCGACGCTGGTGCGCGGCAACACCAACGCGCCGACGATCATGATCGCCGAGCGGGCGGCCGACCTGATCCTCGGCCGCACGCCCGCGGGGCAGCCGGCCGCCGCGCACTGAGCCGGAAGCGCCTCCGGGAGGTGCCGCGTCCTCACCCGATGTGACCTGACACTCCCTCCCGGTGGGACCACACGGCGGCCGGGTCTGGTTGAGTGGTGTGTACCGGCGCCGCCCTCGCTCATCCGGAGCGGCAGGAATCGACGTCGGGCTGAGGCTGCGCCACCTTGGTGCGCCCGGCTGACCGACGTCTCGCCGACGATGCGAGCCCGCCCTGCCCACGCGCAGGTGCGCCGGCGCTCGCTCGACTGCGGTGGTCGCGCAGCCACTCGAGCGTCGAAGGACTCCATTGACCTCCATGCAGAACACCCCCGCCCCCAGCGAGGGCGGCGCCCGCCGCCGTCGTGGCGGCCGCGGCCGCGGCACCCGCCCGGCCGGCGAGCAGCAGAACCAGAACCGCCCGGCGCCCGCCGTTGCCCCCGCGCCCGTCGTCGTCCCCGTCGGGGCCGACGCGACCGTGCTCCCCACCGACACCACCTTCGCCGCCCTCGGCGTCCCCGCGCCGATGGTGGAGGTGCTCGAGACCAGCGGCATCACCGCGCCGTTCCCCATCCAGGTCGCCACGCTGCCCGACAGCCTGGCCGGGCGCGACGTCCTCGGCCGCGGCCGCACCGGCTCGGGCAAGACCCTCGCCTTCTCCATCCCCCTGGTCGCCCGGCTCGCCGCCTCCGGCACCCGCCGCCAGGCCAAGCGCCCGCGCGCGCTGGTGCTCGTGCCGACCCGTGAACTGGCCAACCAGGTCTTCGCGGTCGTCGACCCGATGGCCCGGGCGCTGGGCATGTCGGCGACGACGATCTTCGGCGGCGTCGGCCAGAACCCACAGGTGCAGGCGCTGGCCCGCGGGGTCGACATCGTCATCGCCTGCCCCGGCCGGCTCGAGGACCTGATCGGCCAGGGTCACTGCGACCTGGGCGCCATCGAGGTGACCATCCTCGACGAGGCGGACCACATGGCCGACCTGGGCTTCCTGCCCGGCGTCAAGCGCATCATGGACCGCACCCCGAAGGTCGGGCAGCGCATGCTCTTCAGCGCCACGCTGGACAACGGCGTCGACGTGCTGGTCAAGCGCTACCTCGACAACCCGACGACCCACTCGGTCGACCCCGCGGTGGCGCCGGTCAGCACGATGACCCACCACGTCTTCCACGTGCAGAGCGCGGACAAGGCCGAGGTCGTGCGGCAGCTGGCGTCGGGGCTGGGCCGCAGCGTGCTGTTCACGCGGACCAAGCACCAGGCCAAGAAGCTGGCCAAGCAGCTCACCGCGGCGGGCATCCCGTCCGTCGACCTGCACGGCAACCTCAGCCAGAACGCCCGTGAGCGCAACCTCGAGGCGTTCAGCAACGGCTCCAGCCGGGTGCTGTGCGCGACCGACATCGCCGCCCGGGGCATCCACGTCGACGACGTCGCGCTGGTCGTCCACGTCGACCCGCCGACCGAGCACAAGGCCTACCTGCACCGGTCGGGCCGCACCGCCCGGGCCGGCGCCGGCGGCACCGTCGTCACGATCACGACCCCCGACATGGTGGGCGAGGTGCGCACCCTGACCCGTCAGGCCGGGATCTCCCCGATCGTCAGCCAGGTCCGCCCCGGGGCCGAGCAGATCGCCGAGCTCGCCGGCCCGGCGGCGCCCTACGTCGAGCCGGCTCCGGCCCCGGAGCCGCAGCCGCAGGGCTCCGGTGGCGGCCGTCGCCGTCGCGGCGGCTCGGGTTCCGGCTCTGGCTCGACCAAGCCCGCAGCGGCCTCCGGCCGCGGTGGTTCGGGGGGCTCCGGTCGCGCGAGCGGCCCGGCCCGCACCCGCGCCGAGCTGGCCGCGCGGGCCGGGACGACCTCGGCCGCCTCGTTCAGCTCGCGGTCCCGCCGAGGTCGCTGACCGCGCCGCGGCGGCGCCGACCCGGTGCCGCCGCGGGCGAGGGGTCGACGGTTGGTCCGCGCATCGCTGGGCACTGGACTGCACGTCGGATCCGACGCTCATCCGGCGCGGGCCGGGCGACGGCGTCCGCGCCGGGGGCACCGCACCCGGAGGAGGCACCGTGCCCCGATCGCCCCGTCCCCCGTCCCACCGACGCCGGGTCACGGCGGCCGCCTTCGCCGTCGGGCTGGGCCTGCTCACCGGCTGCGGGGGGAACGGCTCCACGGAGGACGCCGTGCCGACCGAGACGGCGCCGGGGCTGCCCACCCAGCCCGGTGACTCCGGGCGTGGCGGCTCGCCGTCGGCGACCTCGACCGGCGTGGAGACCGACGTCCTCACCGAGACGGTGCGGCTGGAGGACGGCGGCATCGTCATGCCCACCGAGCTGGCGGCGGGACCCTACGAGATCGAGGTCGTCAACGAGGGCGGCCAGGAGCACGACCTCTCCGTCGATCGCGACGGGGAGCAGGTCGCGACCACCGGTGTCATCCGGCCGGGGCTGACCGGCACCCTCACCGTCACCCTGGATCCCGGCGAGTACGTCTTCTACTCCTCGCAGCGCGACGACCGGGAACGAGGCATCGAGGTCACCGTCCAGGTGGAGTGACCCTGCCGCGGCACCGCTCGTCGCCGCGCCGCGCCGGAGAACGCCGCCGGGTGGGCCGGCGGGACGTCTCCCGCCGGCCCACCCGGTTCCCTGCACCCCACCGGCGGCCGGACCGCCGGAGCTCAGCCGCCGCTGGCGAAGGCGGCGTCGAACGCGGCCGACGGCGGGTCGAAGGCCAGCCGGCGGACGAACTCCAGCGCCTCTGGCGCACCCACGAGCCGGTCCATGCCGGCGTCCTCCCACTCCACCGAGATCGGCCCGGCGTAGCCGATGGTGTTGAGCATGCGGAAGCACGCCTCCCACGGGACGTCGCCGTGCCCGGTGGAGACGAAGTCCCAGCCGCGCCGCGGGTCGGCCCAGGGCAGGTGCGAGCCCATCCGGCCGTTGCGGCCGTTGCCCACCTGCTTCTTCGCGTCCTTGCAGTCGACGTGGTAGATCCGGTCCTTGAAGTCCCACAGGAAGCCGACCGGGTCCAGGTCCTGCCACACGAAGTGCGACGGGTCCCAGTTCAGCCCGAACGCCTCCCGGTGACCGATCGCCTCCAGCGCGCGCACCGTCGTCCAGTAGTCGTAGGCGATCTCGCTCGGGTGCACCTCGTGCGCGAACCGCACCCCCACCTCGTCGAAGACGTCGAGGATCGGGTTCCACCGGTCGGCGAAGTCGCGGTAGCCGTCCTCGATCATCGACTCGGGGACCGGCGGGAACATCGCCACGGTCTTCCAGATCTTGCTGCCGGTGAACCCGACGACCACGTCGACGCCGAGCTTGGCCGCCGCGCGGGCGGTCAGCTTCATCTCCTCCGCGGCGCGCTGCCGCACCCCCTCGGGGTCGCCGTCGCCCCACACCCGCGGGTGCACCATGCCGCGGTGCCGCTCGTCGATCGGGTCGTCGCAGACGGCCTGGCCGTTGAGGTGGTTGGAGATCGCGAAGACCTGCAGGCCGTGCCGCTTCAGGATGTCGAGGCGTTCGGCCACGTAGGAGTCGTCGTTCGCGGCGCGCTCGACGTCGAGGTGGTCGCCCCAGCAGGCGATCTCCAGGCCGTCGTAGCCCCAGCCGGAGGCCAGCCGGCACATCTCCTCGAAGGGGAGGTCGGCCCACTGGCCGGTGAACAGCGTGACGGGACGGGGCATCAGGAGTTCCTCTCGATCTCGGTCCAGGTGGAGCGGTCCGCCGCGCTGCGCTCGACGGCGTCGAGCACCCGCTGGACCTGCAGGCCGTCGGCGAACGAGGGGGCCGGGTCCTCCCCCGCCCCGATGGCGGTGACCAGGTCGACGACCTGGTGGGTGAAGCCGTGCTCGTAGCCCAGGCCGTGCCCGGCCGGCCACCACGCGGCGACGTAGGGGTGCTCCGGCTCGGTCACGATGATCCGCCGGAAGCCGGCGGTCTCCGCGGGCTCGGTGCCGTCGAAGAACTGCAGGACGTTCATGTCCTCGAAGTCGAAGGCCAGGCTGCCGGCCGAGCCGTTGATCTCGATGCGGATGCCGTTCTTGCGGCCGAGGGCGAACCGGGTCGCCTCGAACACGCCGAGCGCTCCCCCGGCGAACCGGCCGAGGAAGACCGCGGCGTCGTCGACGGTGACCTGCCCCGTCCCCTCCCCGCCGACGCCGGACAACGATCCGGCCGACGCGGGCAGCGGGCGCTCGGTCACGAACGTCTCCAGCGTCGCGCTGACCCCGGTGAGCGTCTGGCCGGTGATGTACTGCGTCAGGTCCACGACGTGCGCCCCGATGTCGCCCAGCGCGCCGGAGCCGGCCTTGTCCTTCTCCAGCCGCCACGACATCGGTGCCGCGGGGTCGGCGATCCAGTCCTGCAGGTACTGCGCGCGGACGTGCCGGATCTGGCCGAGCCGGCCCTCGGCCACGAGCTTGCGGGCCAGCCCGATCGCGGGCACCCGCCGGTAGGTGAAGCCCACCATCGACCGGACGCCGCGGGTCGCGGCCTTCGCCGCCGCCTCGGCCATCGCCTCGGCCTCGGCCACCGTGTTGGCCAGCGGCTTCTCGCAGAGCACGTGCTTGCCGGCCTCGAGCGCGGCGATCGCGATCTCGGCGTGGGTGTTCCCGGGGGTGCAGACGTCGACCAGGTCGACGTCCTCGCGCTCGACGACGCGGTGCCAGTCGGTCTCGGTGCTCGACCAGCCCAGCTTGCCGGCGGCCTCGGCGACCTTGGCGGCGTCCCGCCCGGCCAGCACGGTCAGCTCCGGCCGCAGCGGCAGGTCGAAGAAGTGGGGGGCGGTGCGCCACGCGTGCGTGTGCGCGGCGCCCATGAAGGCGTAGCCGATCAGGCCGACGCCGAGGGTACGGGTCATCTGCTTCTCCCAGCGGGGGTGGAGCAGCGGGGGAACGCGCTCGCTCCCCCGCTGCCCCGTCGGATCAGGACTCGAACGCGCGGTCGATGTACTCGTCGACGTTCTCGGCCGTGACGACCGGCGCGTTGAGCACGATCTCCCGCGGGACCTCGGGCGAGACCAGGTCCGACATCGACTTGCCCTGCGCGATCAGCCGGGCCAGGCGGATGCCGTCGGCGGCCTGGGTGTGCGGGTAGATGACGGTCGCCTGCAGCACCGAGTCCCCGGACTGGATCTCCCGCATCGCGTTCGCCGAGCCGGCGCCGCCGACCATGACGAACTCGTCGCGGCCGGCGTTCTGGATGGCGGCGAGCACGCCGACGCCCTGGTCGTCGTCGTGGTTCCACAGGGCGTCGATCTGGGGTGCCGCCTGCAGCAGGTTGGCCGCGGCCTCCTCGCCGCCCTCGACGGTGAAGTCCGCCGCGACCCGGTTGTCGACGTCGAGGCCGCAGTCGGCCAGCGCGTCGGCGAAACCCTGGCTGCGGTCCTGGGTCAGCGGCAGCGAGTCGATGCCGGCGATCTCGGCGACGACGGCGTCGGGGTTGTCGCCGACCTGCTCGCAGATGTAGGTGCCGGCGGAGACGCCCATGCCGTAGTTGTCGCCGAGGACGGTGGCGCGGGCGGCGAACGGGCTGTTGAACTCGCGGTCGACGTTGATGACCGGGATGCCGGCCTCCATCGCCTGCAGCGCCACCGGCGTCATGGCAGCGCCGTCGAACGGCAGCAGCACGATGGCATCGACACCCTCGTTGATGAAGGTCTCCACCTGGCTGATCTGCGTGCTGACGTCGTTGGTGCCCTCGGCGACCTGCAGGTCGATGTCCTCGTACTCGCCGGCCGCGTCCCGTGCCGCCTCCGTGATGCCGGCCATCCAGCCGTGGTCGGCGGCGGGCGCGGAGAAGCCGATCCGGACGGTCTCGCCGGTCTCGTCGTTGGAGCTGGCCGCGGCGCCGGTGCCGCCGCCACCACCACCGCCGGAGCTCTCCGGCTCGTTGCTGGTGCAGCCGGCGACGAGAACGGAGGCGCCGGCCAGGGCGACCGCGGTGGACATCAGACGACGGTGGGGGCGCTGCCTCGCTGCAGACATGTATCTCTCCTCGGTGTGCCACGTCCGGCGGGTCGCCGGCAGGTTCTGGGGGGTGGGGAAGTCAGTGCATGGGGATCAGGGGGCGGAGCCGGTGCCGGGCCGGTCGCCGCCCGGCGCGCCGGGCACGCTCGAGCCGCCGGACACCGCGCCGGCCGGGGTGCCCCCCGCGACCGCGCCGCCGGACGACGACTCGCCCCGGCCGGAGCGCAGGCGGGACAGCCAGCCGGAGCCGCGGCGCCCCTCGGCCAGCCGCGTCTGCAGCAGGACGGCGACCACGATGATCACGCCCTGCGCGACGGCCTGGACCGAGCTGGACAGGTTGTTGAGCGTGAAGATGTTGCCCAGCGTGATGAGGATCAGCACGCCGAGGACGGTGCCGACGATCGTGCCGCGGCCACCGGTGAGCAGGGTGCCGCCGATGACGACGGCGGCGATCACCTGGAGTTCCAGCAGCGTGCCGTGGGTGGAGGTGCCGGTCGTCGTCCGCGCCATGAGCATCACCGCGCCGATGCCGCAGGTGACGCCGGAGAGCACGTAGAGCTTCAAGGTGTGCCACTGCACGCGGATGCCGGCCAGCCGGGCAGCCTCGGCGTTGCCGCCGACGGCGAAGGTGTGCCGGCCGAAGGTCGTGCGGTTGAGCAGGACCCAGCCGGCGACCGAGACGAGCGCCCAGATGATCACCAGCATCGGGATGCCGAGGACGTCGCCGGTGAAGAAGTCGAGGAAGCCCTCGTTCTGCACGATCTGGGTGCGGCGGTTGGCGATGATCTCGGCCAGGCCGCGGGCCGAGACCAGCATGGCGAGGGTGGCGATGAAGGCCACCAGCCGGCCGTAGGCGATGACGATCCCGTTGACCAGCCCCGCGCCGGCGCCGACCGCGATCGCCGTGAACACCATGACGATCCAGTGGAAGTCCTCGGCCATGGCCTGGGTGGCCAGCGTGGTCGCCCACACCGACGACAGCGCGACCAGCGCGCCCACCGAGAGGTCGATGCCACCGCCGATGATCACGAACGTCATGCCGATGCTGACCACGCCGACGACCGCGGCCAGCCGCAGGATGGTCAGCACGTTGTTGATGTCGACGAAGCGTTCCGGCGCGGTGACCGCGCCGACGATGCAGAGCAGGGCCAGCGCGACGACGAGGCCGACCAGCGGCCCCGCCGACCCGGCCATGAAACCGGCGCGCCTGCCGCCGTTCCCCTCGGGCGCGCGGCCCTTCGGCGTCGCGGGCGCGCCCGCTCCCCCGGTCGTCGCGGTGCTGCCGGTCATGCCACGTCCCCTTCGTGCTGCTGTGCGGTGGGCTGCTGCCGGTCGCCGCGCTGGCGCGGGCCTACCGATCCCTCCATGACGAGGTCGAGCACGGCGTGCTCGTCGAGCGCGTCGGCCGGCCGCTCGGCGACGACCGATCCGTCGGAGATCACCAGCACCCGGTCGGCCAGGCCCAGCACCTCGGGGATCTCGCTGGAGACCACGACGACGGCGACCCCGCGGTCGGCCAGCTCGCGGATCAGCGCGTAGATCTCCGAGCGGGCGCCGACGTCGACGCCGCGGGTGGGCTCGTCGAGGAGCAGGACCCGGCAGTCGCGCAGCAGCCAGCGGGCGAGGACGACCTTCTGCTGGTTGCCGCCCGACAGCGTCCGCACCTCCCGGCTGACGTCGCCCGGGCGGACGTCGAGGGCCTGCGCCTGCTCGCGCGCGGCGTCCTTCTCGTTGCTGCCGGAGAGGAACCCGCCGCGGGCGAACCGGGCCAGGCTGGCGATGCTCATGTTGCGGTAGACGGCGTCGCCGAGGAGCAGCGCCTGGCTCTTGCGCTCCTCGGGGGCAAGCCCGACGCCGGCGGCCACCGCGGCGGAGACCCGGCCCGGGCGCAGCCGCTGGCCCGCCACCGAGACGGTGCCGCCGGTCGCCCGGCGCGCGCCGTAGACGGTCTCGAGGATCTCCGAGCGCCCCGAGCCCACCAGCCCGGCGAGGCCGACCACCTCGCCCGGGCGGACGTCGAAGGACACCCCCCGGAACGTGCCGCGCAGGCTCAGGTCGCGCACCGAGAGCAGCGGCTCCGCGGCGGGGACGGCCCGGCGCTCGGGGAAGACGTACTCGATGTCGCGGCCGGTCATCAGCTCGATCACCTGGCGGGTCGTGGTGTCCCGCACCGGCAGCCCGGTGGCCACGGTGCGCCCGTCCTTGAGCACGGTGATCCGGTCGCCCACCTCGCGGATCTCCTCGAGGCGGTGGGAGATGTAGACGACCGCGACGCCGTCGCGGGTCAGGTCCCGGATCACCTCGAACAGGTGCTGGACCTCTTCGTTGTCCAGGACGGCCGACGGCTCGTCCATGACGATCAGCTGCGCGTCCTGGGAGAGCGCCCGGGCGATGCTGACCATCTGCTGCGCGGCGGCGGGCAGCGAGCCGACCTCCGCGGTGGGCCGGATCTCCGGGTGGCCGAGCCGGGCCAGCAGCTTGCCGGCGGCCTCGTTCGCCGGCGCCGGCCGGGCGAGGCCGAACCGCGACCGCTCGCGGCCCAGGAAGATGTTGTCGGCCACGGTGAGGCCGGCCACCAGGTCGAGCTCCTGGTAGATGGTGGCGATGCCGTGCTTCATCGCCACCTGCGGGTTGGTCAGGGAGACCTGCTCGCCGCGCCACTCGATCCGCCCGCCGTCGGGCTGGTGCGCGCCCGCGAGCACCTTGATCAGGGTCGACTTCCCGGCGCCGTTCTGCCCGAGCAGGCAGTGCACCTCCCCGGCCCGCACATCGAGATCGACGCCGTCGAGCGCGCGCACCCCCGGAAACGTCTTGACGATGCCGTGCATCGCCAGGAGCGGCGCACCTCCCGCGCCGTCGTGCCCCACCGGTGCACCGGCCACTGCGCCCACCTCCGGTACTTCTGCTCACCATTGACCATTAGTCCGCTGAGCGAGCAACATATGTGCCGCGTCACAGGGGGTCAAGGTTCCGGGCGCCGGTTACCGAACCGAGACCTCGACGCCGGCCCGGGCGCTCTCCTCGCCTTCCGCGCGAGCCGGACCGCTACCGTGCGGCGCGTGATCGTCGTGCCGGCCGCCGTCGCCGTCGCCCTGCTGGCCGGCCTGGCCGTCTTCCAGGCGGCGCTCGTCGCCGGCGCCCCGCTCGGCCACCTCGCCTGGGGCGGGCGCCACCGCGTGCTCCCCCGCCGGCTGCGCATCGGCAGCGCGCTGTCGATCGCGCTGTACGCGCTCTTCGCGCTCACCATCCGGGCGTCCGCCACGCAGCTCACCGTGCCGGGCGCCGCGGGGGGCGTGAACGCCGGGATCTGGGTGCTGACGGCCTACTTCGGACTCGGCGTGGCGGTGAACGCCGCGTCGCACAGCCGGGCGGAGCGCGCCGTGATGACCCCGGTGTGCCTGGTCCTGGCGGCCTTCTGCCTCGTGCTGGCCCTGCAGTCCTGAGGGCGCCGGTCAGCGCGCCAGGGCCTGGACCGAGTCCTCGTCCAGGAACTCCTCGATCGCCATGAGCGCGGCACCGACGCGGCCGGAGCGCTCGGGAGCCTCGCTCACGGTGATCTCCAGGGCGCGGGCGGCCAGCGGCATCGAGCGGCGGTAGACGGCCTCCCGGATGCCCGCGAGCAGCGGGACGCCGGCCTGCGCCACACCCCCGGTCATGACGATGCGGTGCGGGTTGAAGAAGTTGACCAGCGCGGCGAGCACCGTGCCGATCGTGCGCCCCGCGCCGCGGACCAGCTCCAGCGCCACGCCGTCCCCCTGGGCGGCGAGCCGCACGACCTCGCGGACGGTCTCCACCGGCAACCCCGCGGCGACGGCGTCCCGCAACAGCGCGCCGCCGCCGGCGATCGCCTCCAGGCAGTTCTCCTGCCCGCACCGGCACACGACGGTGCGGCCGTCGGGCTGGGCGACGTGGATGTGCCCGATGTCGCCGGCGCTGCCCTGCGCCCCCCGGTACACCCGACCGTCGACGATCACGCCGCAGCCGATGCCCGTCCCCACCTTGACGACCAGCACGTCCTGCACCGAGCCGGCGACGCCGATCTCCCCCAGCGCCATGACGTTCACGTCGTTGTCGACGTAGACCGGGCACTCGTACCGGCCGAACGCGCTGGGGATCGGGTAGTCGTGCCAGCCCGGCATGATCGGCGGATGCGAGGGTCGGCCGGTCGAGAACTCCACCGGGCCGGGCACGCCCACGCCCACCGCGCAGACGTCGCCCGCCGTCAGCCCCGCCTCGGCGAGCACCTGCTGGGCCAGCCGGTCGACCTCCGCCAGCACCGGCCCGGGGCCGTCGGCGATGTCGATGGGGTGGCCGACGGTCGCGAGGATCTGGGCGGACAGGTCGGTGACGGCGACGTCGACGCTGGTCACCCCGAGGTCGACGGCGATCACGCAGCCGGCGCCGCTGTTGAAGCGCAGCAGCGTCGGCGGGCGGCCGCCGGTGCTCCAGCCACGCCCGCCCTCCGCCAGCAGGTTCGCGGCGATGAGCTGATCGACCCGTGCGCTCACGGTGTTGCGGGAGGCGCCCGTCAGCGCGACCAGGTCCGCCCGGCTCCGGGCGCGGCCGGTCCGCACGTGACGCAACAGCACGCCGGCAGACGCAGAGGTGGACGCCACGCCGTCATAGTGACACGCCGCGCCCGCACCGCCGGTGGCGCGAGGCCGCCACACGCACACGTCGGGCACGGGGTTGCCCGACGTGTGCTGGGGCACTGGTCGGGTCATGCTGGTTGAGCACTGGACCAGCTCCACCGACCAGAAAGGTGTGCTCCCGTGGGTCTGCCCATCACCCTGTCCGAGATCCCACCCCGGCTCTCCGCCGGCGCCTTCATCCTCAACAGCGGCCTCGGCAAGCGCGGTGCCGACGAGCAGGCGGCGGCCGGCATGCACGGCTTCGCCAGCGGCACGTACCCGTTCCTCGCGCGGATGGAGCCGCAGCAGTTCGCGAAGGCGCTGTCCACCGCCGAGATCGCCGTCGGTGCGGCGCTGCTCACGCCGTTCGTGCCCACCGCCGTTGCCGGCGCTGCGCTCACCGCCTTCTCCGGCGGGCTGCTCGGGCTCTACCTGAAGACGCCGGGCATGCGGAAGGAGGGCAGCCTCGCCCCCACCGAGCAGGGGCTGGCGATCGCCAAGGACAGCTGGCTGCTCGGCATCGGCATCGGCATGCTGGTGCGCGGCACCCTCGAGCGCGAGCCGCGGCGGGTGCGCAAGGCCGCGAAGACGCTCGACAAGGCCAACAAGCGGGCCGCGAAGGCCCGCCGCCGCCTCAGCGACTGACCTCCCCGGGAGGCTCCTCCCCGGGCAGGTTCACCAGGCCGACCAGCCGGCGCCGGCGCTCGTCGCCGGGCCGGTTGGCCAGCCGTGCCTGCAGCACCCCGCGGAGTTCGGTGAGCAGCTCGTCGAACTCGGCGTCGGTGAGCCAGAGGCCGACCTGGCGGTAACCGACCCCGTCGCGCACCAGGTCGGGCTCCCCGCGGTCGAGGTAGCGGTCGAAGTCCGCCAGCAGCGAGGCGACGAACGTGGTGAACGCCCGCCGGTGGTCCTCGCCCGTCATGGTGGCGAGGTCGTCGGCCGATACCTCCGCCGCCGACGACACCAGGCGGTAGCTGCGCTCCGCGGCGCCGCGGACCCTCCGCTCCCCCACCACCTCGAGCACCCCGGCGTCGGCGAGGACGCCGACGTGCCGGTAGAGCGACGCGACCGGCACGTCGGGCAGCGCGGAGCGCACCTCTCCCGTGGTGAGCGTGCGGCCGCCGAGGAAGGCCTGCACCACGCGCAGCCGGACGGGGTGCAGCAGCAGGTCCACCGAGTTCACGCGCTCACCGTTCTCATCCTTGACAACAGTCTCACGCGTGAGAATAGTGTCCGCCATGGCCACGCTGCAACTGACACCTTCCACCGTCGCGGTGCGCCTCACCCTCGGCGAGAAGATCGCCGGCCTGCTACGGGACGTGGAAGTGCCGCGCTCGGCGGTCCGCTCGGCCGAGGTGGTGGCCGACGCCCTGCCGGCCACGCGCGGCCTGCGCGCCCCCGGCCTGGCCCTCCCCGGTGCCCGGAAGATCGGCACCTGGCGGCGCCCCGGCGAGCGCACGCTGGTCTGCGTGCGCCGGGGGCAGCCGGCGGTCCGCGTCCGCCTGACGGGCCAGGGGTACGACACCCTGCTCGTCGGCACCGACGACGCCCCGGCCGTGGCCGCCGCGCTGCACCCGGTCGCCTGACGTGCGCGACGTCCCGGTCCAGATCCCCGGCGCCACCCCGCTCGCCGGCACCCTCTCGCTCCCCGAGTCAGCACCGCCCGCGCCCGCCGTCCTGCTGGCGTCCGGCTCCGGCCCGCTCGACCGCGACTCGAACCACCGCCGCGCCCGCTTCGACGTCACCCGCCAGCTGGCGCACGCCCTGGCCGGGGCGGGCATCGCGTCGCTGCGCTACGACAAGCGCGGGGTCGGCGGCAGCCCCGGCGACTGGCGGGCCGCCGGTCTGCACGACAACGTCGAGGACCTGGCCGCCGCGCTCGACGTCCTGCGCGCCCGGCCGGAGGTCGACCCGGAGCGGGTGCTGCTCGCCGGGCACAGCGAGGGCGCGATCCTCGCGGCCTCGCTCGCCGCCCGCGGCGCGCCCGTGGCCGGGCTGGTGCTGCTCGCCATGAGCGCCACCCGCGGCGAGGAGCTCTTGCGGTGGCAGGCGCGGCAGATCGCGCCGACCCTCCCGGCGCCGGTGCGGTTCCTGCTCCGCCTCCTGCGCACCGACCTGGAGGCGAAGGTCGCGGCCAACCACGCACGGGTCAAGGCCACCACCACCGACGTCGCCCGCATCGGCGGCGCCCGGGTCAACGCCCGGTGGACCCGGGAGTTCCTGGCACATGACCCACGGGAGGACCTCGCCCGGATCACGGTCCCGGTCCTGGCGGTCACCGGCGCCAAGGACCTGCAGGTGCGGCCGGAGGACCTGGCGGTGGTCGCGGCCACCGTGGGCGGGCCGGTGGAGACGCACCTGGTCCCCGACCTCACCCACACGCTGCGGCGGCAGGCCGGGCCGGCGTCGATGAGCGCCTACCGGAAGGAGCTGCGGTCCCCCGTCGACGCGGAGCTCCTCGCCACCGTCGCCGACTGGTGCCGGCGGACCACCCGCCCCTGAACGCGGGACGGGCGGGCACCCGGGGAGGTCCCGGGGTGCCCGCCCGCCGCCGGGCCGGTCTGCTCAGCGGACGCCGAGCAGGTGCTCCATCGCCAGCTGGTCGAGCCGCTCGAACTGCAGCCCGCGGGCACCCAGGGTCTCCGGGTCGTGGGCCTCGTTGCGCAGGGCGTCGAGGCTCTCGCCCTCGGCCAGGGTCGGCACGGCGAGCTCGGCCACGCGCGCGGCCTCCAGCGCCTCGGCGACCTCGGGATCGGCCCGGAACGCCTGCGCCTTCTCCTTGAGGATCAGGTAGTTGCGCATGCAGGCGCGGGCGGTCTCCCAGACACCGTCGATGTCCTCGGTCCGCGGCGGCTTGTAGTCGAAGTGCAGGTAGCCGTCGTAGGCCTTCCCCGACCCGGAGCCGAGCAGCGTGTCGACGGTCCAGAACGCCCCGCGCAGGTTGCCCGCGCCGAAGCGCAGGTCCTGGTCGAAGCGCGGGCCGTGCTGGCCGTTGAGGTCGACGTGGAAGAGCTTGTCGTGCCACAGCGCCTGGCCGATGCCCATGGCGAAGTTGAGCCCGGCCATCTCCTCGTGCCCGACCTCGGGGTTCAGCCCGACGCGGGTCGGCTCCTCGAGCTCGTTGATGAAGGCGATCGCGTGGCCGATGGTCGGCAGCAGGATGTCGCCGCGCGGCTCGTTCGGCTTGGGCTCCAGGGCGAACCGGATGTCGTAGCCCTTCTCCCGCACGTAGGAGCAGAGCAGGTCCAGGCCCTCCTTGTACCGGTCCAGCGCGGCGGCGACGTCCTTGGTGCCACCGGACTCCGCACCCTCACGTCCGCCCCACAGCACGTAGGTCTTCGCGCCCAGCTCGGCGGCCAGGTCGATGTTGCGCAGCACCTTGGCGAGGGCGTACCGGCGGACGGCGCGGTCGTTGGCGGTGAAGCCGCCGTCCTTGAACACCGGGGCGCCGAACAGGTTGGTGGTCGCCATCTCCACGCCCATGCCGGTCTCGGCCAGCGCCTTCTTGAACCGCTCGAGAGTGGCGTCGCGGGTGGCGTCGTCGGGCACCAGGTCGTCGTCGTGGAAGGTGACGGCGGCGGCACCGAGCTCGGCGAGCCGGTGCACCGACTCCACCGGGTCCAGCGGGGGCCGGACGGCGCCGCCGAAGACGTCGACGCCCTGCCAGCCCACGGTCCAGAGACCGAAGCTGAACTTGTCGTCCTTGGTCGGGGTGTAGTCGGTCATGCGGGGATCTCCATCCGGGTCGATCGGTTGGCTGCACTGCGCGCGAGGGCCTCCGGCACACGCTGGATCGCGCGGCCCGGGGCGGACGAGGGGGTCGGCTGGTCGCCGGTGGTGGGGTGGGCCGCGGAAGAGGGGCCGGTGGCGGTCATCGGGCCCCGGCGCCTGTCGGCGTGAGCGAGGGCACCGGCACCAGCGTCGGGTCCTCGAGGACGGACTCCAGGGCGACGTGCGCGCCCCCGCGGACGGCCGCGGTGAACCCCAGGGTGGAGAGGACGACGCGCGCACCGGCGACGCCGGGCCCGAGCACACGGGCCTCCAGCTCGGTGAGCAGCGGCTCCATGAGGTACTCCCCCAGCACCGCGAAGTACCCGCCGAGGATGACCACCCGGGGGTTGAAGAGGTTGATGAGCACGGCGGCGCCGGTCCCGAGGGAGGTGCCGACCTGCCGGAGCGCGGCGAGCGTGCGGGCGTCACCGGCCTCGGCGCGGGCAGCGACCTCCGCCAGCCGCGCCTCCAGGTCACGGCCCGGATCGGCCACCGGGTCACCGGGATCGGCGGCCGCGCGCAGCAGGGCGGCCAGGCCGACGACGGTCTCCCAGCAGCCGCGCCGCCCGCAGCCGCAGACGGCGTCCGGATCGCCGAGCGAGGTGTGCCCGACCTCGCCGGAGAGCCCACCGGCTCCGCGCAGCAGCCGGCCGCCGACGATCACGCCACCGCCGACACCCACCTCACCGGTCAGGTAGACCAGGTCGGAGGTCCGCGCCTCGGAGCCCATGGCCCACTCGGCGATGGCCGAGAGGTTGGCGTCGTTCTCGACGCGGATCGGGAAGTCGGTGCCCAGGCGGGCGCGCAGCCCGTCGAGGACGGCGACGTCGCGCCAGCCGATGTTCGGCGCCAGCGTCACGACGCCGTCGAGGCTGCGGACCAGGCCGGCGACCGCCACGGTCAGGCCGGCCGGGCTGGCCCCGGTCGCCGCGGCCGCGGCGACCGCGTCGGAGACCAGGCCGGCGACCGCGTCCAGGGTGCGTTCGGCGCCGAGCGCGGGGAGGTCGAGCGCGAGCCGCTGCTCGAAGAGCACCTCGCCCCGCAGGTCGAGCACGAGCGCGGCGGCGTAGTCGACGTTCAGCTCGACGCCGATGCCGCACACGCAGGCGCCGTCCAGGTGCACGGTGAGCCCCGGGCGCCCCACCGAACCGGCGCGGTCGACCTCCCCGGTGGTGACCAGGCGACGGTCGGCGAGCTCGGCCACCAGGCTGGACACCGTGGCCTTGTTCAGGCCGGTCTCCTGGGCGATGCGGGCGCGGGAGCGCGGGCCGTGGTCGCGGAGGTGCCGCAGGACCAGCCCCAGGTTGGTGCGGCGCACCGTCGCCTGGTCGGCCGGAGCGCGCCGTTCGGAGGACCCGTCGTACAGCGGTGGAACCTCGCCCACGTCCACCTCCTCGGGGTCGCCGCCGACATTCGTCGGTTGAGCAAACAAATTAGGGGCCGCCGGTCGGGCGGTCAAGACGGACCGCCGCCGCGCCGGGCGCCCGGGGCAGGACCCTCCGCCGGGCGCGACGGGCGGAGGCGGCCTAAGGTCCCCTTCCCATGACCGCCGTGTGCGCTCCGCCACCCGCTCCCCTGCCCCTCCCCGCTGCCCCGGGACGGGAGCACGTCCGATGACGCTCGTGGCGGGCGTCGACACCTCGACGCAGGCGTGCAAGGTCGTCGTCCGGGACTCCGACTCCGGCGAGCTGGTCCGGTCGGGGCGGGCGCCGCACCCGCCCGGCACCGAGGTGGATCCCCGTGCCTGGGAGGAGGCGTTCCGGGCCGCGGCCGCGGAGGCGGGCGGCCTCGACGACGTCGCCGCGCTCGCCGTCGGCGGGCAGCAGCACGGCATGGTCTGCCTCGACGAACGGGGCGAGGTGGTCCGCGACGCGCTGCTGTGGAACGACGTGCGGTCGGCCCCGGCGGCGGCGGAGCTGATCCGCGAGCTCGGCGACGGCGACGAGCAGGCCGGCCGCCAGGCGTGGGCCGATGCCGTGGGGCTGGTGCCGGTCGCGTCGTTCACCGCGACGAAGCTGCGC
Source organism: Blastococcus sp. SYSU DS0616 (assembly GCF_054051015.1). NCBI lineage: Bacteria > Bacillati > Actinomycetota > Actinomycetes > Geodermatophilales > Geodermatophilaceae > Blastococcus > Blastococcus sp. SYSU DS0616. Next base: position 268,880 of record NZ_JBJHAJ010000001.1, read on the forward strand.
TGGCTGGCCGACGCCGAACCCGGCAACGCCGACCGCACCGCCGCCGTCTGCCTCCCCCACGACTGGCTGACCTGGCGGCTCTCGGCCGACCGCGACCTCGGCACCCTGGTCACCGACCGCGGCGACGCCAGCGGCACCGCGTACTGGTCGGCCCGCACCGGCGAGTACCGCCTCGACCTGCTCGAGCGCGCCATGCGCGGGCGGCGCCCGGCGGTTCCGCGCGTGGCCGGGCCGGCCGAGCGGGTGGGCAGCCTCGCCGGCGGCTCCGGCGGCTCCGGCGTCCTGGGCCCCGGCACGGGCGACAACGCCGCGGCCGCGCTGGGCCTGGCCGCGCGACCGGGCGACGTCGTCGTCTCGATCGGCACCTCCGGCGTCGTCTCGGCCGTCACCCCCACGGCCGTCGCCGACGTGACCGGCACCGTGGCCGGATTTGCCGACGCCACCGGCAACCACCTCCCGCTGGTGGCGACGCTCAACGCCGCCCGCGTGCTCGACGCCGCCGCCGCGCTGCTCGGCGTCGACCACGCCACCCTGTCGGAGCTGGCGCTCTCGGCTCCCTCGGGCGCCGACGGGCTCGTGCTCGTGCCGTACCTGGAGGGCGAGCGGACGCCGAACCTGCCCGACGCCACCGGCTCGGTGCACGGCCTCACCCTGCGCACCTCCACACCGGCGCACTGGGCCCGCGCGACGATCGAGGGCCTGCTGTGCGGCCTGGCCGACGGCATCGAGGCGGTCGTCGCCCAAGGGGTGGAGGTCGAGCGGGTGCTGCTGATCGGCGGCGCCGCCCGCTCACCCGCCGTGCAGCAGCTGGCCCCGGGCATCTTCGGCCGCCCCGTCCTCGTACCGGCCCCCGGCGAGTACGTCGCCGACGGTGCCGCGCGACAGGCCGCCTGGGCGCTCTCCGGCGCCGACGCCCCGCCGGAGTGGGCACAACCGGGGCTGCAGGAGTTCGACGCGCCGGCAGCCACGCACGTCCGCGAGCGCTACGCCGAGGTGCGGGGCCGCACCGACGGCCAGTAAAAGGACCCCGTCCTCCTCACCGCTCGCAGGCTCGCGGTGAGCCTCTGGACGGGGCCGTTCCAGCGCGTCACCGCCCACCATCCGCTCCGCTCGTGGCGGGTCCCTGAAGGGTGGCCGTTCCAGCACGTCACTCCCACACCTCGCTCCGCTCGTGGCGGGGCGACCACGCGGTGCGGCAGCGGTGTCCGGCGCATCCGGCTGCCGCACGGCGCGGACGAGGCGGGATGGTCAGAACGAGCGGAGCAGGGCGGCGAGCTGGGCCGGGTGCGTCTGCACCGTCATGTGCGCCGCACCCGGCAGCTCGACCAGCCGGCCCCGCGGCGCGGCCGACGCCACCCGCGCCGCCCAGTCCCCGGGGCAGAGCGCGTCCCGATCGCCGCGCACGACGACGACCGGCGCCGCGACCCGGGCCAGGCGCCCCTCGATGCCGTCGGGCGCGGCCACCCGCCACAGGGCCCCCATCGCGCGCGGTCCGGTGTGCAACCACTGCCGGACGATGAGCGGCACCTGCCACCAGGGCTCGGCGAGGGCCGTGCGCACCCAGCGGGCGGCCAGCACCCGGAACCGGCGCATCCGCGGATCGGTGGTCGGCCCGCACAGCACGACCCCCGCGACCCGGGGATCGCCCGCGGCCGCGGCCACCACCTGGCAGCTCTGCGAGTGCCCGACCAGGACCACGGGCCCCGCCGGCAGCGCCGCCACCAGGTGCCGCGCCAGGTCGTCGACCGACGGCACGCGCTCGGCGCGGCCCATGCCCGGCAGGACGACGACGTCGACAGGAACTTCTGCCCGCAACCTGCGGGCGGAACGTTCATCCAGCCCGAGACCGGGAACGAGAAGGAGCGACACCGATCGTGGCACCCGGATGGTCTACCGGCCCCGCGTCCGGCCCGCGAGCCGACCGAGGGGCCCGCGGCGTGACACGCATCTCCCGGGGTGTCCACGACCGGCGTGGGCCGAGGTGGAAGGATGAAACATCATGACGACATCACCAGCGCAGGCGCAGGCCCCGATCGACTCCCCCGGCGGCCGGCCGCGCGTCGTCATCATCGGCTCCGGCTTCGGCGGGCTCTTCGCCGCACAGGCGCTGAAGAAGGCACCGGTCGACGTCACGCTGATCGGCAAGACCGCCCAGCACCTCTTCCAGCCGCTGCTCTACCAGGTGGCCACCGGCATCCTCTCCGAGGGCGAGATCGCGCCCGCGACCCGGGAGATCCTGCGCCGCCAGGAGAACGCCCAGGTCGTCCTCGGCGAGGTGACCGAGATCGACGTGGCCGCCCGTACGGTGACCTCGGAGATCCTCGGCCGGAAGCTGGTGCACCCGTACGACGAGCTGATCGTCGCGGCGGGCGCAGGGCAGTCGTACTTCGGCAACGACCACTTCGCCGAGTTCGCGCCCGGCATGAAGAGCATCGACGACGCCCTGGAGCTCCGCGGCCGGATCTTCGGCGCCTTCGAGCTGGCCGAGATCGCCAAGGACCCGGCCGAGGTCGACCGGCTCCTCACCTTCGTCGTCGTCGGCGCCGGCCCCACCGGCGTCGAGATGGCCGGGCAGATCGCCGAGCTGGCCCGCCGCACCCTGCGCCGCGACTTCCGGAACATCGACCCCACCAGCGCCCGGATCATCCTGCTCGACGCCGCGCCCGCCGTGCTGCCGTCCTTCGGCAAGAAGCTGGGCGAGCGCGCCCGCCGGCAGCTGAACGAGATCGGCGTCGACGTGCAGCTCGGCGCGATGGTCACCGACGTCGACGCCGACGGCCTCGAGGTCAAGGACACCGACGGCCAGGTCCGCCGCATCCAGGCGGCCACCAAGATATGGGCCGCCGGCGTGCAGGCCAGCGAGCTGGGCCGCATGCTCGGCGAGCAGACCGGGGCCGAGGTCGACCGCGCCGGCCGCATCTCCGTCCAGCCCGACCTCACGCTGCCCGGCCACCCCGAGATCCACGTCGTCGGCGACATGATGGCGCTGGGCAAGCTCCCCGGGGTCGCGCAGGTGGCGATCCAGGGTGGGCGGTACGCCGCGGAGGCGATCAGGCGGCGCGCTACCGGCAAGGCCCCGCAGCAGCCGTTCCGGTACAAGGACAAGGGTTCGATGGCGACCATCAGCCGGTTCTCCGCGGTGGCCGACGTCGGGAAGCTCAAGTTCGAGGGCTTCTTCGCCTGGGTGCTGTGGCTGGTCGTCCACCTGATGTACATCGTGGGCTTCAAGAGCCGCGTGACCACCGTCCTGCACTGGATGGTCAGCTTCCTCGGCCGCGGCCGGTCCGAGCGGGTCGCCACCCAGCAGCAGGTCTACGGCCGGCTCGCGCTGGAACAGCTGGGTCCCCGGTGGGAGGTGTCCAAGACGGGCGGGCCGAAGGACGTCGACCCGGCCGGCGAGGACATGACCCAGCGGGACTCCGCCTGACCGGTACACCGGCCGGGTGATCCCTCCCCCGCCCGGTGCATGTTCGGGGCGGGGAGGGTAGCCGCTCCTCGTGTCAGGACGACGAGGTCAGGCAAGTGCAGCCCGCTCGCAGACACCCCTGTGGCTGTGGCCGGCGATCGCCGGGGTCACCGCGGCCGCCGCGGGCTGGGCCCTGGGCATGGTGGAGCCCCGCGGCGGCGTCCTCGCGGCGCTGTGGCCGGCCGACACCAGCGCCGCCGGCACGCTGCTCCAACTGGTGGCCACCGCCGCGGTCACCATCACCACCCTGACCTTCAGCATCACGATCGTGGCGCTGCAGCTGGCCTCGCAGCAGTTCTCCCCCCGACTGCTGCGCGACTTCACCCGCGACCCGGTCACCAAGCGGGTCCTGTCGGTGCTCACCGCGACGTTCGTCCTCGCCGTCACCGGGCTGCGCGGGATCAACCAGGACCAGCCGGTGCCCACGCTCGTCTGCCTGGCCGCCGCGCTGCTCGGGATCGCCTGCGTCGGTGCCCTGCTGGCCTTCATCAGCCACATGGTCCGCATGCTCCGCGTCGACACGATGATGACGCGCGTCCACAACGACGCCCGGCGGGCGATCGAGACGTTCTACGGCCCGTACGCCGACCACGGGCAGCGGTCGCCCGACGAGATCGACCTGGAGACGGCCGAGGGACGGCTGGTTCCCGCGGCCGGCAGCGGCTTCGTGGAGGTGGTGGACACCGGGACGCTGGTCGATGCCGCCCGGGCGCACGACACCGTCGTCCGCGTCGAGGTCCGGCCGGGCGACCAGGTCACGATGGGCACGCCCCTGGGCACGGTGTGGGGCGCGTCCGAGGAGCTCGACGACGCCGTCCGGGCCGCCGTGGTGCTCAACAACGAGCGGACCATCGACCAGGACGCCGGCTTCGGGTTCCGCCAGCTGGAGGACATCGCCGTGAAGGCCATGTCCCCGAGCGTGAACGACCCGGTCACCGCCGCGACGGCGATCGGCCACATGGGCGATCTGCTGGTCCGGCTCACCGGCCGGCACCTCGGGCCCACGCTGCACGAGGACGAGGACGGCACCGGCCGGGCGATCGTCCCCGACCGGGACCTGCGGTACTACCTCGATCTCGCCTGCGGTCAGGTGGCGCGCTTCGGCGGGAACGAGCCCACGCTGATCACCGCCCTGCTGCGGATGCTCCGCGACGTGGCCGTCGCCTGCCGGGACGACGAGCAGCGGGCGGAGGTCGCCCGGGCCGCCGACCTGGTCGCCGAGGAGCTCTCGCCGGACTGGAGCCCGACGGACACCGCGACCGTCGAGCTGCACCGCGAGCAGGTCACCGCTGCCCTCGAGGGGCGGACCGTCGACGCGTTCGCCGACCGCGCCGGCGAGACCCGCTCGATGTGAGCGGCGGGGGTCAGACCCGGCCCAGCCACCACTCCAGCGCCGCGGCCACGCCCTCGGGCCGGACCACGTGCCCGCCGTCGAACTCCACGTAGGTGAGGTCCTCGCCCGCGTCGCGGAAGCCGGCCGCCAGGCGCCGGCCGCACCGCGCGACCGGCAGCACCCGGTCCTCCGTGCCGTGGGTGATCCACAGCCGTGGTCGGCCGACGCGCGCCGGCGGGTGCGCGAAGCCCGGCGAGAACGCGAAGACCGCGTCGAACAGGTCCCCGTTGGCCGGCCCGATCGACAGCGCGTAGGAGGCGCCGTCGGAGAACCCGCCCACCGCGCACCGGGTGACCGGCACCCGGTCGGTCACCTGCGCCAGCGCCGCGTCCAGCACCGCGACGTCCCGGCCGAGCCGGCCGGCGACGAGGTCCCAGGTGGGGGCGCCGGACCGCGGCGCCAGCACCAGCACCCCGCGCGCGCCGGCAGCGGCACCGACCGCCGCCAGGCTCTGCGCGGGCTCGCCTCCGGCGCCGTGGAAGAAGACCAGCAGCGGGCGCGGTGCCGGCTCGCCCGCCGGGACGGCCAGCAACACCTCCGCGCCGCCTCCCAGGTCGAGCGCGTGCACCCCGGGCGGCCACGGCTCCCCCGTGGGTGCCACGACCGGCCGGCTGCCGAGGCGGCCCGCGGCGTGCCCCGCCCCGGTCATGCGTCGAACGCCGCGACGGGCACGTGCTCCTCGGCCCGCTCCAGGTGCAACGGCTGCAGCGGCGTGGTGTCGTCGAGGTAGAGGAAGGCGTCGTAGCGCTCGCCCAGCACGGTGGCCACGTAGTTCCCCCACTTCTCCCGCGAGGACCGGTACACGACGCCGATGGCGCGGTGGTCCAGCCGCCGGCGCAGCCACTCGGGCTGGTCGCCGCGCGGGAAGACGAACTGCGCGTCCTCGCCCAGGGCGTCGTGCAACCGCGCCTCGAGGCTGCCCGACCGCGCCGGCGGGACCGCCATCCGCTCCATCTGCGCGCCCCACTCCCGGCCGGCGATCACCCCGCCGCGGTACCCGCCGAAGCCGACGAGGACGACGTCGTCGGCGCCGTGCCGCTCGCGCAGGAGCTGACCGACGTTCGTCATCCCGGCGGCGGCCATGTCGGTCGCCCGGGCGTCCCCGATGTGGGTGTTGTGCTCCCACACGACCACCTTGCGGCCGGTGTGCGCGAGGAGCCGGTCGAGGGTGTCGACCATGTGCACGTCGCGGACGTTCCACGACTCGGCCGACCCGCGGATCATGGCCCGGTAGTAGCGCTCGGCATCGACCACCACCGCGGCGTTCTGCTCGGCGGAGAACCGCGCCTCTGCGTCGGCCCCGGACTCCGCACGGCCGCGCTCCTCGCACAGCGACCGCAGGAGGTCGACCGCGGCCTGCTCGCAGGAGGAGGGGGTGAACCGGCTGGCGAAGGCGTACTCGGCACCGTCCTCGCCGAAGGGCTCGAAGCAGGCCAGCGCCTGCTTGGCCTGGTCGACGTGCTGGGGCTCGTGCTCGGCCAGCCAGCCGACCAGCGCGTGCATGGACTCCCACAGGCTGTAGACGTCGACGCCGTAGAAGCCGACGCGCGCGTCCTCCGGCAGGCCCGCGTTGTGCTCGCGCAGCCAGCGGCAGAAGTCCACCACGTCGTCGTTGGCCCACATCCACGTGGGCCACCGGGAGAAGGCGTCGAGCGCGTCGCGCGGATCGGCGTCGGCGTCCTCCCGCAGCCGGACGCTGCGGTTGACCCGGTAGCAGTCGGGCCAGTCCCCCTCGACGGCGACCAGGCCGAAACCGTGCTCCTCGACCAGCCGCCGGGTGAGGGCCGCCCGCCAGGCGTAGTACTCGTGGGTGCCGTGGCTGGCCTCGCCGATCGCCACGATGCGCGCGTCACCGACGCGGTCGAGGAGCGGGTCGAGGTCGGCCGCCGTGCGCAGCGGGCGGGCCAGGTCGCGGATCTGCTCGCCGAGTCGGTCAGCCATCGGGTCTCCCTTCGCGCACGACGGCGGCGGCGACCTCGCGCAGGTCACCGGTGCGCCGCCAGACGGACCGTTGCCGAGCAGCCGAGGTACCCCGGCGGAACAGCCGCTGCACCAGGTCGCGGACCTCGGCCTCCTCGCCGTGGTCGGCGAGGTCGTCGGCGAGCTCGGCGAGGAGCGCCTCGACGGCGGCGCGGGCGTCGACCAGGACGCCGGCGACCGGGTCGAACAGCTGCCCGCCGATGCCGTCGCGCGCGGCCCGCCAGCGAGCGGCACGCAGCAGCTCGGTGCGCACCGCGGGCACCGCCTCACCGCGCTGCGCCCGCTCGGCGAGCACCCGGACGAGCGAGCGGACCAGCGCGGCGTGCAGCACGGCGTCGTCCAGGTCGGTGCACACGTCGGCCAGCCGGAACTCCAGCGTGGGCAGGTGCGACGACGGCCGGACGTCCCAGTACAGGTGCGACGCGTCGCCGATCACGCCGGCGTCGACCAGCCCGGTCACGACCGCCCGGAACCGGTCGGCGGAGCCGAGCGCCTCCGGGATCCCGGCGTGCGGCCACCGCCCCCACAGCAGCGTCCGGTAGCTCTCGTAGCCGGTGTCGGCGCCGTCGTGCAACGGCGAGCTGCCGGTCATGGCCAGCAGCACGGGCAGGTAGGGGCGGACCCGGTCGAGCACGGCCACCGCCGTGTCCAGGTCGGGCACGCCCACGTGCACGTGGCAGCCGCAGATGTCCTGCCGCTGCGCGAGGCCTGCCCAGCGCTCGACCATCGCCTCGTAGCGGGGCCCCGGGGTGATCACCTGCTCCTGCCAGCCCGCCGCGGGGTGCGTCGAGGCCGGCAGCAGCGCCACCCCGGCCCCCGCCGCGGCGGCGCGCGCCTGCGCACGGGTGCCGGCGAGCTCGGCGCGCACCTCGTCCAGCGACCGGCACACGCCGGTGGCCGTCTCCAGCTGCGTCGTGCTGATCTCCGGGTGGACCCGCTCCCCGAACTCGTGGCGCACCGCCGCCGCGGCGAGCCCCGGGCTCTGTGCCAGCCGGTAGGTCTGCGGGTCGACGAGGTGGAACTCCTCCTCCACCCCCACCGTGGCGCCCACGACGCCCGGGGGGCGACCGGAGGACTCCACGCGCGCTCCTGCGGGGCCGCGGCCGGGACGTCCGGCGCTGCCGGGCGCCCGGGCCTGGGGTCGGCTGCTTGCCCAGCCGCAGGGCCACCGTACGGCCGGGCCGGCCCGGCTGCACCCGAGGCGCCCACGCCCCGGGCCCCACCCGGAGTGGTGGTATCCGATCGCCCGGCGTCCCCGGCGGCCCGGTGACCAGCGAGGATGGACCGCAACGGGGAGGAGGCGCGGTGCAGACCGGACGACGGATGCCCGCGGCGCTCCTGGCGGTGGTCTACGCCGTCAGCGGTGCGCTGTGCTGGGTGGGCGCTGCCGCGCCGATGGACGACGCCACCCCCGTGGGCCTGCTGCAGGTGCTGGGCGCCGTCGGGCTGGGCGCCGGCGCCGGGCTCGGCGTCGCCGGGGTCCGGGCGCGCCCGTGGGCCCTGCACGGCGCGGTGGCCCTGCTGTCGGTGCTCCTCGGGGTGCTCGCCTGGCGGTCGGCCACGGCCGTCGGTGTGGTCGGCCTGGGCCCGGCGATGATCGGCATCGGGCTGTACGCCGCGCACTTCCTGCCGCTGCCCGCCGCCCGGGTGCACGCCGGCCTGGTCATCCTCTCGGGCAGCGTCGGTGCCTGGGCCGCGGCCCCGTCGGGCTTCCTGCCCGCCTGGCTGCCGGTCGTGGCGTCGGTCGCCGTGCTGACCGAGGTGCAGGGGCGGCTGGCGCGGCAGCTGCGCCGTGCCGCGGGCACCGACCCGCTCACCGGCGTCGCCAACCGCCGCGCGTGGGAGGAGCAGGCCGCCGGGCACCTGTCGCGTGCGGCGCGCACCGGGGAACCGCTCAGCTTCGCGATCCTGGACCTCGACGACTTCAAGGGGGTCAACGACCGGGACGGCCACCGCGCCGGCGACGAGCTCCTGCGCGACCTCACCGCCAGCTGGAGCGGCCGGCTGCGCCGCGCGGACCTGCTGGGCCGCTACGGGGGCGACGAGTTCGTGCTCTGCCTGCCGGCGACCGACGAGGAGGCGACGCGGGAGCTGCTGGAGCAGCTCGACCGCACGCATCCCGCCACGTGGACGGCCGGGGTCGCGCAGGCCCGTCCCGGCGACGACGTGACCGCCGTGCTCGCCCGCGCCGACGAGCAGCTCTACCGGAAGAAGCGCAGCGGCCGCACCGGGTGACCGGCGTGCGGGCCGGCGTCAGCCGCGGCGCCAGTCGTCGGCCTGGAGGTGCGACCCCGCCATCGGGCCCATCTGCAGCATCCCGCCGTCGACGGCCCAGGACGCCCCGGTGACGTAGCCGGCGGCCGGCGAGGCGAGGAAGGCGATGACGGCCGCCACCTCGCGGGCGTCCCCCGGGCGGCGCAGCGGCACACCGGGCCGCTCGTGGCCGGGAGCGGTGGGGTCCTCGTCCCCCTGGCCGGTCATGGGGGTGGCGATCTCGCCCGGCGCGACGGAGTTCACGGTGATGCCGTGCTCCGCCAGCTCGAGGGCGGCCACCTTCGTGAGCAGCCCGAGCCCGCCCTTGGCCGCGCAGTAGCCGGCCGCACCGACCCGGGGGGCGTGCTCGTGCACGCTGGTGACGTTCACGATCCGCCCGCCGCCCCCGGCCGCGACCATCCGGCGCGCGGCGCGCTGGAGGCAGAGGAACGCACCGTCGAGGTCGGTGGCCAGCACCTCGCGCCAGGTGTCGAACTCCAGGTCCAGCAGCGGCGTCATGTGACCGGTGCCCGCATCGTTGACCAGCACGTCGAGGCCGCCGAGGGCATCGGCCAGCTCGTCGACGACGTCGGCGGCGCCGGGCAGCCGGGTCAGGTCCAGGTGGCGGACCTCGGCCCGCCGGCCCCGTGCGCGCACCTGCTCGGCGGTCGCCTCGCCGGCCTCGCGGTCGCGGTACCAGGTGATGCCCACGTCGCAGCCCTGCTCGGCCAGGGCCACCGCGACGGCGCGCCCGATGCCGGACTCCGATCCCGTGACGAGCGCGACCCGCCCGCTGCCTGCGGTCATGGCAGCGACGCTAACGATCCCGGAACAGGCCCGCAGCGCGATGGGTCCCGGCCCCCCGCTGGGTAGGGGTGGAGCATGGACGCCACCCGATCCCTGCTCGCCCGGCTCCTGCTCGCGTTCGCCGCCGTCCTGCTCACCACCACCGGCTGCGTGGTCGTGGACACGTCGTCGCCCGGCACCGGCACCGGCTCCGCGCCCGAACCCGACGAGCCACCGTCGGCCGAGGACGGCGACGTGGAGGACCGGATGGCCCGGGACGTCCTGGACCGGGTGAACGACGAGCGGGCGGCGCGGGACCTGCCGCCGTTGGAGTGGGACGAGGAGCTGGCGACCGTCGCGCGCGAGTGGAGCGAGCAGATGGCCGAGAACGACCAGATCGAGCACCAGGACATGCGCGAGGTGCTCGATCTGGAGGAGCTGGACGGCTACGCCGGGATCGGGGAGAACGTGTTCACCGCATCGGCGCCGGTGCCCGCCGGGACGGCGCACGTCGGGTGGATGCGCTCCGACGGCCACCGGGTCAACGTGCTCAACCCGGGCTGGGACCGCATCGGCATCGGCTTCCACTGCGCCCCCGACGGCTCGGTCTGGGGGACCCAGCAGTTCGGGCGCACGGTCGGCTCCGACCGCCCCGAGGTCAGCCGGGAGACGCCGCCGGAGGAGCCGATCGCCCGGCCCGAGGAGGACGGCCCCAGCTGTGGTTGAGGCGCGGGAGCGGGTCCGCCGGCTGCGGCGGCGGCTGGGCGAGGGCTACCGGCGGGTGCCCGAGCCGGCCCGGCGCTTCCTCGCCTGGCTGCGCAGCCCGGAGTTCCTCACCACCAGCTCCAGCCTCGCGTTCTACGCGATGGTCTCGCTGCCGCCGATGGTGCTGCTGGGCTTCTGGGGAGCGGGCCTGGTGGTCGACCAGTCCGCGCTGCAGGACCTCGGCACCGAGGTGGACGCCCAGGCGCCCGACCAGCTGCCGGTCGCCGACGTGCTGCGCGCGCTGATCGACGTCGCCGCCGAGACCGGGCCGGTGGCGGCGGTGGCGGCGGTCTGGCCGGCGACCACCTACGGCGCCGCCCTCGCCCGGGCGTTGAGCGAGGTGGCGCCGCGGTCGGAGCAGCGGATGCGCGGCTGGAAGGGCCGGCTGCTGGCGCTGGCGATCATCGCCGTGCTGCCGGTGGCGGTGTTCTCGGGGCTCGCGGCGCTGTACCTGGTGCCGCGGCTGCTCGGGTCGGGGACGGCGGTGCGCATCGCGATGGGTCTGGGGTCGCTGGCGCTGCTCGGCGTGCTCATCGGGCTCGTCTACGCACTGTTCCGCCTGTGGGAGACGCGGATCAGCGACGTCGTCGTCGGCGCCGCGACCGCGACCTGCCTGGTCGCCGCCACCACCGGCGGCTACCTCGTCTACCTCGAGTACGCCGACTTCACCGCGCGCTACGGGGCGACGGCGCTGGCGACGGCGGTGCTGCTCGGGCTCTGGCTGCTGCTCGGCAACGCCGCGCTGATCGCCGGGTACCGCGTCATGGCCCGCCGGGTGCACGCCCGCCGTCCCCGGGACCCGGGGCCGGACGACGCCCGGGACCGAGCCGGGGACCACCTCGGCGACCGAGCCAGTTCCCGCGCCACGGACCAGGCCGGGGACCGGGCAGCGGACGCGGTCGGTTCCCGGACCGCGGACCGGGCCGGCACCGGTGACCGGGAGCCGGCGCGGCGGTGAGGCCGCCTCGGTTCCTCGGCGCCGCGGAACGGTCGTAGCCGCGGCCTAGCGTCCCGGGTGACCCCACCGGCCCGGCGGAAGGCGGACGGCCATGACCAGCGGCACCCCCACCCCCGGCGGCACGGCGGCCCTCCCCGCCGAACGGGCCGATCTGCTCGAGACCCTCTCCACCCACCGGCACTTCCTCCGTTTCACCGTCCACGGGCTCACCGACGAGCAGGCACGGCAGCGGCCCACGGCCAGCGAGCTGACACTGGGTGGCCTGATCAAGCACGTCGCCGCCACCGAGGCGGCGTGGGCACGGTTCGTGGTCGAGGGCACCGAGGCGATGGCCGCCCCGGCCGACGCAACGCGCCGCGATGCGTGGGCGCAGGAGTTCCGCCTGCTCCCGGAGGAGACCCTCGACGGCGTGCTGGCGCGGTACGCGGAGGTCGCCCGGCGCACCGACGAGCTGGTGCGCACGCTGCCGGACCTCGACGCGTCCCACCCGCTGCCGGAGGCCCCGTGGTTCGAGCCGGGGGCGCACCGCTCGGCCCGCCGCGTCTTCCTGCACATCGTGGCCGAGACCGCCCAGCACGCCGGCCACGCCGACATCCTGCGGGAGTCCCTGGACGGGCAGAAGACGATGGGCTGAGGCTCCTCGTCCGGCCGGTCCGCCGGCGCCTCGGCCTCCGCCGCGCCACGGGCGACAGGCCGGTTCAGCCCGGCCCGTCGCCCGCGAGCTCCTCGGCGTGGGCGACGGCGCGATCCCGCAGTTCCGCCGCGTCCTCGGCTTCGCGCTGGGCGGCGTTCTGCCGGCGCTGCGCCCGCTTGAGGACGGCGGCGGCCTCGCCGGCGGCCCGCTCGGCCTCGGCGAGCTCGTCGGCCAGCTCCTCGACGCGCGCCTGCAGGGCACCGCGTCGCTGCTCGAGCTGCTCCACCTCGCGGCGCTGCTCCGCGGCAGCGGCGGCTGCCTCCTCGGCGGCCGCGGTGGCCTCCTCCGCGGCGGCCCGGGCACGGGCCAGCTCCCGGCGGCGCTTCTCCTCCTCGGCCCGGCGGCGTTCCTCCCGCTCCCGCTCCCGGCGCTCGGCAGCGGTGGGGCCGGTCGGCCTCTCCTCCCCCGCCGTCCGCGCCGCCGCGTTCCTCGCCGGACGGGTCGGGGACCCCGACGACCGGACCAGCCGCAGCGCCGGACGCGGTGCGACGGTCCCCAGCCCGCTGTAGGACATCGCTCCGGTCAGCCGGCCGGTGAGCAGTGCCGCCCCGGCGTCCGGATCCGCCATGGCCGCGCGCAGGGTCTCCTCCACCTGACCGGACACCGACGCGCTCACCGGGTGGCCACGCTCGCGGGCGAGGGCGGCGGCCTGCCGGGTGAGCGCGTTCAGCAACTGGCCGCGCTGGGTGTTCAGCGCCCGGAGCTCGTCCCCGGCCAGGTTCTCCTGGGCCCCGCGGAGCAGGTCGCCCAGCTCGACCAGGCCCTCGATCTCCTCGCGGTGGGCGCGGACGAGCAGGTTGCAGACCCAGGCGGCGGTCGACGGCTTGGGCAGCGCCGCGATCTCCTTGGCCAGCGCCTTGTCCCCGGCGGCCCTGGCCTCGCGCTGGCGCTCCGTGCGCAGGGCGACGAACTCCCCGGGGGCGGCCTCGTACAGCTCGTCGGCCACCTCGTCGAACTCCACGCCCCTCCCCCAGTGCTACGAACTCGTGGTGATCGGCACCTGATCACCACGAGTTCGTAGCATTCGTGGCCGCGGGACGCTCAGCAGCAGGCCGCGGCGAGCCGGGCGTCGCTGTCGGAGTCCTCCGTCCGGCAGCAGGCGCCGTCCCCGCTGACGGCGGAGAGCTCGGCGGCCGTCTGCCCCTCCAGGTCGGGGCGCGCGTCCGCCTTCACGGTGTAGACCTCCCACGGCTCGCCGCCGGGCCCGGTCACCCAGACCTTGTCCTGGACGGCGTAGCAGCAGGTGGTGTCCGCCTCCGGCCGGGTCGCCAGGCCGGCGTCGGCCAGCCGGTCGGTGGCCGCGGTGACCTCGTCGGTGGAGGCGACCTCCACACCCAGGTGGTCCATGCGGGTGGGCTCCCCCGGCACGCCCTCGAGCAGCACCAGCTTCAGCGGCGGCTCGGCGACGGCGAAGTTCGCGTAACCGGGCCGCCGCTTGGCCGGGGCGGTGTCGAAGAGCCGGGAGTAGAAGTCGACCGCGGCGTCGAGGTCGGCGACGCGGAGGGCGAGCTGCACGCGGGACATGGTTCCTCCTCGGGAGACAAGACATCGACGAACATCGATGTCTGTCTCAGAATGAACATCAGGTATCGATGCTTGTCAATACGATGGGCATCGTTACGATGGCGGTCGACGTCCGACGCGAGGAGTTTTTCGATGAGCGAGCCCGGCCTGGCGTGCTGCACGCCGCTGTCCGGTACGGCGATGTCCGCGGAGCAGGCCGAGCAGGTCGCCCCGCTGCTCAAGGCGCTGGCCGACCCGGTGCGCCTGCGCCTGGTCAGCCTGATCGCCTCCAGTGCGAGCGGGGAGGCCTGCGTCTGCGACCTCAACGACGCCTTCGAGCTGACCCAGGCGACGATCAGCCACCACCTCAAGGTGCTCCACTCCGCCGGGCTGCTCGACCGGGAGAAGCGCGGGGTGTGGGTGTACTACGCCGTCCGCCCGGCCGCGCTCGACGCGGTCGCCAGCCTGTTCCGCACGGCGGTGCCGGCATGAGCGACGCCGTCCGGGAGACCGCCCGGCCCGACGCCCCCGCCGACGCGCCGGTCCTGCAGAAGCTCTCCACCCTCGACCGCTTCCTGCCCGTCTGGATCATCGCCGCGATGGCGCTCGGGCTGGCGCTGGGCCGCTGGGTCCCCGGCCTCGACGACGCGCTGAGCGCGGTCGAGGTCGGCGACGTGAGCCTGCCGATCGCCATCGGGCTGCTGCTGATGATGTACCCGGTGCTGGCCAAGGTCCGGTACTCCGAGCTCGACCGGGTGACCGGCGACCGGAAGCTGCTGGTCGCCAGCCTGGTGCTCAACTGGCTGGTCGGCCCGGCACTGATGTTCGCCCTCGCCTGGCTGCTGCTGCCCGACCTGCCCGAGTACCGGACCGGGCTGATCATCGTCGGCCTCGCCCGCTGCATCGCGATGGTCCTGATCTGGAACGACCTGTCCTGCGGCGACCGCGAGGCCGGCGCGGTGCTGGTCGCGATCAACTCGGTCTTCCAGATCCTCGCCTTCGCCCTGCTGGGCTGGTTCTACCTGCAGGTCCTGCCCGGCTGGCTCGGGCTGACCACCACCTCCGCGGAGTTCAGCTTCTGGGCGATCGTCGTCTCGGTCCTGGTGTTCCTCGGCATCCCGTTGCTGGCCGGGTTCCTGACCCGCACCCTGGGCGAGCGCCGCAAGGGCCGGGACTGGTACGAGAGCCGCTTCCTCCCGCGCATCGGCCCGGTCGCCCTCTACGGGCTGCTGTTCACGATCGTCATGCTCTTCGCGCTGCAGGGCGACGCGATCACCTCCAGCCCCTGGGACGTCGCCCGCATCGCACTGCCGCTGCTCGCCTACTTCGTGCTGATGTTCGGTGGGTCCTTCCTGCTCGGCATGCGGCTGCGGCTCGGTTACGCCAAGACGGCCACGCTGGCCTTCACCGCCGCCGGCAACAACTTCGAGCTGGCCATCGCCGTGGCCATCGGCACCTTCGGCGTCACCAGCGGGCAGGCGCTCGCCGGCGTCGTCGGCCCGCTGATCGAGGTGCCCGTCCTGGTCGCCCTCGTCTACGTGTCCCTCTGGGCCGCCCGGCGCTGGTTCCCGGGGGACCCGACCGTCCCGGCCCGACTCGACCGAGGAGCATCCCGATGACCCGGACCGACCGGCCCACCGGCGTCCCCGGGCTGCTGGACCCGAACGTGGTGCTGCGGCGCCACGTGGAGGACCTGTCAGCGCGCTTCGCGGGGATGGTCGGCCCGGAGACCGTCGAGCGGATGGTCTTCGAGTCCTACGCCGCTCTCGGGCGCACCGCGAACGTCACGAGCCACCTGCCCGTGCTCACCTGCCGGTTCGCCACCGAGCGACTCACCGCGCTGGCGCAGGCCAAGGGGGCGCTGGCGAAGGAGACCCCCGAGGTCCTCTTCGTCTGCGTGCAGAACGCCGGCCGCTCCCAGATGGCCGCCGCGATGGTCGAGCACCTGTCGCAGGGCCGGGTACACGTGCGCTCCGCCGGCTCCATGCCCGCCGACACGGTGGATCCCGTGGTCCTCGAGGTGCTCGCCGCGCGCGGCATGACGGTGACCGACGCCTTCCCCAAGCCGCTGACCGACGACGTCGTCCAGGCCGCCGACGTGGTGATCACCATGGGCTGCGGCGACGCCTGCCCCGTCTACCCGGGCAAGCGGTACCTGGACTGGGAGGTGCGCGACCCGGCCGGCCAGGACCCCGCCACGGTGGGCTCCATCGCGGCCGACATCGAGAACCGGGTGCGAGGACTCCTCGCCGAACTGGGCGCATGAGCCGCCGCCTGGTCGTCGTCGGCGGCAGCGACGCGGGGATCTCCGCCGGGCTGCGCGCCCGCGAGCTCGACCCGGGGGCCGAGGTCACCGTCGTGGTGGCCGACGCATACCCCAACTTCTCCATCTGCGGGATCCCCTACCACGTCTCGGGCGAGGTACCGGACTGGCGGTCGCTGGCCCACCGGACCTCCGCCGACCTGGAGGCGGCCGGGCTGACCCTGCGGGTCGGCACCCGCGCCACCGGCATCGACGTCGCCGGCCGGCGCGTCTCGGTGACCGACGCGAGCGGGGCCACGGAGCTGCTGGCCTACGACGAACTGGTCGTGGGCACCGGTGCACGTCCGGCGCTCCCGGCCATCAGCGGTCTCGGCGGCACCGACGGGCTCGGACCGGCCGACGGCGTGCACGTGGTGCACACCATGGACGACACCCACGGCCTGATGGCCACCCTCACCGGCCGCCCGGTGCGCTCGGCGCTCGTCGTCGGCGCCGGCTACATCGGTGTGGAGATGTCCGAAGCGCTCGTCGCCCGGGGCATCGCCACCACGGTGGTCCAGCGGTCCGCGGAGGTGCTCCCCACCGTCGACGCCGAGCTGGGTGCGCTGGTCCGGGCGGAGATGACCCGGCACGGGGTGCAGGTGCTCACCGGGACCACCGTCACGGGGCTGGCCCGTGCCGACGGCTCCCGGGTCAGCGCGCTCACGTCGAGGGGTCCGCTGGAGCGCCTTTTCGACCTGGTGGTGGTCGTCGCCGGCGTGCGCCCGTCGGTGGACCTGCTGGTCGGCGCGGGAGCGACCACAGGGGCCGGCGGCGCGGTCGTCGTCGACGAGACCATGGCCACCGGCCTGCCGCACGTCTGGGCGGCAGGCGACTGCGTGGTCACCCACCACCGCCTGCTGGGCGTCACCTACCTCCCGCTCGGCACCACCGCGCACAAGCAGGGCCGCGTAGCCGGCGCCAACGCCGTCGGCGGGCACGCCCGCTTCGCCGGCAGCGTCGGCACCCAGGTGGTCAAGGTCTTCGACCTGGTGGCCGCCCGCACCGGTCTGCTCGAGCACGAGGCTGCCGCCGCGGGCTTCCGTCCGGTCACCACCGCGACCAGCCCGGACGACCACAAGGCCTACTACCCCGGCGCCCGGCCGATCACGATCCGCGTGACCGGCGACGCCGACACCGGCCGGCTGCTGGGCGCGCAACTGGTCGGCCGGCTGGGCAGCGAGGTCGCCAAGCGCGCCGACGTCTACGCCACCGCCCTGTTCCACGCCATGACCGTGGACGGCCTGGCCGACCTCGACCTGACCTACACCCCACCGCTCGGGTCGCCCTGGGACGCTGTGCAGATGGCCGCCCAGGCGTGGAGCAGGGAGCACCGCCCGCCCACCGTCACCGCCCTGCCCGCGGCGATGGCCGAATGAGCCCCGTGACAGAGGAGAACCCCGTGAGTGACCGCCCCAGCGTGCTGTTCGTCTGCGTGCACAACGCCGGCCGCTCCCAGATGGCCGCCGGCTGGCTGCGGCACCTGGCCGGCGACGGCGTCGAGGTGCGGTCGGCCGGCTCGCTGCCCGGCGACCAGGTGAACCCGGCGGCGGTCGAGGCGATGGCCGAGGTCGGCATCGACATCTCCGACCAGCGACCCAAGGTGCTCACCACCGAGGCCGTCGAGGCCTCCGACGTGGTCATCACGATGGGGTGCGGCGACGCCTGCCCGATCTTCCCGGGCAAGCGTTACCTGGACTGGGCGCTGGAGGATCCGGCGGGCAAGGGCGTGGAGTCGGTGCGGCCGATCCGCGACGAGATCGAGCGGCGCATCCGCGGGCTGCTCGCCGAGCTGGGGGTCAGCGCTCCCGCCTGAGCACGAAGAAGAACGGATCGGGCAGGCCGCGCAGGTCCATCATCCCGAGGACCGTGCGGCTGCTCACCCGCTTGAAGACGTCGATGATCGGCAGCCGGTCGTAGACCATCGCGGCGGTGACGAGACCGCGGTGCTCGACCGCCCGCAACCGGGCCTTCGGGCGGGAGGTCGTCAGCAGCGGCCGGACGGCGGTGAACGCGGCCCGGGCAACCCGCGAGTGAGCCAGCCGCGGGGCGGCGCGGAGCACGCCGACCGGGATCAGCGCGGGGTCGACCGGCCGCGGCCCCGCCGCCGTCCCGAACAGCAGCGGGTGCACCGTCTCGGTGTCGAGGAACTCCTTGCCCCACCAGCCGTAGGCCGCCAGCAGCCCGTCCAGCGGGGAGCCCGTGGGCAGCTCGCTGCCCCGCCACCGGCCGAGCATCTCCTCGACCGGCTGCGGCTCGAACCAGTCGAAGGACGACTGCGCTTCTGCCCGGGAGACACCGTCCCGCTGGGCATCGCGGACCCACGCGTCCGGGCTGGTGAACCGCAGTGTCACCCCACCGGGCGCTCGAAGGTGACCAGCACGCCGTCGACCCCACCCGGGCCGATGCGGCCCTTGACCTCCACCGAGGTGATCGCCTTGAGCTGCCATCCCTCCCGGGCGTGCTGGTTGAGCACCTTCTCCAGCTTGCCGCCGCTCATCTTGCCGCCGATGAGGCCCTCGCGGATCTCCTCGACCTTGTACTCGTAGCGCGCTGCAGCCACGGGTCACCCGTCCTCTCGCCTGGTCCGGCCGGTCGCCCGCCAGCCTGCCGCGCTCCCCCGCCGGCGTCGAGCCGGGCGAGCTGCAACGGCTCTAGTGATACGGATCACTCGTGTGTAACGTCCGCGCGGGGCGCCGCCGGCGCCGGGAGGAGCACGCGTGAGGACCACACCGAGACATCCACGGCGCAGCCGCTGGGCCGCCGTCCTGCTGGGCGCCCTGATGATCACCGCCGTCCCCGGAACGGCGGCTGCCGACCCCGACGAGACGTCGGCCGAACCCCTGCCGGTCGTGTTCGTGCATGGCAACAGCGGCTCGGCCGCCCAGTGGCAGACGCAGTTCCAGCGGTTCACCAGCAACGGCTACCCCCAGCAGCTGCTGTTCGCCTACGAGTACGACACCAGCGGCAGCGACAACACGCAGGCGATCGCGGAGCTCGACCCCTTCCTGGACGCCGTGCTGGCGCAGACCGGCGCCGAGCAGGTGCTGCTCGCCGCGCACTCCCGCGGCACCACGGTGAGCCACGCGTACCTGGCCGAGCCGGCGCAGGCGGCGAAGGTCGCCAAGTACGCCAACCTGGACGGGCGCAGCGCCGAGGCGCCGCCCGGCGGCGTCCCGACGCTGGCGGTCTGGGGTGAGTGGTACTCCCCGCCCGAGCCCCGCCGCGGCAGCGTCGGCGTGATCGAAGGCGCGGTGGCGAACCTCTACAACCCCGACCAGGGCCACACCGAGGCCGCCTCGTCGGCGCGGACCTTCGCCGCCGTCTACGAGTTCTTCACCGGCTCGGCGCCCGCGACCACCGACGTCGTGCCGGAGCCGCCCGCCGAGGTCACCGTCGCCGGACGCGCCGTGCTGTTCCCGCAGAACCTCGGCTTCGAGGGCGCCACCCTCGAGGTGTGGCGGGTGAGCACGCGGACCGGCCGGCACACCTCCGCCCACCCGGTGGCGACGATCCCGATCACCGGTGACGGGTCCTTCGGCCCGCTGGACCTGTACGGCCGGCACAGCTACGAGTTCGCGCTCCACCGGCCCGACGGCTCGGTCCACCACTTCTACCAGTCGCCGTTCGCCCGGTCCGACCACTTCGTCCGCCTCAACAGCGGCATCGCCGGCGAGGGCCTCGAGGCCTTCGTGCCCAAGAGCGAGGAGCACACCAACCTGGCCCTGATCCGGGCGCGGGAGATCTGGGGTGACCAGGGTGCGGACTCCGACGAGATCACCGTCGACGTGATCGGCGACCGCACCGGCCCGCTGGACGTGACCACCCCCGCCACCACGCCGCGGAGCAGCACCGAGGGCACGTTCGGGCGGGTCGGTGAGGTGAACGCCCTCTTCCTCACCGACGTCGGCACGCGGACGCCGACCGGGTACACCGCGCCGGACCAGGCCACCGACCTGAGCAAGGGCGACCTGTTCCCGTTCAACACGCTCACGTTCCTCAACGCGGTCGACGCCTACCTGCCGGCGAGCCCGCGCGGGCTGCGCCCGATCCGCATCGAGGTGCGGCCGCGCGGCGGCGGGGAGCCCGAGGTGATCACGGTTCCCGGCTTCCCGTCGGTGAACGACCGCATCTCGGTGCAGCTCCGCGACTCGGTCCAGGACGACTACGCCTTCGGGCGTCGCTGACCTGACGGGTGCGGCCCGGTGGCGCTCAACCGCCGGGCCGCACCCAGCCGGCCTCCAACAGCGCCGTCTGCACGCGGTCGGCCGCCTCGACGGCGACCGGACGGCCGGCGACCAGATCGGCGTAGAGGAACGCCTCGGCCAGCTTGACCAGGGCGTAGGCCAGGCTCTCCCGGTCGATGATCGGCCGCAGCCGGCCGGCCCGCTCGTCGCTCTCGATCAGCTCCACCGCGACCCGCACCGCGCGGGGCTCCACCGGCCCCGCGGGATCGGTGAGCACCCGCAACGCCAACTCCGGCTCGCTGTCGATGAAGGTGCGGATGCCGGTGCTGCCGACGACCCCGGCGTTGAACGCCCGGATGACCCGCGCGCTGCGGAGCTCCGGGTCCCCCGGCGTGCGCCGCGCGTCCTCCGCGGCCGTGCACGCCTGCCAGCCGCGCTCGGCGAGGTACCAGACCGCCTCGCCGACCAGTCGCTCGCGGCTGCCGACGTGCCGGTGCAGGGTCATCCGGGAGACCCCGATCTCCTCGCCCAGCGCACCCATGTCGATGCGCCGCCCGGAGTGGATCCACCGGGCCGCCAGCGCGATCACCGTGGCCGCGTCCACCCGCGTGCGCGCGGGACGGTTCCCGGTCCGGTCCACGGTCGGAATGGTCCCAGAGCCGGGCGTGCGGTCCCCGGGACCGCTGCTCATGGACCGTCGGCGCCGGCCAGGGAACGTTCGAGCTCCGGCGTCAGCCGCGGGATCGGCCGGGTGTCGTCGTCCACCGGGCGCCGCGTGGCCGCGGAGACGAACGGGCTGCGCACCGCCGCGGCCACCGCGTCCGGGTCGGCGCGGGCGGCGAGAACCCGGCCGCCCGTGTCGACGGGGGCGGCGAGCCCGACGGGGGTGACCTCGACGGCCGCCCAGCGGGCCGCACCGGCGCCGAACGCCGTCGCCGACAGCGCGGCCAGCTCGCGCCACTGCCGCCCGACGAACTGCACCCGGTGGACGTCGTCGGTCCGGGACCGGACCACCGCCCGGAAGACGACGTGCTCGGCGCGGTCGGGCACGCGGATGGCCAGTTCGACCTCGGCGCCGACGGCGGCGCCGACGCCGCGGACGCGGAGCTGCGCGCCTCCGAGCGAGACGTCGACGAGCCGCGCGGGCGCCCCGTCGACCACGGCCGGCAGCGCGGCCGGGAAGCGGTGACCGTCCCGGCGCTCGGCGGAGAAGCGCGGATCGCGGATCCGCCGGATGCCGGCCAGCACGAAGCCGAGGGTGACGCTCACCCAGAGGACCGGCACCAGCGTGGTGCCGCCCCAGCGGAGCTCGATCGGGGTCCAGCCGGCCAGGCTCGCGGCCGTGTGGAGCAGGCTGCCGGCGAGCACGGCGGTGAGTGCGAGCAGCAGCGCGGGCACCCGAGCGCGGGTCCGCTCCTCCCCGGTGCGCCCCTTCGCGGTGACCGCGAAGCGGCCCGTGCCGCGCAGCACCAGCGACAGCGTCGCGGCGAGGTTGGAGGGCAGCCGGACGACCTCGAACAGCAGCGAGAAGCGCGCCGGGGCGAACCCGCGCGACAGCAGCGTCAGCGCCGCCTGCTGGAGCAGGAAGGGGACGCCGGCCATCACCGCGAACAACGCGGGCGGTGCATCCACCGGGAAGAGCCCGGTGACCAGCACGGCGACCGGGACCAGGGCCAGCCCCAGCGTCCGCCACGAGTCGAACCACGCCGACAGCGAGTAGAGGTAGCCCAGCCGCTGCCGCAGCGTCAGTCCCGTGGCGGTGAGCGGGTTGTCGTGCCGCAGCACCTGCATCGCCCCCCGGCCCCACCGCCGGCGCTGCGCGTAGAACGCGTCCGGGCTGCCGGCCGCGAGCCCGCGGGCGAGCACCTCGTTGTGGTACGCGCTCCGCCAGCCGGCGCGGTGCAGCTTCATCGTCGTGTGGAAGTCCTCGGTGAGCGACTCCGTCGCCACTCCCCCGATCTCGCGCAGCGCCTCGGCGCGCAGGACCGCGTTCGTGCCGCACCAGAAGGCGGCCCCCGCGTGGTGCTTGCCCGCCTGGATCACCCGGTAGAAGAGCGACTCCTCGTGCAGGTCGGCGCCCGGGCGCAGGTGCTCGAACGAGCCGGTGTTGTAGAAGTGCTGCGGCGTCTGCACCAGCGCCAGCCGCTCGTCGGCGAAGTAGGGCAGCGTGCGGGTGAGGAAGTCCGGGTCGGGGACGTGGTCGGCGTCGAACACCGCGACGAGGTCGGTGCGCACCAGCGCCAGCGCGTGGTTGAGGTTGCCCGCCTTGGCGTGGTCGTGCTCGGGGCGGGTGACGTACCGCGCGCCGAGCGCCGTCACCATCTCCTCCACCTCGAGCCGGTCGCCGTCGTCGAGCACCCAGGTCTCGTGCTCGCCTTCCATCGCCAGGCAGGCGGCGACGGTCGGCAGGAGCACGTCCAGGTGCTCGTTGTAGGTGGCGATGAGCACGGTGACCGACGGCGGCGGCCCGGGGCGGGGCGCCGGCACGGTCGCCGGGGCGACGGTCCAGGTGGTCATCACGAACAGCAGCAGGGCGAGGCCGCCGTAGACCTCGAGCGCCAGGAACGGCACCCCCAGCCAGAGCGCCGGCCCCTCGGGCAGCGTGGCCAGCAGCCGCCAGGTGAGGTAGCCGGCGGTCGCCAGGACGGCGGCGACGGCCACGGCGCGCACGCCGAGGAGCCGCAGGGCGCTCTCCGGCGCCGGAACGGCGTCCCGGGTCCCGCTGGGGCGGCCCAGCGCCGCCCGTTCGATGCTCACCCCGGGGGAATCGACATCTCCCCGCGGCGCGCACATCCCCCCGAGGGGTGAGATCGACCCGCGTGCTCAGCCGGAGGTGACGCGGAGCCGGGCAGCGGTCCGATCGGCCATGTCCGCGAACTCGGCCCCCTCGTGCAGCAGCGTCCACGCCAGGACCAGTTCCACCGCCGAGGGCACACCGGCCACGTCGACGACTGCGGGCGGCGCCACGAGGTGCCGGACGCTCTCGACGAGCAGCCCGTCCCCGGGGCCACCGGCCTGCCGCTCCACCCGCCGGACGCGCAGCGCCGGGCCCGCCGGCAGCGCCACCAGGTCGACCTCGGGAGGGGCCAGCCCACGCCCGACCGAGGCGCGTTCCTGCTCGGCGAGCTCCGCCAGCCCGGTGGTGAGCCGGTACCGGTCCGCGCGCAGCGTGGCGAGGACGCCGTACCGGGGATCGGGGATCCAGAGCGCGCCCAGGTCGGGGGTTCCCTCGCGCAGGGCGGTGGCCAGCGACAACACCTGTTCGCCGAGCGCTCCCGCCGCGGCGCCGTGGACGCCGAGGTCGTCGCAGACGTCCTGCGTCCAGGCGGCGACGGCCCCGGAGCGTGGCAGCCACACCCAGCCCGCGCCGGACGGCTCGACCCGGTAGGTCCAGTCCTGGACGGCGCCGGTCACGGGAGCCACCGGAAGGAGCCGGCGACGGCGTCGAACAGCGCGGTCAGCGGCTCGAGCAGCTCCAGCAGCGGCGTCGAGAAGCTCAGCAGCACGTAGCCGCCGCCGGGCATCGGGTGCTGGTACTGCACCACCGCCGTCTCGAGCAGCCGGCCGCCCGGTGCCGGTGCCTGCGTCCGGCGGCGCAGGCGGGCCACGGGGCCGGCCGCGAGCTCCACCACCTCGGCGGCCGCCCCCGCTCCCCCCGCGGCGAGGAAGGCCGCCTCCGCGGCGCCCGGCCGGTCCCCCGCCGGGCGCGGGGGGACGACGCCCACCGCCAGGGCGCACGCGATCGGCGGGGCGCCGTCCTGGAGCACCGGGAGGTGCACCTCGACGGTGTGGCTGTCGCTGCGGGCGGCGGCCGCGCCGTGCAGCGCGCGCGCCACCTGCGGCATCAGCCGGTCGCGGTCGGGCCGGCCCCGGGTGACCGCCCGGGCGATCCGACGGACGTCGGCATCCCGCCGCGCCTCGTCCAGGACCCGGATCCGCGCCCAGTCGCCGGGCACCGCGAACGTGAAGTCCCGGGGGCGGAGCGCCATGGTCACCGTCCGGACCCGACGGGGGTGCGGGGTCCGTGGCCGCGCAGCTCCTCGCCGATCGCGCGGCCGGTGGCGGCGCTCCCGGCACCGGCCGAGGAGAGCACCGCGGCGTCGGCGAGGAACTGGCTGCGCTGCCCCGTCCGGACCACGGGGGCGGCGGTGGTCGCGGGGTGGACCGTCGGGGAGCGACCGGAGGTCACGTCGCGGAACAGCCCCGACGGGCGGTAGGCCTCGGCCCACTCCCCGCGGGTGGGCACCCAGCCGGACGGCCGGCGGGCTCGGGAAGTGAGCGCGCCGGGCACGGACCCGCCGGCCGGGACGCCCTGGTCCCGCACCGCCTGCCGGGCCTGCCGGCGGGTCATCCCCGAGGCGCGCAGGTGCTGCACCAGCGAGGGGCGGGCCAGCCCGCGGGTGCCGGTGGCGACCGCCCGGCCGGCCAGCGCGAAGGCACGGCCCACCCCGAAGGTGAGCACGCCCACCGCGTCCCACAGCATGTCCGACAGCTCCGCCCGGCCCGCCGCGTGCAGCACGGTGTTCCCCGCCAGGGAGACGGCCCCGGTGACGAACGCGAGCCCCGCGAACGCCGCGGCGAACGGTTGCAGGCCCGGGATGGCCAGCAGGAAGAGCGCGACGAGCCCGAAGACCGCCGAGAGCTTCCCGGCCCAGCCCGTGACGACGGCGACGACGTCCAGCACGTCGTCCCAGAAGCTGTCCGCGAGGTGGTCGCTGGCGCCCAGGACGTCGTCGATGGCGTCGGCTGCGGCGTTCCCCGCCGCCTGCCACTCGGCCTCCAGCGCCGCGAGCTCCTCGTCGGCCGCCCGGATGCCGGCGGTGGCGGCCGCGGCATCGTCGTGCGCCCGGCGTTCGGCGACCGGATCGGGCTCCGGCAGCGTCGCGGCGCGTTCCCTCGCCCGCCAGGCGGCGTCCCGGGCGTCCTCGGCCCGCTGGGCGCGCGCGAGGACCGTGTCGGCGCCCGCTTGGACGTCGTCGAGCGTGCGCGCGTAGGCGGCGAGCGCCTCCGCCGTGCCCTCGTACCGGTCGAGGGCCTGCTCGATCGTCCCGGCCACCTCGGCGGTCCGCTCGCGGAAGGCCCGGCCGGCGTCGGACTCCCAGGTCGTCGCGCTGTCGTGGATGGTGCGGAGCGCCCTGGCCGCCGTGGTGATCGCCGCCGCCGTGTCGGCGTACCGCCGGGCGAGCCGGGCGATCGCCGCGGCGTCGCCGCCGACCGGGTCCGAGGGGCGCAGCGGCGACCAGTCACGCGGGCGGCTCACCGCTCACCGGCCAGGGCGGCGACCAGCTCGGTCTCGATCCGCTCGTACACCTCGGCGGCGTCCTGGGCGGCCTGGCCGAGGCCCTCGACCAGCCCGGCCATCTCCGTCCGCCGATGGTCCCAGTTGCTGCCGAACTCCCGCAGCCGGTCGCGCAGCCGGTCGTGCGCGATGACGTCGCTGCCGACGTCCGCCGTGTCCCGTGCGCCGTCGAACTCCCGGTAGACGACCAGCAGGGCACGGCCGGCGTCGCGCAGGACCGGGGTCTCCACCTCGAGGCCGTCAGTCACGACGCGGACCCTAGGCGGATCCGGCTCGGGTCCGGATCCGTTGTCCACAGGCAGCTCAGGCGGTGCGGGGGCCCTCCCAGAGGTCGATGCCGGCGTCCACGGCGTGCCGGTCGATCGCGGCGAGCTCGTCCTCGGTGAACCCGAGGTTCTCCAGCGCGCCGACGTTCTGCTCCAGCTGCGCCACGCTGCTGGCCCCGATCAGCACGGTGGTCATCCGCTGGTCCCGCAGCGCCCAGGCAAGCGCCATCTGGGCCAGCGACTGCCCGCGCTGCTGCGCCATGTCGTCGAGCGCCCGGACGTGGGTGAGCGCCTGCTCGGTGAGCAGGTCCGGCGAGAGCGACTTGCCCTGACTGGCGCGCGATCCCTCCGGGACGCCGCCGAGGTACTTGTCGGTGAGCATGCCCTGCGCCAGCGGCGAGAAGGCGATGCACCCGGCCCCGACGTCGGCGAGGGTGTCGAGCAGGTCCTCCCGCTCGATCCAGCGGTTGAGCATCGAGTAGGACGGCTGGTGGATCAGCAGCGGCGTCCCCAGGTCGGCGAGGATCGCCGCCGCCCGGCGGGTCTGCTCCGGCGAGTACGACGAGATGCCCGCGTAGAGGGCCCTCCCGGAACGGACGGCGGTGTCCAGCGCCCCCATCGTCTCCTCCAGCGGCGTCGTGGGGTCGGGCCGGTGGCTGTAGAAGATGTCGACGTACTCCAGGCCCATCCGCCGCAGCGACTGGTCCAGGCTGCTCAGCACGTACTTCCGCGAGCCGCCGCCCTGGCCGTACGGGCCGGGCCACATGTCGTAGCCGGCCTTCGTGCTGATGACCAGCTCGTCGCGGTAGGGCCGGAAGTCGTCCCGGAGGTGCCGGCCGAAGTTGCTCTCGGCCGAGCCGTAGGGGGGCCCGTAGTTGTTCGCGAGGTCGAAGTGCGTGATGCCCAGGTCGAACGCCCGGCGGAGGATGGCGCGCTGACGGTCGAACGGGACGTCGTCGCCGAAGTTGTGCCAGAGGCCCAGGCTGATCGAGGGGAGGTCCAGGCCACTGCGCCCGGTGCGGCGGTAGGGCATGGACTCGTAGCGGTCGTCGGCAGCGGAGTAGGCCATCGCTGCATCCTGTCCGACCGCCCGCTCCCCCGCCCACCGGCCCCGTAGCCTCGTCCGGCGCGGTCGCCGCCGCTAGGCTGGGCGGCGCCGTCCCCGCCTCACCCCAGGAGTGCCCGTGCTGCTGCGCCTGATCGGTCTGCTGCTGGTCGTCTGGCTGGCGCTGTCGATCATCGGGGCGCTGATCGAGGGGCTGTTCTGGCTGCTGCTCGTGGGCGTCGTGCTCTTCCTGGCCACCGCCGCCTACGGCTGGTTGAAGGGCAGCAGCAAGGTCTGACCGGGCCGGTCAGTCCCCGTCTGCGTCGCCGCCGGCTCCGTCGGCGTACGGCAGCTGATCGGTGCGCCGGTCCACCGGTGGCAGTTCCGGCACCGGCTGCCCGGCCACCTGCTCGGCGGGAGCGACGCGGACGCCGGCCTCCAGGTCGTCCAGTCCGATGGCGTAGCGGTTCTCCGTCATGGGCGCACCCTCCACCCCGGCGACCGGATCGTCCAGACCGGCCCGCGCCGTGCCCGGCGTGGCCGCACCCCTCTGACGTCGGCGGCTCCCGGCCGGCACCGCCAGGGGGGTCAACCGCCGGTCGGCGCCCGCTGGGGCACGGCGACGCTGAGGAGGACGACGCTGTCCTCGTCGGCGTGCAGGCTGTGCCGGCGATCGGGGATGGGACCTGTCTCCAGCGCGCCCAGCTCCACGGCGTCCTCCCCGGAGACGAGCCGGACCTTCCCGCGCAGGACCAGCAGGCTGGCCGGGCCGGGGCTCTCGTGCTCGGCGAGCTGCTGGCCCCGCACCAGGGCGATCACGGTCTGCCGCAGCCCGTCGACGGGGTGCGGCAGGGTGCGCGCGGCGCGCTGGGCCTTCCCCGCCGCTGCGTCGGCGAGCAGCTCGGCGGCCAGCCGTTCCAGGTCCACGGGTCGTCGGTCGTCCACGGGCCCCATCGTGCGCCGGCGTCCCGAAGGCGACCGCGCTCGCCTGGTCGCCCACGTCACCCGCCGGTCGCGGACATGGGGCGGGTGGGCGGCAGGAAGCTGGGGTCGTCGATGCCGTGGCCGGGCAGCTTGCCCAGGGTGGCGATCCGCCACCGGTCGGCCAGCTCGGTGTCGGTGGCGCCGTCGCGCATCGCGGTGCGCAGGTCGGACTCCTCGCGGGCGGACAGGCAGTTGCGGATCTGCCCGTCGGCGGTGGCCGGGTGCGGTCGCAGGCTCCGCAGAACGCGCGGGCCACCGAGGCGATCATCCCGGAGGTGGCCGGGCCGCCGTCGGCAGCCAGATCCGGCGCACCCACCGCGGGCGGGTCCACACCCGCGTAGCGACGACCCGGGCGCCTCCCGGGTGACCCCCGTCGTCGGAACTCCGAGGCGATCGGCGCGGCGCGGGAAATGGTGCGGTGCGCGCCTCTCCCGCCAGGTCGGCCGCGGTCGCCGCCTCATTTCTCGCGGGCTGCGAGTAATGACCGGACGCGAGCGCGCATGCGATGATCGACGACGTTCCCCACCCGAATGGACGGCAGAACGGGGGCGGCGCTGCAGAATGGCGCCGCACTCCACGTCCGACCGCGTCGGGAATGGTCGGCCCACCGGCGGCGGAACGAGGAGAGATGTCCGATCTCGGCAGTCTGGTGAATGCCTGCCTGATGCCCGGGTTCGCCGGTCCGGACGTTCCCGGGTGGGTGCTCGACGCGCTCGGCGACGGGCTCGCCGGGGTCTGCCTCTACGGGCAGAACCTGACCGCCGGTGGCGCCGACGGGCAGGTGGCCCGCCTCGGCGGCGCGGTGCGCGCGGCGCGGCCGGACGCGCTCGTCGCCGTCGACGAGGAGGGCGGGGACGTCACCCGGCTGGAGTACCGGACCGGCAGCAGCTACCCGGGCAACCTGGCCCTCGGCGTGCTCGACGACGAGGAGGTGACCGCGGGGGTCGCCGCGGCCATCGGCGCGGACCTCCGGCGCGCCGGCGTGAACGT
The DNA here is from genome assembly GCF_054051015.1 of Blastococcus sp. SYSU DS0616. Classification (NCBI taxonomy): domain Bacteria; kingdom Bacillati; phylum Actinomycetota; class Actinomycetes; order Geodermatophilales; family Geodermatophilaceae; genus Blastococcus; species Blastococcus sp. SYSU DS0616. Next base: position 297,751 of record NZ_JBJHAJ010000001.1, read on the forward strand.
CGACCTGGCGCCGTCGGTGGACGTCAACAGCGACAGCCGCAACCCGGTCATCGGGGTGCGCGCCTTCGGCGCCGATCCCGGGCTCGTCGCCCGGCACGGGGCGGCCTACGTGCGCGGCCTGCAGTCGACCGGCGTCGCCGCGGCCGCCAAGCACTTCCCCGGGCACGGGGCGACCACTGTCGACTCGCACCTGGACCTCCCGGTCGTCGACGTGGACGAGGCGACGTTCCGCCGCCGCGAGCTGCCGCCGTTCGTCGCGGCGATCGAGGCCGGCGCCCGGCTCGTGATGACCTCGCACGTCGTGTTCCCCGCCCTCGACGCGGCCCCCGCCACGCTGAGCCGCCGCCTGCTGGTCGACCTGCTGCGCACCGAGCTCGGTTTCCGCGGCGTGGTCGTCACCGATGCGCTCGACATGGCCGGGGTGCGGGCGGCGCACGGCATCCCACGCGCCGCGGCGCTGTCACTGGCCGCCGGCGCCGACCTGCTCCTCGTGGGCGCCGAGGACGGCGAGGAGCACTGCGCCGCCATCCGCGAGGCGGTCGCCGGGCACCTGCGCGATGGCACGCTGACCGAGGACCGGCTGCACGAGGCCGCGGGCCGGGTGGCCGGGCTGCGTCGTGAACTGGCCTCGGCCCCGACCGTCGACGTCGGTGACGCGCCCGCCGACATCGGTGTGCGGACGGCCCGGGCGGCCCGACGGGCCCGCGACCTGCGGCAGCTGCCCGCGCCCGCGCTGGTGGCCGAGCTGCGGGCGGAGGCGAACATGGCGGTCGGCGCGGCCGGGTGGAGCCTGGCCGACCCGTTGCGGGAGCTCGGGCACCTCGACGCCCTGGTGACGGTCACGGACGGCGGCCCCACCCCCGACGCGGTCGCCGGTGCAGCGGCCGGCCGGCCGCTGGTCGTGGCGGTCCGGGACGCGTACCGGAGCCCGTGGCAGGAACGCTGGCTGCGCCGGCTGGCGCAGCTGCGGCCCGATGCGGTCACCGTCGCGCTCGGCATGCCCGACGACCTCGCGCTCGTGCCCGGGCCGGCCGTCGCCGTCCACGGCGCCTCCCGCGCCTGCACCCGGGCTGCGGCCGAGGCGCTGGTCGGCCGGTGACCGGGCGCGGGATCTCGACGCTGCTGCGCGGCGGTCGGAAGGTCGACGCCGACGGCCGGGTGGACGGCTTCTGGGTGCTCTTCCGGGGCGACACGATCGCCGCGGCCGGCACCGGGGAAGCGCCGGCCGCCGACCGGGTCGTCGACCTGGCCGGCGCCTGGCTGACCCCCGGGTTCGTCGACCTGCACGTCCACGGCGGCGGCGGGTACGCCGCGGAGGACGGCCCCGACGGCATGCGCCGGGCGCTGGAGGTGCACCGCGCCCACGGCACGACCCGCTCGCTGATCAGCCTGGTCGCCGCGCCCGTGGAGCGTCTGGAGGCCTCCCTCGCCGCGATCGCCGACCTGGCCCGGTCCGACGAGCGGGTGCTCGGCGCGCACCTGGAGGGGCCGTTCCTGGCGGCGTCCCGGTGCGGGGCGCACGATCCCGGGCACCTGCGCCCACCGGCACCCGACGTCGTCGAGCGGCTGCTGCGCGCCGCCCGCGGCGCGCTGCGCTCCGTCACGATCGCCCCCGAGCTGCCCGGTGCGCTCGACGCCGCGCGCCGCCTCACCGCGGCCGGGGTCACCGTGGCCGTCGGGCACACCGAGGCCGACATGGCGTGCACCGCCCGGGCGTTCGACGCGGGCGCCCGGGTGCTCACCCACGCCTTCAACGCGATGCCCGGCCTCGGGCACCGCTCCCCCGGGCCGGTCGGCGCCGCGCTCGCCGACCCCCGGGTGACGCTGGAGGTCGTGCTCGACGGGCACCACGTCCACCCGTCGGTCGTGGGGCTGCTGTTCGCCGGGGCGCCCGCCCGGGTGGCCCTGGTCTCCGACGCGATGGCGGCGGCGGGCACCGGAGACGGCCGCTACCGCCTGGGCGGGGCCGACGTCGAGGTGCGCGCCGGCCGCGCGGTGCTGGCGGGCACCGACACGCTGGCCGGCTCGACGCTCACGCTGGACCGTGCGCTGCGTACCGCCGTGGCGGACGTCGGGCTGGACCCGGTCGTCGCCGTGACAGCGCTGACCCGCACGCCGGCGCGCGCCCTCGGCCTCGGCTCCCGGATAGGCCGGCTGGCGCCGGGCTCCGTGGCCGACGCCGTGGTGCTGGACGACGACTGGTCGGTGCGCGCGGTCTGGGCGGCCGGCCGTCCGGTCCGCTGACTCACCCGCCGGAGCCGGCCGGCTTGTGGGCGTGCGTGTGGCGGTAGTAGTCGGCCAGGCGCAGCCGGGAGGCCGCCGCCTCGTCGACGAACACGGCGGCCCGCGGGTGCAGCTGCAGCACCGACGCCGGGCACATGCTGCTCAGCGGGCCCTCCACCGCCGCGGCGACGGCGTGGGCCTTGCGCTCCCCCTGCGCCACGAGCAGGAGCTCGCGGGCCTCGAGGATGGTGCCCAGCCCCTGGGTGAGGCAGTGCATCGGCACCTCGTCGGGGGAGGCGAAGAAGCGGGCGTTGTCGGCGCGGGTGCGCGGCGCCAGCGTCTTGACCCGGGTGCGTGAGGCGATGGACGACGTCGGCTCGTTGAACCCGATGTGCCCGTTGGTGCCGATGCCGAGGATCTGCAGGTCGATGCCGCCGGCCGCGACGATCGCCCGCTCGTAGCCGGCCGCCGCCTCGGCCAGGTCGGCCGCGCGGCCGTCGGGCACGTGCACCCGGGCCGGATCCAGCCCCAGCGGCCGGGTGACGGTCCGCCGGATGACCGAGGCGTAGCTCTCCGGGTGCTCGGGCGGGAGGCCGACGTACTCGTCGAGGGCAAAGCCGCGGACGCCGGAGACGTCGAGCTCACCGGCGGCGACCTGACGGGCGAGCTCGGCGTAGAGACCGAGCGGCGAGGACCCGGTGGCCAGACCCAGCACCGCGTCGCGGCGCCTCCGGACGACGGCTGCGACCCGGGCCGCAGCCTCCCGGGCCACGTCGTCCGGGCCGGGCAGGATCACGACCTCCATGCGTCAGGATCCCACCGGCTCGACCACACCGGGCACCCCGCCGCGGGCGCACACCGCCGCACCCACCGGTGCCACCGGGAGGTCGCGGGGCACCAGCTGCACCCGCTCGGGGACGGCGAGGCTCTGCAGGAACGCCGACCCCGCGGCCTGGCGCCCGGCGGCGGCCACCACCGCGTCCAGCAGCGGCGGGCCGACGTCGGCCACCCCGCCGCCCAGGACGACGTGCTCGACGTCGCAGGTGAGCACGAGCAACCGCACCGCCGTCGCCACGGCGTCGGCGAACCGGTCCCGGACCACGACCGCCCGGCGGTCCCCCGCCGCGGCGGCGGCGAAGAGGTCGGCGGCCGCCGGCCGCGCGGACCGGACGGGCCACGCGAGGTCCAGGGCGGCGCCGGAGGCGTACAGCTCCAGGCAGCCCAGCTGACCGCACGGGCAGCGGTGCCCGGCCGGGTCGTACGGGAGGTGGCCGATCTCGCCGGCGGCGCCGTGCCGCCCGCGCCGGAGCTCGCCGCCGAGCAGCAACCCCGCGGCCACGCCGGTGCCCAGGGCCAGCAGCGCCAGGTCCCCCGGCAGCCCCAGCAGCCGGGCGGCGCCCACGGCCGCGGCGTTCAGGTCGTTCTCCAGGACGACGGGAACCCCGTCCAGGCGGGCGGCGAGCACCGGCGCCAGGTCGACCCCGCGCTCGTGGATCCCCAGGTTGACCGCGTAGGACAGCCGCCCGGTGGCCGGGTCGACCAGCCCCGGCACCCCGGCGCCGACCCCCGCCAGCGCCCGCGGCGCCACGCCGGCATCGGCGCACAGCCGGCGCACCACCTCCTCGGCGGTGTCGACGACGCCGGGCACACCCGGGCGGGTCGGCACCCGCAGGGTCCGCAGCACGTCCCCGTCGGGGCCCAGGAGCACGCCCAGGACCTTCGTCCCCCCGATGTCGAGCCCGACCGAGCAGCTCCGAGCGCCGGACCGGTGCGCGCTCACCCCTTCACCGCCCCGGCCACCAGCCCGGCGCTCATCCGCTTCTGCACGAACAGGAAGAACACGATGACCGGCACGGAGATGAGCGTGGCCCCGGCCATGACGACGCCCCAGTCCGTGGCCCGGTTGGCCTCCACCAGGCCCTGCAGCCACAGCGGGAGGGTCCGCTGGTCGGGATCGGTCATGACCACCAGGGCCAGCGTGTACTCGTTCCAGGCCTGCAGGAACCCGTAGACACCGGCGGCGACGAGGCCGGGCGCCAGCAGCGGGAAGGTGATGCGGAAGAAGGCCCCGGTGCGCGAGAGACCGTCCATCATCGCGGCCTCCTCCAGCTCCAGCGGCACCCCGGCGACGAAGCCCCGCAGCATCCACACGGTGAACGGCACGATCGCCGCCACGTAGACGATGGTGAGCCCCAGGACCGCGTTCACCAGGCCCCAGCTGTCCAACATCTGGTACTGGGAGATGAACAGTCCTTCGGCCGGGATCATCTGCACCACGAGAACCGTGAGGATGAACGACCGGCGCCCGCGGAAACGGAACCTGCTGATCGCGAGCGCACCCAGGAATGCGAACAGGATGGCGACGACGAGGGTGAGGCCGGTGACCGCCAGCGACACCTTGAAGGCAGCGTAGAAATCAGGGTTCGTCAGCACGTTCCAGAAATTCGACAGGGTGCCCCCGAATGGCAGGAACGACGGCTCGCCGGTACGCATCCGATTCGTCGGCAGGAATGCGCTGTTGACCATCCAGTAGATCGGGAAGACCCACACCAGCGCGACGGCGACGGCGAGCAGGCCGAGCAGCCGCCGCCCCGTCCCGCCGCCGCGGGTGCGCCGCCGGGCGGGTGCGGGGGCACCCGTGTGCGCGGGGCTCACACCTCCTCCTTCAGCATCCGGCGGATGTAGAAGACCGTGAGCACGAAGGTGATGACCAGCATGATCGTGGCCATGGCTCCGGCCATCGAGAACTCCTTCGCCAGCGAGTAGATGTAGGTGCCGAGCAGGTGGGTCTCCCGGGTCGGTGCCCCGGCCCGCTGCAGGACGTGGATCTGGGTGAAGACCCGCAGGTCCCAGATCACCTGGAGCAGGGCGACGACGAGCAGCACGGGCGCCACCATGGGCAGCGAGAGGTGGCGCAGCCGCTGCCAGGCGTTGGCGCCGTCGAGCTGCGCGGCCTCCACGCACTCCTCGGGCACCTGCAGCAGCCCGGCGTAGACGGTGAACACCACGAAGGGCACCGACATCCAGACGACGATGACGGTCGCCACGAGGTAGAACGAGGCCGGCTCGATGATCCAGGAGTGGTGGCGCATCCCGGCCATGCCCAGCGGCTCGGCGAGCAACCAGTTGATCACCCCGTACTGCGAGTCGAACAGCCACTGCCAGACCGTCATGGTGGCGAGCACCGGCGTCCCCCAGGCCAGCAGCAACCCGACCTGGAGAGTGATGCGGGGTCCGCGGCCCACCCGGGTCAGGAGGACCGCCAGGGCGATGCCGACCAGCATCGTCAGCGCCGCGTTGACCAGGCAGAACAGCACGGACCGCCCGATCACGCCCCAGACGTAGGGGTCCGACAGCAGCTCCGTGTAGTTGCGCAGCCCCACCCACTCGGCCGGCCGGCCGAACTGCTGGGCCAGCCCGTACTCCTGGAACGAGAGCACGAACTGCCGCACCAGCGGGTATCCGAGGCCGACCGCGACGGGGACCAGCGCGGGCACCAGGAGCAGGTAGGGCCCCAGGCGGGAGCGCAGCGACCGGCGCCGCCGCGGGCCGGGCGCGGCCGCCGGAGCCGGGTGGACCGGTGGGACGGCGGCGCGCGGCGGTGCCGGCGGGAGCACCGCCGCGGGGGACCTGCGGGATGTGGACACGGTTCCTCCGGGGCGTGGGAGCGGGGGCGCGGCCGCCGCGGTCGGCGGGCGGTCGGGCCCCCGCCCCGGATCACAGGGTCAGGCGAGCGTGTCCGTGATCAGCTGGTCGGCCCGCGCCGCCGCCTCCGCCGGATCGGCACCGGAGGCGATCTGCTGGAAGAAGTCCTCCAGGATGCGGTTGGCCTCCACGTCGGCCCACTTCTCCGCCGGCGGGGTCAGCTTGGCGTCGAGGGCGGCAGCGAGCGCCGCCTCGGCGTAGACGTCGTCGCCGAGGGCGTCGGCGTACTCGCTGTTGCCCGGGATCAGGCCGTTCTCGGCGAGCATCGTCTGGTACTCCTCGCTGAAGATGATCCGCAGCAGGTCGCGGGCCGCCTCCTGGTTCCCCGACTTCGCCGGGATGGCGATGTTGGAACCACCGGCGAAGACAGTGGCCGGCTCCCCCGCCGTCGGCCCGGGGAGCGGGAAGATCCCGGTCTTCTCCTCGTTGCAGGCCTGCTGCTCGGCGAGCGCGGCCTGGGCCGCCTCCGACTCGTCGTCGGGGTCGACGCCCTGGTTGCACTCGGGCAGGTCGATGCTCCAGCGGGCCCACGTCGGGGCGGAGAACATCGCCGCCTCGCCGTTGTTGAACGGCACCCAGGGCTCGGCCGAGTCGGCGTCGCGCGGGGCGTTCGTCGCGTTCGCGAACAGCTCCTGGACCTGGGCCAGCCCCTCCTGCGACTCGGGGCTGGACAGCGCGCCGACCCACCGGTCGCCGTCCTGCTCGGCGAGGCTCCCGCCGGCGCTGTAGATCCAGGCGATGCCGTTGTACCAGTCCTGGCCGGGGAACCAGAAGCCGGAGAAGTTCGGCGTGCCTGCGGGGTTGGCCTCCTGCAGCGCGACGGCCGCGGCGCCGAACTCCTCGAGGGTCTCCGGCACCACGACGCCGGCCTGCTGGAAGAGGTCCTTGCGGTAGAACACCGCACGCGCGCCGGAGTAGTACGGCACCGCGTACACGTCGCCGTCCACCGTGCCGGCCTCCACGAAGCCCTCGAGCAGGTCGTCACCGCCCAGCTCGTCGACCAGGTCGCTGATGTCGGAGAAGGCGCCGGCGTGGGTGAAGGTCGGGCTCTGGGTGTTGCCGATCTCCACGACGTCGGGCGTCTGCCCCTCCGAGGACAGCGCCGTCTGCAGGCGCGGCACCAGGCCGCTCCAGTCCTGCTCCTCGATGACCAGCGTCATGCCCTCGTGCTCGGCCTCGAACGTCTCGACCAGGTAGTCGCGCAGCTCCTGGGGGGTGTCGGAGCCGGCCAGCCACAGCCGGATCTCCTCCGAGCTCCCCGCCTCGGCCTCGTTCCCACCGCCGCAGGCGGTCAGCGCCAGCAGCAGGCCGACGCTCGCGGCGGCGAGCCCGCTCGTGCGTACCCTCGTCATGTTGGGGTTCCTTCCTGGTGCACAGGCGGTGCCGGACAGCGCCGCCACAGGGGTGTGGTCCTCCGACTTGCAACTGGCCGGCTCGGGGTCGTCACGTGACCCCGAGCTGGCCGGACAGCACGAGGACCGCGGCCCCGGACAGGGCCCCGTCCTCGCCGAGCGAGGTCATCCGCAGCTGCAGGGAGCTGCTGACGACGGGCATGGTGCGTTCGTGAAGGGTGGCGAGCGCCGCTTCGCGCAACGGGCCGTCGAGGAGTTCGCGGGGTCCGCTGAGCACCACCTCGGACAGGTTCAGCGCGCTGACCACCGGGGCCAGGACGATGCCCAGGCGCCGCCCCACGGCGCCGAGGGCCACCGCCGCGCCCGGGGCGTCCAGGCCCTCGATCCGCCGGCGCAGCGCCGGTACCGAGAGCACCGTCTCCAGGCAGCCGCGGCGCCCGCACGCGCACGGGAGCGGGCGCCCGAGCGGAGCGCCGTCGATGTCGTCGCGCTCGTCGACGGCGGTGACGTGGCCGATCTCCCCCGCCGCGTGCTCGTGGCCCTGCACCAGGCCGCCGTCGAGCACGATCCCGGCCCCGACACCGCCCCCGACGGTCAGCACCAGCAGCCCGCCGCCGGAGGCGCCGCCGTAGGTGAACTCACCGAGGGCCGCGGTGTTGGCGTCGTTGGCGACGTGCACGGGGACACCGAGGTCGTCGCCGAGCCGATCAGCCAGCGGCAGGTCGTACCACTCGCGGTTGGGCGCCTGCAGCACCCGGCCCGAGGGGTCGATGACGCCCGGCGAGCCGACGCCGACCCCGAGCACGGGGCGGGTGGCGACCGCCACGAGGTCGCGGCACAGCGAGGTCAGCGCCGCCACGGCCGCCGCCCCGGTCCGCCCCTCGACCCGGGTCGTGCGGCGCTGCAGCAGTGCGCCGGAGAGGTCCAACACCGCGCCGTGCATCCGCTCGTCGTCGGCCAGGTCGACGGCGACGATCTGGAACGCGTCGGTGCGGACCCCCAGCAGCGTGCCGGGCTTGCCCGGGCGCCCCTCCGCCCGGGCGCCGAGCTCGGCCACCAGGCCCTCGGCCATCAGGGAGGCGACGAGGTCGGAGATGGTGACCCGGGTCAGCCCGGTGGCCCGCGCCAGGTCGGCCCGTGAGCCGGGCCCGGCGTGGAACAGGTGCTGCAGCACCATGGAGCGGTTGTGCGCACGCGCGTGTTCCGGAAGGACCTTCACGGTCGCCCGTCGCAGGTGCCCCTGGCGCGTCGTGTCCCGCATCACACTCACATTTGTTAGGACACCGTCCTTACATTCCTCTGTCAAGGGCTGGCGCCGCCGTGACCGGACCGTGACCTGCGCCGATCACTACAGCCCCGCCGCCCTCCGTCCGATGGGGAACGGGTGCGACGACGACCGCCCGCCCTGGCCCTGACCGCCCTGACCGTCAGCGCCCTCCTCGGCACCTCGGCCTGCGCCACCGCCGACGGGAGCACCGAGGCGGCGTGCCCGGCCGCGGAGCTGACCCGGCCGGGCGCCGGGGACGGGGTCTACCTGGGGGTGAACCTCGACTGGGGTGCCGCGACGCTGGCCGAGCACGGGACCGCCCTCGGCTCGCGCCCCGCCGTCGCCGTCTCGTTCACCGGCTTCCCCTTCTCCGCCGCCGACGAGCGCAACCTCGACGCCGCCGTCGAGCAGGTGCGGGACGGCGGCGGCCTGCTGCTGCTCACCCTCGAGCCGCACGACGGGCTGGCGGCGGTCACCGACGGCGTGACCGCGGACCTGGCCGAGCGGCTGGGCGGCTACAACGGCCGCGGGGTGCCCGTCGTGGTCCGGTTCGCCCACGAGATGAACGGCTCCTGGTATGCCTGGGGGCAACAGCCGGCGGCCTACGTCGAGGCGTTCCGGCGGCTCGCCGCCGCCGTCCACGCCGGGGCTCCGGGGTCGGCGGTCATGTGGGCGCCCAACTACGGCGGCGGCTACCCGTTCACCGGGGGCGCCCACGCCGCCACGCCCGATGACGTCGCGGCGCTGGACACCGACGGCGACGGCGTGCTGTCGGCGGCCGACGACCCCTACGCGCCGTACTGGCCGGGCGAGGACGCCGTGGACTGGGTGGGGATGTCGCTCTACCACTGGGGCGACGCCCACCCGTGGGGCGAGAACGAGGTGCCCGAGCCGGGCAAGTTCCTCGCCCAGCTGACCGGCACCTACGTCGGCCGGGGCGGCGACGACCGGGGGCTACCGGACTTCCACGCCGACTACGGCGAGCGGTACGGGAAGCCGGTGGCCGTGCCCGAGACGGCGGCCTTCTTCGCCCCGGGCGGCGGCGGCGCCGACGAGCTGGCCGTCAAGCAGGCCTGGTGGCAGCAGCTGTTCGATCCGCAGCTGGCCGAGCAGCTGCCCCGGCTGGCGATGGTGAACTGGTTCGAGTGGGCCAAGGACGAGCCGGAGGTCGGCGGCCGGGTGGACTGGCGGGCGACCGGCTCGCCGCGGGTCCGCGAGGCATTCCTGGCCGACATCCCCGGCTGGGCCCTGGATGCCACCGACGTCCCCCGCTGCGGCGGCTGATCCGGCAGCCGGCAGCACCGCCCGCCGGGCGCGCAGCATCCCGCACACGACGAGGGCGCAGCACAGCCCGACGCCGGCCGAGAGCCACACCATGGGCTGGTCGAGGCACCAGCCGTAGCCGGCCCACGAGGCGCACGCCCCGGAGCCGAGCCACCACCGCGCGGGCGAGAGGCCGGAGAGGTCCTGGGTGCGGTCGCGCAGGAGGCTGAGCGGCTGGGGCAGCGCGGCCGCCGCGCCCACCGCGGAGGCGACCCCGCCGAGCAGCGCCGTGGCCGCCGCCGGATCGGCGCCGAGCAGCACGGTGCCGGCCAGCCCCCCGCCAGCCAGGGCGGCGAGGACGGCGGCGCCGGACGCGGTGCGCGCCAGCGCCCGCCCCGCCCGCAGCCGCGGCTGGGTGACCAGCAGGGCCGCGAGGACCGCGGTGTTGCCGGCGCCGACGACGGCGTTGGACAGGATCTGCACGCGGTCGCCGGTGAGCAGGCCGAACGACAGCCAGCAGAGGTTGAGCGCGACGGCGAGCCAGGCGCTGGTGGGTGAGAGGCCGAGGGTGCGACGGTGCCGGCAGGAGAGCCAGACCTGGGGCCAGACGACGGCGATGCTGAGGGTGGCCGCGAGGATGCCGAGAGCGGCGGACATGGTGGAGCGGGAATCCGTTCGGAGTCGGTGCGAGAAGGTGGCCACCGGCGAGGAGCTGCGCGGGACCCGGCTCGGGGGCGCTCGTCGGTGAGCGGCATCGGCGGGGGCGGGAGGTGGCCGGAGACATCATCGGCGTTATGCATTCGTGACCCGACCGTGACCGGCCGGTTGCCTTCTGTGACCCTCGTCGCCCCGCCGTCGTCCTCCCGCGCCGCGCGACGGGTTCCGGCTCCCTAGGCTGGGCGGCCGTGACGACGCCGACCGAGACCGTCCGCGCCGCCGCCGGTTACCTGCGGTCGTGGCTGGACGCCCAGGCGCGGCACCGGCGGGTGCCCGGTGTGCAGGCGGCCGTCCGCCACGGCGGCGAACTGGTGCTGTCGGCAGCGGTCGGGGTCGCCGACGTCTCCACCGGCGCACCGCTGACCCCGGCACACCTGTTCCGCATCGCCTCCCACTCCAAGACGTTCACCGCGACCCTCGTGCTGCAGCTGGTCGAAGCCGGGCGACTGCGGCTCGACGACCCGATCGGCACGCACGTGCCGGAGCTGGCGGCAGCCGGCTCGCCGGTCGCCCGGGCGACCGTCCGCGAGTTGCTCGGGCACCAGGCCGGGATCACGCGGGACGGCGCCGACGCCGACTTCTGGCAGCTGGAGCAGCCCTTCCCGGACCGGGCAGGGGTGATCGGCGCGGCGTTGCGGGCCGGCCCGGTGCACCGGCGCAACGAGCACTTCAAGTACTCCAACATCGGGTACGCGCTCGTGGGCCTGGCGATCGAGGCCGTCACCGGGACCTCCTACGCCGACGCCGTCCGCACCCGGATCGTGGAGCCGCTCGGCCTGACCCGGACCGGGACCGACCTCGACGCGGCGCGGACCGGCGAGTACGTCAGCGGGCACACCGGGCTGCTCCTGGGTGAGGACGTCCGCGAGCCCCTCGGCCCCGCCGGCACAGGCGCCATGGCGGCGGCGACCGGGTTCTACTCGACGGCCGAGGACCTCGCCCTCTTCGGGGCGGCGCACGTGCTCGGCGACGAGCGACTGCTGACCGACGACTCGAAGCGGCTGATGCAGCGCCTGGAGTCGGTGGTCACCGCCTACGGGACCGAGGTGGGCCGGTACGGCGTCGGGATGGTGCTGACCACTGTGGGAGAGCGGCGCCTCGTCGGGCACAGCGGCGGCTTCCCCGGGCAGATCACCGTGACCTTCGTCGACCCGGCCGACGGGCTGGTGGTCAGCGTGCTGACGAACGCGATCGACGGACCGGCCGAGGAGCTGGCGACCGGGCTGGTGAAGCTGGTGGACGTCGCACTGCGCCCGCGGGCGACGGTGCCCGCACCGCCGCCCGGCGCCCCGCCGCCGTCGTCGTTCACCGGCCGGTTCGCCGGCCTCTGGGGAGTGCTCGACGTCGCCGAGCTCGGGGGCCGGCTGGTGCTCGTCCGGCCGACGTCCGCCGACCCCCTGCCGGGGGTCGAGGAGCTGGAGATCGTCGACGCCGACACCCTGCGGGTCGCCGCGCAGCCGGGTTTCGGCGCGGCCGGTGAGCTCGTCCCGCTGGAGCGGGACGCCGACGGCCGGGTGGTGTCGCTGCGGCTCGGCGGGGTGACGAACCGGCCGGTCGAGGAGTTCCGCCGCCGTCGCTCCGCCATGACCGGCCCGGCGTCGGGACCCTAGGCGCTGAGCCCGGAGAACGTCGGCATCGCCTCCTCGCCGTCCCAGGTCACGCGGAAGGTGAAGGCCTCCTCCAGCGCCTCGCGGTACTGCTCGGCCTCGGCCTCGGTGATCTCACCGGCGGCCAGGACGTCGTCGACGGCCGGGCTCCACGACTCCACGAGCGCGTCGATCAGCTCCTGCGGGTCGACGCCGATGTCCTCGGCGACGGCGGCCAAGTTCTGCTCCTGCTCCTCCATCCGCACGTGCAGCTCGTCGTGGCTGATCGCCAGCACCTCGTCGAGCACGTCCTGCACGGGCTGGTGACCGCGGTGCAGGTCGAGGCTCCCGTCGCCGTAGGCCTCCTGGACCAGCGCGATGAGCTCGGCCTCCGTCGTCACGGAGTCGACGTCGACACCGCCCGGGCCACCACCGCCGCCGGGGCCGCCGCCGGCGAAGCCACTGCCGGCGGCTTCCTCGGCCGCGACGGAGGTGCTGGTCTCCGAGCTGGTCGCGGTGCCGGTGCTGCCGCACGCGGCGGCGATCGGGACGACGGTGGCGAGGAGGAGGGTGGCGATCGTCCTGCGGAGCTTCATCGTGGACTTCTCTCGGGTCGGGGAGCCGGTCGTGGACCAGGTTCGACGGCGGAACTCGACCACCCCTGGACGTCCGCTGGGGATGCACTGGGAGAAGGTCCCGTTACGTTCCGCGACGTCTCCCAGCCGGTTCCGGGGCAGTTCCCAGCTTCGTCTCCGAGCCTCTGGGTCATGGCCCGCCCCCTCCGCCGCCGCACCCTCGCCGCGGCCGCCGCCCTCGCCGGCGGCTCCGTGCTCCTGCTGCCCTCGACCGCCTCCGCGCACAGCCTGGACAGCAGCACGCTGTCCGTGCGGGTCGGGGAGGACCAGGTGAGCGCCACGATCAGCATCGCGCTGGAGACCCTCGACGACGCGCTGGGCACCGACCACGCGGCCGCGACCGACGCCGGCTCCTACGCCGACGTGCTCACCTACCTCGACGAGCACCTGACCGTGACCGGCGCCGACGGCACCGAGTGGTCCGAGACCTACGCCGAGCCGGTTCGGGAGACGGTCGAGGGCATCGACTCGATCAGCGTGGACGTCGCCCTCGACCCCGGGGCGGCCGATCCGTCGAGCTTCACGCTGGCCTACGACGCGGTCATCGAGACCGACAGCACCCACGAGGCCGTCGTCGTCCTGACCGACGCCGCCGGCGAGGTCTCCACCGCGGGGGTGCTCGACGCCACCGACGGCACACTGCAGGTCGGGCAGACGGCCGCGACCGGGCTGGCCGACATGGTGGGCTACGGCCTGCACCACGTGCTCGAGGGCGCCGACCACCTGCTGTTCCTGATCACCCTGCTGCTGGTCGCCCCCCTGGTCGCGGGAGCGGGCCGGTGGCGGCGGGCGGACGGCCTGCTGCCCACCGTTCGCCGGGTCGTGGGTGTCGTCACCGCCTTCACCGTCGGGCACTCGCTCACGCTCGTCGCGTCGGCCCTGGGCTGGGTGTCGCTGCCGAGCACACCGGTGGAGGTGCTGATCGCGGTGTCGGTGGGTGTTGCCGCGGTCCACGCGATGCGCCCGCTGGCCCGTCACGGCGAGACCGTCATCGCCGGGCTCTTCGGCCTCGTGCACGGCCTGGCCTTCGCGGGCATCCTCACCGACCTGGGCCTGGAGGGCTCGACCTCGGTGCTCGCCCTGCTGGCGTTCAACGTGGGTGTGGAGCTGGCGCAGCTGCTCACCGTGGCCCTGCTGTTCCCCTCCCTCCACCTCGCCTCGCGCACCCGGTTCTACGGCGGGCTCCGGATCGCCGGCGCCACCGTCGCGCTGGCCGCGGCGGCCGGCTGGGCGCTCGACCGCCTCGGCGTCCTCGCCAACCCGCTCTCCGGGGCCGAGGAGGCCGTCATCGCCCACCCGTGGTGGGCGGTCGCCGGGCTGGCCGCGGTGGCCGGGGGCTGCTGGCTGGCCGACCACCGCTCCCCCGCTCCGCGCGCCGCAGCCGAGGTGCCGGCGACCGCCGGCTCGCCTGCCCCGCGGGCGTGACGCGATCCGTCAGGGAGCCGCGCCGCTGGCCACGGTGGCGGCGGGGCGCGCCGCCCGGCCGGGCAGCAGCTCGGGCGGGGCGTCGTAGGCGCGGTGCACGGTCAGGTCGCGGCCGGTTCCGTACAGCCGCCCCTCGTAGGCCTTGACCGCCGCGACCAGGACGATGCTGACCACGACCAGCAGCGACCACGACCCCAGCTTGGCGGCGTGGACCAGGGTCCAGACCGACTCCTGCGACGGGTACTGCCAGGCCCGCAGGAGGGTGGCCGCGTTCTCGGCGACCCAGAGGAAGAAGCCGATGAGGACGAACGAGAGCGCCAGCGGCATGGCGTAGCGGCGCCGGCCGACGGTGAAGTGCACCCACGTGCGCCACGTGGCGGCGAGCAGGGCCACGGCCAGCGGCAGCCGCACGTCCCAGATCGCGTGCGAGGTGAAGAAGTTGAGGTAGACGAGGGCAGCCACGGCCGCCGTCGTGCGGGCCCGGTAGTTGGTGATCCGCAGCTCGAACCGGCGCCAGGCCTGGCAGATGTAGCTGCCGACGGCGGCGTACATGAAGCCGCTGTAGAGCGGCACCCCGCCGATCGTCGCCACGCCGGTGTCGGGGTAGGACCACGACCCCTGGCGCACCTTGTAGAGCTCCAGCGCCAGGCCGACGAGGTGGAACCCGAAGATGACGGCGACCTCCCGGCCGGTCTCCCAGCGCACGAGCCAGAGCACCAGCGTGACGCCGAGCGACCAGATCAGGAGCGCGTCCGCGGGGTCGATCGGCAGCGGCACCAGCCGGACCAACCCCAGCCCGAGGAAGAACAGCACCGCGAACAGGCAGCACTGCGCCTGGACCCAGCCGAACCGGAGCAGCTGCCTCACCCGCGGAAGGCTAGTGAACGACGCCCGTGACCCGGCGCTGCACCGCCGCCCCGGCGAGGGCCAGGCACAACGTCAGCACGGGCCCCAGCACGACGCCCACGTGCGCGACCGCCCACCACCCCGAGACGGGGTGCTGGTGCCCGGCGCTGCCGACGAGGCCGGCCAGCAGCCAGTGCGCCAGCAGCATGCCGGCCGACAGCACCCCGGCGTGCAGCCATGTCCGGGCCGACGGAGCGGGGACGAGGTGGGTCGCGCACGGAAGGCAGACGGCGGCCATGCCCAGCATCAGCACCAGGTGGGCGTCCGACACGGGCGGAGAACCCGCTGCCGCGATCAGGTGCAGCACGGCGCAGGCACCCATCACGGCGGCCGTCGTGACCCGCAGCGCCCGCCACCAGGCCCGAGTGCTGCCCGCAAAGCGAACACCCTCTTCACATGCCGGTCGCACGGCTGTAACGTACGTCACGCAGTGTTTCTACACCCGTAGAACCAAAACTGGGAGACCCCATGACGGCAACCTCGGCCGCCCCTGCCACGACGCACCCGCTCGCCCAGCTGACCGCCGCGGAGGTCACCGCAGCCCGGGAGGTCCTGGCGCAGGCCGGCCTGGTGGTCGAGTCCACCCGCTTCGTCTACGTGGGCCTGGAGGAGCCGGAGAAGAGCGCCCTCTACGCCGAGGGAGCGGGTACGGACCGCAGGCTCCGCGTCCTGCTGCACGACGTCGAGCGCCCGGCTGCCCGCGACGTCGTCGTCTCGGTCACCCGCCGGGAGATCGTCTCGGACCGGATGCTGGACACGACGGTCGACGGTCAGCTGCCGGTGCTCGACGAGGAGTTCGCCCTCGTCGAGGAGGTGCTCGCGTCCGACGAGCGCTGGCTGGCCGCGCTGGCCGCCCGCGGGCTGGACGTCGCCGACGTGCGCGTCGCTCCGCTGTCCGCCGGGGTCTTCGAGTACCCCGAGGAGGAGGGGCGCCGCATCCTCCGCGGTCTCGCCTTCCGGCAGGACCACCCCGCCGACCACCCGTGGGCGCACCCGATCGACGGCCTCGTCGGCTACGTCGACGTCATGAACAAGACGGTCGACCAGGTGATCGACCTCGGTCCGGTGCCCATCCCCGAGGAGTCGGGGAACTTCGACGACCCGGCGGTCACCGGGCCGATGCGGACCACCCTGAAGCCCATCGAGATCACGCAGCCCGAGGGCCCGAGCTTCACCCTCGACGGCAACCTGCTCACCTGGCAGGGCTGGCAGCTGCGGGTCGGGTTCGACGCCCGCGAGGGGCTCACCCTGCACCAGATCGGCTTCCTCGACGCCGGCCGGCTGCGGCCGATCATCCACCGCGCGTCCATCGCCGAGATGGTCGTGCCCTACGCCGACCCCTCCCCGATCCGCTCCTGGCAGAACTACTTCGACACCGGCGAGTACCTCGTCGGCCGCTACGCCAACGCCCTCGAGCTCGGCTGCGACTGCCTCGGCGACATCACCTACATGGACGCCGTCATCGCCGACGAGCGCGGCAACCCGCAGGTGCTGCGCAACGCGATCTGCATGCACGAAGAGGACTTCGGCGTCCTCTGGAAGCACACCGACCTGTGGGCCGGCTCCGCCGAGACCCGCCGGCAGCGCCGCATGGTGATCAGCTTCTTCACCACCATCGGCAACTACGACTACGGCTTCTACTGGTACCTGTACCTCGACGGCACGATCGGCTTCGAGGTCAAGGCCACCGGGGTCGTGTTCACCTCGGCCTACCCGGGCGCCGGCTACCCGTACGCCTCGCAGCTCGCCCCCGGGCTGGGTGCGCCGTTCCACCAGCACCTGTTCAGCGCGCGGCTGGACATGATGGTCGACGGCCCGACGAACACCGTCGAGGAGCTGGAGTTCGTCCGCGTCCCGATGGGTCCGGACAACCCCCGCGGCAACGCCTTCGCGCAGCGCCGGACGACGCTGCACCGGGAGTCCGAGGCCCAGCGGATGGCCGACCAGGGCGTGGGCCGCATCTGGCACATCACCAACCCGGACAGCCGCAACCGGGTGGGCGAGCCCGTCGCCTACGCGCTGCTGCCCGAGGGCCGGCCGGCGCTGCTGGCCGACCCCGGCAGCTCCATCCACCGGCGGGCGACCTTCGCCACCAAGCACCTGTGGGTCACCCGCTACGACCCCGCGGAGCGCTACGCCGCCGGCGACTTCGTCAACCAGCACAAGGGCGGCGCCGGGCTGCCGGCATACGTCGCGGCCGACCGCGAGCTGGAGGCGACCGACCTCGTCGTCTGGCACACCTTCGGCCTGACCCACGTCCCGCGGCCCGAAGACTGGCCGGTGATGCCGGTCGACTACACCGGCTTCACGCTCAAGCCGGTCGGGTTCTTCGACCGGAACCCCACGCTCGACGTCCCGCCGAACGCCAGCGCGCACTGCCGGTCGCGGCCGGCGGGGTCGGCGAACGGCACTGCGGGCGGTGCTGCGGCAGACGGCTGCTGCCATGGGTGAGGTCGCCGACGGGGACACTGGGGTCTCCGACGACGAACGGGAGCCCCGTGCCGAAGCTGGTGGACCGCGAGCAGCGACGTCAGGAGATCCTCGAGGTGACCTGGCGGCTGATGGCCTCGCGCGGGGCGGATGCGGCCACCATGCGGGAGATCGCCCGCGCGGCCGGTTACGCCAACGGTGCCCTGGCGCCGTACTTCGCCAGCAAGGACGAGCTCGTCGAGGCGGCCTACGTCTTCGTCTTCGACCGGACGAACGAGCGCATCCGGGCGGCCGTCGCGGGCAAGCGCGGGCTGGCCGCGCTGCGGGCGTTCCTGGTGGAGGTCCTCCCCGCCACCGAGCTCACCCGGCTCGAGGCGCGGATCGTGCTCCCTTTCTGGAGCCGGACGGTCACCGACGAGCGACTCGCCCGGCTCAACGACGAGGCCATGCGGCGGTGGCGGCATGACCTCGCGGGCCTCGTCGCCCAGGCGCGTGCCGACGGTGACGTCGTCGTCGACACGGCCGACGACGTCGTGGTGGAGCAGCTGCTCGCCCTCGCGCTCGGCCTCCAGGTCCTCGCGCTGCTGCCCGACGCGCCGACGACGCCCGAGCTCCAGCTGGCGATGCTCGACGCCACCCTGGCCGCGCTCGCTCGCTGACCGAGCACCTCCTCCCGCGGCCTCCCGGCCGCCACGCGGCGCGTCGCACCACCCGCTAGCCGGGCACCGGGCGCGCAGCGACCACCGCCGCGCACCGGACGGCCGCCCCGCACCCCCTCGGCGCGGCGCTCCCCCGCACTGCCCTCCGGAGGCGGATCCCTCCCGACGGCGGCGCGTGTCCCGACCGGCAGGTGGCGCCCGCACCCGGCCGCCGCACGCCGCTCGGCGGACCACCCCCGGACCGACCCGCCGACCGGTCCCCCCGGCCGGCACCCCCCGGGCCCCGGGTCCGAGCCGTCCCCCCGGACGGGCCTGACCCATGCCTGCCGTCGCCCCGCCCGGGGTGACGCCTCGATCCCGGCGCCACGCCCCCCGGGGCACGGCCGCCGGCACCCACCTTCCTTCGGAGCGATCATGGTCCTACCCACGGAGACCGCCGCGACCAGCCGCGAGCGGACCGGCAACCGGCAGCTCAAGCGCGGCGCCATCGGCGTCGTCGGCATCCTGTTCTTCGTCCTGTCCGCACAGGCGCCCCTGACCGGCATGGGCGGCGCGCTGCCGCTGGCCATCGGGCTGGGCAACGGCGCAGGCGCGCCGGCTGCCTACCTGGTCGTCGGTGCGATCATCGCCGTCTTCGCCGTCGGCTTCATCGCCATGAGCCGCCACGTGACGGACGGGGGCGCGTTCTACGCCTACATCAGCCGCGGTCTCGGCCGGCGCCTGGGCACGGGTTCCGCCCTGGTGGCGCTGTGGGCCTACAGCACCGTGCAGGCCTGCATGTACGGGCTCTACGGCGCGATCGTCTCCTCGCTGGCCGACACCTACCTGGGCTTCGGCCCGCCGTGGTGGCTGTGCGCCGTCGTCACGATGGCGGTGGTCCAGCTGCTCGGCTCGCTCAACGTCGAGCTCGGCGCCCGCTTCCTCGGGGTGATCGTGGCCGCGGAGCTGGCCATCCTGCTCGCCTTCGCGCTGGCCACCCTGCTCGCCGGCGGCGGACCGCAGGGTCTGAACCCCGGGGCCAGCTTCTCCCCGTCCGCGCTCCTCGCCGGCGCGCCGGGCATCGCCCTGACCTTCGGCATCGCGTCGATGTTCGGCTTCGAGTCGACCGCCATCTACTCGACCGAGGCCCGCGACGCGCAGCGCACGGTCCCGCGGGCGACCTACCTCGCCGTCGGCGTCATCTCCCTCTTCTTCGCCTTCGTCTCCTGGATGGTCGTCAGCTACTACGGGGCCGACCAGGTCGTGCCCGCGGCCGGCGCCGCCCTGGAGTCCGGCGACGGCACCGTCCTGCTGTTCGCCGCCATCGAGGACGCCCTGGGCCCGTGGGTCGGCGAGGTGGGCGGCGTGCTGCTCGCGACGTCGTTGCTGGCCGGCATCCTCGCGTTCCACAACGCCTTCACCCGCTACGTGCACTCGCTCGGCCAGACCGGCACGCTGCCGCCGGTGGTCGCCCGGACCACCCGCCAGGGGGCGCCCTTCGTGGCCAGCGCCGTGCAGACGCTGGTCGCGCTGGCCCTGGTGCTGCCGTTCGCCGTGCTGGGCAAGGACCCGGTCCTCACGCTGTTCGCCTGGTTCAGCGGCGTCGGGGTCCTCGCCCTGCTGGCGCTCTACCTGATGACCTCGGTCTCGGTGGTGGTCTTCTTCCGGCGCACCCGGCTGGACACGCGACCGTGGCAGACGCTGATCGCCCCCTCGCTCGCGATCGTGCTCGTGGCCGGCCTGACCTGGCTGGTGCTCAGCAACTTCACCCTGCTCATCGATGGCTCGATGGCGACCGCGGTGCCGCTGATCCTCTCGGTCCCCGTGGCCCTGCTCCTGGGCGTCGCGCTGGACGTCTACCGCCGTCCCTCCTGGGCGGCCACGGCCGCAGCAGACCCCACGACGGACCACACCCCCGTCGGCTGAGCAGCCGCGCCCGCACGGCGACGCCCGGCCCCTCCCCCGGATCCGGGCGTCGCTGCGCGCCGCTTTCCGGCCGCGGCACGCCTTGTGTCGCACGCCACTCGGGCGTAGCGTCTCCGTCAGTAGAAGAACAGCTCGTTCGTTTATCGAACGCCGGTGATCTGGAGATCCCATGGCAGCCAAGCCCTTCGCCTCCTCCGCCGACCTGGGCATCAAGGAGCAGACCCTCGAGGTGCTCGCCGACGGCGTGTACGCGCTCACGGCCGAGGGCGATCCGAACCTCGGCGCCATCGAGGGTGAGGACTTCCTCGTCTGCTTCGAGGCCCTGGCCACGCCGGTGGCCGCCCGGCGGTGGCTGGCCAAGCTGCGGGAGCACACCGACAAGCCGGTCCGGTACCTGGTGCTCAGCCACTACCACGCGGTGCGCGTGCTGGGCGCCAGCGCCTTCGACGCCGAGGTGATCGTCAGCTCCGAGCAGACCAAGCGGCTGATCGAGGAGCGCGGCCAGCAGGACTGGGAGAGCGAGTACGGCCGCATGCCGCGGTTGTTCGAGGAGCCGGAATCCATCCCCGGCCTGACCTGGCCGACGATGACCTTCCGCGACAAGCTCACCATCGAGCTGGGCGGTGACCGCGGCGAGCTGGTCCTGGAGTTCCTCGGCCGGGGCCACACCGAGGGCGACATCGTCGCCTGGCTGCCCAAGCAGGAGATCCTCTTCGCCGGCGACCTGGTCGAGTCACAGGCGGCCCTCTACACGGGCGACGCGTTCCACTTCGACTGGGCCGGCGGCACCCTGGACCGGGTCAAGGCCCTCGGCGCGCGGCAGTTGGTCGGCGGCCGGGGCCGGATAGCCCGTGGCCGCGACGAGGTCGACGCCGCCGTCGAGCAGACCCGCGACTTCCTGCTCACGATGCAGCGCACCGTGGGCGACGTCCACCGCGCCGGCGGCACCCTGAAGCAGGCCTTCGAGGCCACCCACGCGGCGCTGGCCCCCAAGTACGGCCGGTGGCCGATCTTCGAGCACTGCCTGCCCTTCGACGTCTCCCGGCTGTGGGACGAGTTCTCCGGTGTCGAGCGCCCCGTCATCTGGACCGCCGAGCGCGACCGCGCCGTGTGGGACCAGCTCCAGGGCTGACCGGCCCGGCCCCCGAGGAGATCCCCGTGACCACTCCCGTCCCCGGACCGCCGGTGCTGGTGCTGGGCGCCGGCCCGGTCGGCCAGACCGCCGCGCTCCTGCTCGCCCGCTGGGGTCTGCGCGTCGTCGTGCTCGACGCGCGGCCCGAGCGCGACCCGATCGGCAGCAAGGCGATCTGCCAGCAGCGTGACGTGCTCGACGTGTGGGACGCCGTCGGCGTCGGCGCCGAGATCGCCCGCCGGGGGGTGACCTGGACGACCGCCCGGACCTTCCACCGCGACGCCGAGCTGTTCTCCTTCACCTTCGCCGACCGTGGCCGATCCCCCTTCCCCCCGTTCGTCAACGTGTCGCAGTGCGAGACCGAGGCGCTGCTCGACGAGCGCATCGCCGCCTCGCCGCTGATCGACGTCCGGTGGGGTCACCGGGTGACCGGCCTGCACCAGGACGGCACCGGGGTGACGGTGGCCTGCCGGACCGAGGACGGCGAGGTGCTCGTCACCGGCTCGCACGCCGTGGCCTGCCCCGGCCCGCGCGGCGACGCCCTGCGCTCGATGCTCGGGCTCACCTTCCCCGGGGAGTCGTTCGAGGACTCCTTCCTCATCTGCGACATCCGCACCGACCTGCCCGGCTGGGAGACCGAGCGGCGGTTCTACTTCGACCCCGAGTGGAACCCCGGCCGGCAGGTCCTCATCCACCCCTGCCCGGACTCGACGTTCCGCATCGACTGGCAGGTGCCACAGGACTTCGACCTCGCCACCGAGGAGGCCTCGGGCGGCCTCGACCGGCGGATCCGCCAGGTCATCGGGGACCGGCCCTACGAGATCGTGTGGAAGTCGGTCTACCGCTTCCACTCCCGGGTGGTCGACCGCATGCGGGTCGGGCGGGTGCTGGTCGCCGGCGACGCGGCGCACCTGGTCTCGCCCTTCGGCGCGCGCGGGCTGAACTCGGGGGTCCTCGACGCCGAGAACGCCGCCTGGAAGATCGCCTTCGTCCGCCGTGGCTGGGCTCCGGAGGGGCTCCTGGAGAGCTATCACGACGAGCGGCACGCCGCGGCGGTGGAGAACATCGACGTCACCACGGCGACGATGCGTTTCCTGGTGCCCCGCGACGAGGCCGAGGCCCGCCACCGGCTCGACGTCCTCGAGCGGGCGGCCGGTGACCCCGCGGCCCGTGCGCAGGTCGACTCCGGCCGGCTGGCCGAGCCCTTCTGGTACGTCGACTCGCCGCTCACCACCCCTGACCCGGCGCGCCCGTTCCCCGGCCGGCCCGCGCGCGGCGACGTCCCCGTCCCGGCGCCCGGGGTGCTCGTCCCCGACTGCCCGGTGACGGTGGCCGGCCGACCCGACCTGGTCCGGCTCCGCCAGCTCGCCCGGGAAGGCGTCACCGTCCTGCTCGGCGACGACGCAGACGCGCCGGCGCTGCCCGACCTCGGCGACCTGCCGGTGACCGTCCACCGCATGACCGATCTCGACCCCGGCGGCCTGCTGCGCAAGGCCCTCGGTGCACACCCCGGCGAGGTGTGGGTGCTGCGCCCGGACGCCCACGTTGCCGCCGTGCTCACCGACCCGGCCGACCTAGGCACCGCGGTGGCCCGGCTGCTGGCCCGCCCGCTCCCCGCTCCCGTTCCCGCCTGATCCCCGAAGGAGTACCCCATGGCGTTCTACCGGCAGGTGGGCCAGGTCCCACCGAAGCGGCACACCCGGTTCCGCCGTCCCGACGGCGGCCTGTACTACGAGGAGCTGGTCGGCGAGGAGGGCTTCTCCTCCGACTCCTCGCTGCTCTACCACCGCGGCGTCCCGTCGGCCATCGTCGACGCCCGCCCCTGGGAGCTGCCCGACCAGACGCTGACCCCCAACGCCCCCCTGGTGCCCCGCCACCTGAAGCTGCACGACCTCTTCCCCGGCGAGGAGCACAAGGCCACCGACCCGGTCACCGGCCGCCGGCTGGTCCTCGGCAACGGCGACGTGCGGATCTCCTACGCCGTCTCCTCGGCGACCTCGCCGTACTACCGGAACGCCACCGGCGACGAGTGCGTCTACGTCGAGCGCGGCACCGCCACGGTGGAGACGGTGTTCGGCTCCCTCGACGTGGGACCGGGCGACTACGTGGTCCTCCCGCGGACCACCACCCACCGCTGGATCCCGACCGGCGAGGAGCCGGTGCGCACCTATGCGATCGAGGCCAACAGCCACATCGCGCCGCCCAAGCGCTACCTCTCCCGCTACGGCCAGTTCCTCGAGCACGCCCCCTACTGCGAGCGCGACCTGCGCGGCCCCGCCGAGCCGCTGCTGGCCGACGGCAGCGACGTCGATGTCTACGTCAAGCACCGCGGCGCCGGCCCGGGGGGCCTCGCCGGCACGATCCACGTCGTCCCGGAGCACCCGTTCGACGTCGTGGGCTGGGACGGCTGCCTCTACCCCTACGTCTTCAACGTCGCCGACTTCGAGCCGATCACCGGCCGGGTGCACCAGCCGCCGCCGGTGCACCAGGTGTTCGAGGGTTCCAACTTCGTCATCTGCAACTTCGTGCCGCGGAAGGTGGACTACCACCCCGAGGCGGTGCCGGTGCCCTACTACCACTCCAACGTCGACTCCGACGAGGTCATGTTCTACGTCGACGGCGACTACGAGGCCCGCAAGGGCTCGGGCATCGGCAAGGGTTCGATCAGCCTGCACCCGGGCGGGCACAGCCACGGCCCGCAGCCCGGCGCCGTCGAGCGCTCCCTCGGTGTCGAGTTCTTCGACGAGCTCGCCGTCATGGTCGACACGTTCCGCCCGCTCGACCTCGGCGAGGGCGGCACCGCCGTCGACGACGGCAAGTACGCGTGGTCCTGGTCGGGACGGGGGCCGTCGGCGTGACGGCCCCGGTGCACCCGCCCGCCCCGGCACCGGCGACGACGCCGCTGTTCGACGGCCTGTTCGACGACGCCGCACTGTTCCCACCCGGGAACGCGCCGATGCCGGCGGCCGTTCCGCAGCACCGCGCGCTGCGCGACCGCCTCGGTGGACTGGTCGGGCCGTTCGTGGTCCCCGCGGCCCGGCTCGACGAGCTGGTGGCCGAGGTCGGCGACGGACCTGCCGTCGACGTCTCGCTGATCGCGGCGGCCGGTGACCTCCCGGCCGCCGCCGCCCGGGTCGCCGCCGAGCCGCGCCTGGCGCTGGCTGCGGTCGAGGTGCCGGTGACGCCCGACGCCGCGGCCGCCGCCGAGGCGCTGCGCGCCCTGGACGACGTCCTCCCCGAAGGGGTGCCCGCGGCGCTGGAGCTGCCGCGGACCACCGCCCGCGACGCCGTCCTCGACGTGCTGGCCGGCACCCGCTATCGGGCCAAGCTGCGCACCGGTGGCGTGTCGGCGGAGCTGTTCCCCTCCTCCGCCGAGCTGGCCGACAGCCTGCAGGCGTGCATCGCGCGGAGCGTGCCGTTCAAGTGCACCGCCGGCCTGCACCACGCCGTGCGGCACACCGCCCCGGCGACCGGCTTCGCGCACCACGGCTTCCTCAACGTGCTGCTGGCCGTCTCCGCGCTCAGCTCGGGGGCCCCGGCGGCCGTGGCGGCGGACTGGCTCGGCGAGACCGACCCGGGCACGGTCGCCTCGGCCGTGCGCACGTGGCCGGCCGACCGGGTGCACCGGGTGCGGTCGCTGTTCACCTCCTTCGGCACGTGCAGCGTGACCGAGCCCGTCGAGGACCTGGTGGCGCTCGGCCTGCTGGCCGCCCCGGAACGGACCCTGGCATGAGCGCCACCTGGTTGGAGCTCCCCGACGGCACGGGCTTCGGGCCGGAGAACCTGCCCTACGGCGTCTTCTCCACCGAGCCCGACGGCCCCCGCCGGATCGGTGTCGCCATCGGCGACTCCGTCCTCGACGTCTCCCGGCTGGACGTCCCCGCCGCCGACGCGCTCGCCGCGCCGACGCTCAACGCGCTCATGAGCCGGGGGCGGGAGACCTGGAACGCACTGCGCAGCCGGCTGCAGGAGCTGCTCGCGGACCCGGCGCACCGGGCCGCCGTCGAGCCGCACCTGCTGCCGCGCGCGGAGGTGACGCTGCACCTGCCGTTCGACGTCGCCGACTACGTCGACTTCTACAGCTCCCAGCACCACGCGGAGAACCTCGGCCGGATGTTCCGGCCGGACTCGCCGCCGCTGACCCCCAACTGGAAGCACCTGCCCATCGGCTACCACGGCCGCGCCGGGACGGTGCAGGTCTCCGGCACCCCGGTCGTGCGGCCCAGCGGGCAGCGCAAGGCCCCCGCCGACGAGGCGCCCACGTTCGGGCCCTCGCAGCGGCTGGACATCGAGGCGGAGGTGGGGTTCGTCGTCGGCGCCCCCTCGTCGCTCGGCCGGCCGGTGCCGCTGGGCGCCTTCCCGGAGCACGTCTTCGGCGTCTGCCTGGTCAACGACTGGTCGGCCCGGGACCTGCAGGCGTGGGAGTACGTGCCCCTGGGGCCGTTCCTCGGCAAGTCCTTCCTCACCTCGGTCTCGCCGTGGGTCGTGCCCCTCGCCGCGCTGGAGGCGGCCCGGGTCTCCCCGCCCCCGCGCGATCCGCGGCCGCTCCCCTACCTGGACGACACCACCGAGGAGCACTGGGGACTGGACATCGCCATCGAGGTGCGGCTCAACGGCCAGCTGGTGTCCTGCCCGCCGTTCGGCCTCATGTACTGGACCCCCGCCCAGCAGCTGGCGCACATGACGGTCAACGGCGCGAGCCTGCGCACCGGCGACCTGTTCGCCTCGGGCACCGTGTCCGGCCCGGCCGAGGACCAGCGCGGCTCGTTCATCGAGCTGTCCTGGGGCGGGAAGCAGCCGGTGCAGCTGCCCGACGGCACCAGCCGCACCTTTCTCGAGGACGGCGACGTCGTCACCCTCACCGCCACCGCGCCGGGAACCGGCGGTCGCCGGATCTCCTTCGGCGAGGTCACCGGCCGGGTCGAACCCGTGCCCGCGCCGTGAGCACCACCGTCCCGACCGCCGGCGACCCGTTCGGCACCGCCCCAGCCCCCACCCCGGAGGACGACGATGACCACCCCGACCGTGACCGAGCCCGTTACGACCACGCCGGAGACCCCGACGTGCGAGAGCCTGCTGGCCGCCGTCGTCGATCCCGGTGGCCGGGAGATCCTGGATCCCGCGACCGGCGAGGTCGTCGGCCGCGCCCCGGAGCAGTCCGTCGCGGACCTCGACGACGCCGTCGCCCGTGCCCGCGCCGCCCAGCCGGCGTGGGCGGCCCGCACCGACGCGGAGCGCATCGAGCTGCTGCTGCGTGCCGCGGACGCGGTCGAGGCGTACGCGGAGCCGCTCGCCGAGCTGCTCTCCCGCGAGCAGGGCAAGCCGCTCAACGGTCCCAACGCCCGGTTCGAGGTCGGCGCCTGCGCCGCCTGGCTGCGCGCCACCGCTGCCACCGAGCTGCCGGTCGAGACAGTGGTCGACGACGGCGAGGTGCACGCGGAGCTGCACTACCGCCCGGTCGGTGTCGTCGGCGCCATCGGACCGTGGAACTGGCCGATGATGATCACCGTCTGGCAGGTCGCGCCCGCCCTGCGGATGGGCAACACCGTGGTGGTCAAGCCCTCGGAGTACACGCCGCTGAGCGTGCTGGCCCTCGTCCACGTGCTCAGCGGGGTGCTGCCCGCCGACGTGCTCTCCGTCGTGGCCGGGGGGCGGGAGATCGGGGCCCGCCTGTCCAGCCACCCCGACGTCGACAAGCTGATGTTCACCGGCTCGACCGCCACCGGGCAGGCGATCATCAAGAGCTCGGCGGACACGGTGAAGCGGCTGACCCTCGAGCTCGGCGGCAACGACGCCGGCATCGTGCTGCCCGACGTCGACCCCCGCGCCATCGCCGAGGGCCTGTTCTGGGGCGCGTTCATCAACACCGGGCAGACCTGCGCCGCGCTCAAGCGGCTCTACGTCCACACCGACGTCTACGACGAGGTCGTCGCCGCGCTGGTCGACGTGGCGAAGGCGATGCCCATGGGCCGGGGCCTGGACGAGGAGAACGTGCTGGGCCCGCTGCAGAACCGCGCGCAGTACGACATCGTCGCCCGGCTGGTCGAGGCCGCGCGGGACTCCGGCGCAACGGTGCTCCTCGGTGGGGACCCCGACCCCGACGCGGCCGGGTACTTCTACCCGACCACGATCGTCACCGACGTGGCCGACGACAACCCGCTGGTGGCGGAGGAGCAGTTCGGTCCTGCCCTGCCGATCATCCGGTACGAGGACGTCGACCAGGCGGTGGCCATGGCCAACCGGCTCGACGTCGGCCTGGGCGCCTCGGTGTGGAGCAGTGACCGGGCAGCGGCGCGCGCCGTGGCGGCGCGGCTGCAGGCCGGCACCGTCTGGATCAACTCGCACGGCACCGTGCACCCGATGATCCCCTTCGGCGGGGTCAAGAAGTCCGGCTACGGGCTCGAGTTCGGGGTGGAGGGGCTGAAGGCGGTCGCGGTTCCGCAGGTCATCAACGGCTGAGGTCGACCCCAGTTCGCGCCGCCGCTGCCCCGGCATCCCCCACGGGTGCCGGGGCAGCGGCGTCCTCCGCGCGGGTCAGCGGAGCGCGGCGCCGACCTTCTCGGCCGCCTCGACGACGGCGCGCCCGATCCGGGCCACGTCGGCGGTGTCGTCGACGAAGACCACGGCGAGCGCCGCTCGCTGCCCGCCGTCGGGGCCCACCACGGGCGCGGCGATCGATCGCAGGCCGGGGATCACCTCGCCGTGCGAGGAGGCCCAGCCGACCCGCCGGGCCTCCCGCAGCGCGTCGCGGTCGTCGGGGGCGGGGGGCTCGGGCATGAGCAGCGCCAGCCCGGGCGCTCCCCGGCCGACGGGGTGGCGGGTGCCGGGCCGGTACACCACGTGCGCGGACGCGTCCTGCGGCTCGACGGTGGCCACCGTGACCGCCTCGTCGCCGGTCCGGACGACGAGGAAGGCGGTCATGGCCAGTTCCGCCACGAGCGCGTTGAGCCGCGGCAGGGCGGCGGTCTGGAGGTCGCTGCGCACACCGCGCGCCAGGCCGGCCATCCCCAGCCCCAGCCAGTACCGGCCGACCGCGTCGCGCTCGACGAGCTGGTGGTCCTCGAGCGTCCGGAGCAGGCGGTAGGTGATGGACCGGTGCAGACCGAGCGCCTGCCCGATGTCGGCGATCGGCTGGGGACTGCCGGTGGCAGCCAGGTGCTCGAGGATGCGGATGCCGCGGTCGAGCGTCTGTGACTGCGGCGCGCTCGCGCCCTCGCCGTCCGACATCGTCGTCCTTCCGAGCGTGATCGGTACCGCCACCAGCCTACGGTCGCCCGCCGCGGCCACCCGCACCCCGGCTGAGTCGCCGCTCCGTCATCACGGCCGCCGACCGTCCGCCGGTGGCGTCGTTCCGGCCGTGGACATGCCACCGGCCCGGCTCTGCCGAGCAGAGCCGGGCCGGTGGGCGAGCCGTGCTGGCCGAGGAGGTCTCCCGCCGACCGGGATCGGGCGCTCCTGCCCTCAGGCGGGAGAAGGCGTCCGATTCAGCGGAAGTCCTCCTGGCCGTTCATCTCAGCTGCAGCCGCTGGTGGAGCCGCAGCCCTCGCAGACGTAGCAGCTGCCGGCCGGGCGCATCTTCGTGCCGCAGGTCATGCACAGCGGCGCGTCGGTGGCGGTGCCGGTGACCAGCTCGAGGAGCTCGGCCGAGGAGTGCGCCTCCTTGACCGACTTCGGACCCTCCGGGGTGACCTTGTCCTTGGCCGGAGCGCTCTCGATCGGCGCGGAGCCGCGCAGCTGCTCCAGGTCGACCTCCTCCTCCTCGACGACCGCGGCGGTCGAGGCAGAGGTGTCGTACCCGGCCACCTGGGCCGCGCGCTCCTCGGCCGTGAAGATGCCGAGCCCGGCCCGCTTCTCGACCGGCAGGTGGTCCAGCGCCAGGCGACGGAAGATGTAGTCCATCACCGACTGGGCGATCCGGATGTCCGGGTCGTCGGTCATGCCGGCCGGCTCGAAGCGCATGTTGGTGAACTTCTGGATGTAGGTCTCCAGCGGAACACCGTGCTGCAGCGCGATGGACAGCGAGATGGAGAAGGCGTCCATCACGCCGGCGAGGGTCGACCCCTGCTTGCCGAGCTTCAGGAAGACCTCACCGAGGCTGCCGTCCTCGTACATCCCGGCGGTCATGTAGCCCTCGGCCCCGGCGACGCTGAACGAGGTGGTGACGCTCGTCCGCTTCTTCGGCAGCCGCTTGCGCACCGGGTGCGCCAGCGCGGCCGGCGC
Source organism: Blastococcus sp. SYSU DS0616 (assembly GCF_054051015.1). Lineage (NCBI taxonomy): Bacteria > Bacillati > Actinomycetota > Actinomycetes > Geodermatophilales > Geodermatophilaceae > Blastococcus > Blastococcus sp. SYSU DS0616. The sequence goes on from NZ_JBJHAJ010000001.1 coordinate 327,176, forward strand.
CGTCGCCTCGGCCTTCACCTCGTCCTTGGTGCCGTCGTTCTTGCCCTTGCCGCCGGACAGCGGCTGGCCGACCTTGCAGTTGTCGCGGTAGATCGCCAGCGCCTTGAGACCCATCTTCCAGCCCTGGAAGTAGATCGTCTCGACGTCCTCGACGGTCGCCGTCTCCGGCATGTTGACCGTCTTGCTGATCGCGCCGGAGATGAAGGGCTGGACCGCGGCCATCATGCGGACGTGGCCCATCGGGGAGATGGCCCGCTCACCCATGGCGCAGTCGAACACCTCGTAGTGCTCCGGGCGCAGGCTCGGGGCATCGACGACGTGGCCGTGCTCGGCGATGTACTCGACGATCGCCTCGATCTGCTCCTCCTGGTAGCCCAGGCTCCGCAGCGCCCGCGGCACCGTCTGGTTGACGATCTGCATGGAGCCGCCGCCGACCAGCTTCTTGAACTTGACCAGCGAGAAGTCCGGCTCGATGCCGGTCGTGTCGCAGTCCATCATGAAACCGATCGTGCCGGTGGGGGCCAGCACCGAGGCCTGGGCGTTGCGCCAGCCGTTCTCGGCGCCGATCTCCAGGCACTCCTGCCACTGCTGGGTGGCGACCTTCAGCACGTCGGCGTCGTCGGCGCCCACCGGGCGGATCGCGTCGTTGGCCGCGGCGTGCTTGCGCATGACCCGGGCGTGCGCGTCGGCGTTGCGGGCGAAGCCCTCGTAGGCCCCCACGATGCCGGCGAGCTCGGCCGAGCGCCGGTAGGCGGTGCCGGTCATCAGCGAGGTGATCGCCGCGGCCAGCGTCTGGCCACCGCGCGAGTCGTAGGCGTGGCCGGTCGCCATGAGCAGGGCGCCCAGGTTGGCGTAGCCGATGCCCAGCTGCCGGTAGGCGCGGGTCGTCTCGCCGATCGGCTCGGTCGGGAAGTCGGCGAAGCAGATCGAGATGTCCATCGCGGTGATGACCAACTCGACGGCCTTCACGAAGTTCTTGGCGTCGAACGTGCCGTCATCCTTGAGGAACTTCATGAGGTTCAGCGACGCCAGGTTGCACGAGCTGTTGTCCAGGCTCATGTACTCCGAGCACGGGTTGGACGCGTTGATGCGGCCGGTCTCGGGGTTGGTGTGCCAGTCGTTGATCGTGTCGTCGTACTGGATGCCCGGGTCGGCGCACTCCCAGGCGGCCTGGGTGACCTTGCGGAACAGCGACTTGGCGTCGACGGTCTCGATGACCGAGCCGTCGAGGCGGGCCCGCAGGCCGAACTCGTCGCCCTCCTCCACCGCGCGCATGAACTCGTCGGAGACGCGGACCGAGTTGTTGGCGTTCTGGTACTGGACGCTGGTGATGTCCTTGCCACCGAGGTCCATGTCGTACCCGGCGTCGCGCAGCGCGCGGATCTTGTCCTCCTCGCGCGCCTTGGTCTCGATGAACTCCTCGATGTCGGGGTGGTCGATGTCGAGGACGACCATCTTCGCCGCGCGGCGGGTGGCGCCACCGGACTTGATGGTCCCGGCGGAGGCGTCGGCGCCGCGCATGAAGCTGACCGGGCCGGAGGCCGTGCCGCCGGAGGAGAGCAGCTCCTTGGAGGAGCGGATGCGGGAGAGGTTCAGGCCGGCACCGGAGCCGCCCTTGAAGATCAGGCCCTCCTCGCGGTACCAGTTCAGGATCGAGTCCATCTCGTCGTCGACGGCGAGGATGAAGCAGGCGCTGACCTGCTGCGGCGCGCTCGTGCCGACGTTGAACCAGACCGGCGAGTTGAAGCTGAAGTACTGGTGCAGCAGCATCCAGGTCAGCTCGTGCTCGAAGACCTCGGCGTCGCCCTCGGTGGCGAAGTAGCCGTGCTCGCGGCCGGCCTCGGTGTAGGTGAGCACCACGCGGTCGATGAGCTGGCGCAGGCTGGTCTCGCGCTGCGGGGTGCCGACGGCGCCGCGGAAGTACTTCGTGGTGACGATGTTGGTGGCGTTGATGCTCCACTCGGCCGGGAACTCGACACCGCGCTGCTCGAAGTTGATCGAGCCGTCCCGCCAGTTGGTCATGACGACGTCACGACGCTCCCAGGTCACCTCGTCGTACGGGTGCACACCAGCGGTGGTGAAGACGCGCTTGATCTTGAGGCCCTTGGCCCGGCTGGGAGTCTTGGCGCTGCGGCGGGGGCGGGCGCCGGCCACGCGGTCGTCGGTCTCGGTCATGGTGTGGAGCTCTCCCTGGTCGTGTGTCGCGTGGTGCTTCGCGGGGCTGCGCGGTGGTGCTGCGCGGTGGTGGATCGGGGGCTGGGGAAGAGCCGCGATCGGTAACTGCTCGAACTGCTGTCTATCGGGTGGCACCGACAGTTCTCAGGTGCCGGCGCCGGTGCCGGACGGAACGGGTCGCCGGGGCTCGGGCGGGCCCGTCTCCCCCGGCGGCGCGGCGGGCTGCCGGGCCTTCAGCTCGGCGATCTCCCGCTCGAAGTCGGCCACCGAGGTGAAGGAGCGGTAGACGCTGGCGAACCGGAGGTAGGCCACCTCGTCCAGCTCGCGCAGCGGGCCGAGGATGGCCAGGCCGACCTCGTGGCTCGGCACCTCCGCCGCGCCGCTGGCGCGGATGGCGTCCTCCACCTGCTGGGCGAGGAGCTTGAGCTGACCCTCGTCGACCGGCCGGCCCTGGCAGGCCCGCCGGACGCCCGCGACCACCTTGCTGCGGTTGAACGGCTCGCTGACGCCGTTGCGCTTGACGACGGCGAGCACCGCCTCCTCGACGGTGGTGAACCGCCGCCCGCACGCAGGACAGGAGCGACGACGCCGGGTGGTGGCGCCCTCGTCGGCCTCCCGCGAGTCGATGACCCGACTGTCGGCGTTGTGGCAGAACGGGCAACGCACGGTGGTTCACCTCCCTTCGCGCCGCGCCCGCCACCGGCCGGCTGTGCACTCCCCTGGGGACATCCGGTGGATGCGCCGGGGACAACCTGAGGACCAGCCTGTGGACGGGCTTACAGCTCTGTAACTACTAGATGTAGGGGAACCCTAGGACGGGCCACACAAGATGTGCAAGTGATCGTTCCGTCGGCGTGTTCCGCCCCGACACTGCGGTGCGCAGGCGGAACAGCGGTCCCCAGCTGTCACAGGACACGCCGCGACGACGCGCCGAACTCCGTGCCCGACGCTCCCCGGAGAGGGTGCCGAGCGCGGCGACACACCGCAGGAACGACCCGGGGACGCTCGCCCCGGCAAGGCTGTGCGCTCATGCGCGGTTCCGACCCGCAGAACCACGCGCCGGCCGCACACCGATCGGCGAACTGGGCGGTCCGCACCCGGCCACGGGCGACCCGGCGGGCACCCGACGGCGGCGCCGAGCACCCCCGCGGGGTCGACGCGGCGAGGGCCGCCGAACGACGATCAGACGCTGACCGCGCCGCCCACCCGGGGCCGCCGCGAGTGCGGGATCTGGTCGCTCAACCGCATCGGGCGGGTCAGGAGATCCTGGTCGACGTCGGCCGGCGGGGTCCAGCCGCTCGCCGTGGAGCGGGTCTCGACCGTGCTCGCGGAGCGGGCCGCGGGCACCGACCAGCCACCGCCCCGCGGTCGGTCCTCACGGGTCGGGGACTGCGCGTCCGGCGCGCTCTCGACGACGGCCGGGAAGAGGTCGGTGTCGGCGGCGCGGTGCCGGCCCACGACCGGGCCGGACTCGGTGGCCGGAGCGCGGTGCCGACCCGGAGGAGGCACCGGCACCGAGGACGCCGGCGCGGCCTGCACGGGGTCGCTCTCCGGCGCGCGCCGGCGACCGCCCGGCCGCTGGGCACCGGTCCGCGGCTCGCAGCGGTCGCGCAGCAGCGGCAGGCTGGCGGTCGCCTCGACATCGGTCGACGGACCGTCCCGGAGCGGTGCCGCGGACGGGGAGGCGGGCATCGCCTGCGTCACCGGGGACACCTCGACGACCGGCGACTCCGGAAGCCGCACATCCCCCAGGTCGATCCAGAGCGCCTGCTCTTCGCCTCCGGTGACGACCCGCACCCACATCTGGCACGCGCCGGAGTCGTCGTGTCGCCACCCCAACAGCTCCCCCGCACACCAGGCACCCGCCTGGTGGACCTCGACGGCCTGGGGACGAGTGGTGAACACGGCGGCGCGGTTCTCCATGACGCTGGACACGGACGTACCGTAGGTGGCCGACCAGCACGCACGGTGAACGTGCCTGTACTGAGGGTTGACGAAGTCGCCGAGCCGCGTTGTGAACACCTTGCCCTGGCGCGCAGGCACCGAGCCCTGCGGGGCCGTCAGGGCAGGACGAGGACCTGACCAGGCGAGATGGCCGCGGAGCCGAGCCCGTTCAGCCGCTGGATGTCGACGACGACGTCGCGGACATCGCGCCCGTCGGCGACCGTGCCGGCGATGGACCAGAGCGTGTCACCCGGCTCGACGATCACATTGGTCGTCCCCATGAGCTCCAATCCGCCACCCGCATCCCCGAGGACGGCGCTGCCGAGGACGATCACGCCCGCGGCGAGGAGGAGGGTGAGGACCACGAGCACGCGACGGCCGCGCGACGTCAACCGGAGCGGCGGCTGCTCCACCCGCCCCCGACACCCCCGGCCGGGCGACCGCCCCACCGTCGCCCGCGGGCCGCTCGTCCTGCCGCGAGCCGGCGCGGGCAGAGGTTCGGGCAGCTCCGCGTAGGAGCGAGGTGGCGGGAGCACCCGGAGATGCCGGGCGGGTGGCGGACCGGCGCGCCGCTCCCCCGGGTCGACCGGCACCTGGCCGCAGACCCGCAGTGCCGTGCTGCTCGTCATGTGTTCAGCCCTCCTGGCCGGCACCCGCCGGACCCGAACGTGTGTTCGATTCGAACGCCTGTCCGATGTCTACCGGATGGGACCGACACTTGGGGAGCGACACGGGAAAGTTTCGAACACCTGTTTGAAGTGGCCGCCGATCGGCGCTACCGTTCCTCCGACGACGAGGGTCGAGAGCTGCGCGGGCAGCCGGCGAGGAGGAGACGTGGCGGACTCGAGCAGGACGTCCGGCAACCGGGGCGGCACCGCGGGCGTGGCCCCGGGGACGGCGGACGGTTCGGCGTCGGTACGGGCCTTTCCCGACCGCGCGGCCGATGGGGACGGGCTCACCCAGCGGCAGCGGCGGGTGCTCGAGGTGATCCGCGACTCCATCGACCGGCGCGGCTACCCCCCGTCGGTGCGTGAGATCGGCGAGGCCGTCGGGCTGTCCTCGGCGTCCTCGGTCGCGCACCAGCTTTCGGTGCTGCAGAAGAAGGGCTGGCTGCGGCGCGACCCCAACCGGCCGCGCGCCCTGGACGTGCGACTGCCCGGGGATGCCGGCCGGGCCACCGCGGCACCGGTCGAAACCCCCGTGGTCGGCGACGGCGTGCAGGCCGCCGCGCCCGCCTACGTCCCGCTCGTCGGCCGGATCGCCGCCGGTGGCCCGGTGCTCGCCGAGCAGGCGGTGGAGGACGTCTTCCCGCTGCCGCGCGAGCTGGTCGGCGAGGGAACCGTCTTCATGCTCAAGGTGGCCGGCGACTCGATGGTCGAGGCCGCCATCTGCGACGGCGACTGGGTCGTCGTCCGCCAGCAGCCGACCGCCGAGAACGGGGAGATCGTGGCGGCGATGATCGACGGCGAGGCGACGGTGAAGACCTACAAGCGCCGGGACGGTCACGTGTGGCTGCTGCCGCACAACCCGGCCTACGAACCGATCCCCGGAGACGAGGCGACGATCCTCGGGCGGGTGGTGTCGGTCCTGCGCCGGGTCTGAGGGTCAGGTCCGGCGGCGCAGTTTCCCGCCCACCCAGACCACGAGAGTGGCGACGACGGCGGCGATCAGCGCCGAGGCGATCGGCGAGCGGTCCGAGCGGGCGAGTTCCGCGAAGGACGGCAGCGGGTCCTCCGCGGGAGTCGGGCTCGCGGCGGCGGTCGCGGCGGGCAGGGGAACCACGGTGACGGCGCTGGGCAGGCCCTCGCTCGCGACCACGAGCGCCCGGTTGTCGGCGGAGAAGCTGACGGCCTCGCCCTGCGGCGACTCGGGGAGCGCCACCCGCACCGGTTCGCCGGCCAGCGCACCGGGCACGTCCGAACCGGACAGCGGCCACACGTAGGCGTCCGTGTAGGTGCGCAGCGCCAGTGCGCTCCCGTCGCCGGCGACCGCACCTCCGGTGATCAGCAACTGCCCCGCACGACCCACGGGGCCACCCGGGGTTCCGGTGAGGGTGACGTTGACCGTGCCCACCCGCTCCATCGGCACAGTGCCGCCGTCGACGAGCGCGGCGGCGGGCCGGTAGACCCCGCTGGAGCCGAGCACTTCCTTGGTCACGAGGTACGGCGTCCCGTCCGGGGCCAGGAGCAGCGCCTCGGCGTCGTGCGCGCCGTCGGGGTAGGTCAGCCGATGCAGCGCTGCCGCGCCGTCGGGCCGGAGGACATGCAGCGCGACGGTGGCACGGCTCGTGCCGTTGTCACCGGTGTCGGCGATCCAGACGCTCCCGTCCGAGCCGACGCCGAGGTCTTCGGGGTCGAAGGGGTCCGCGGCCCCGGCCTGCACGTCGACCACCGCACAGGCGGCATCGAGCCCGAGGACTTCGACCCGGTCACCGCCGTCGTTGAGGGCGAGCATCTGCTCTCCTACCACCACCAGGCCGGACAGCTCGGCGAGTCGGGGGTCCGTGATGGCGCACCGGACCTCCGGCGCCGGCTCCTCCGCCGACGCGGACGCGGGGACGAGCACGGCCAGGGCGCCGGTCAGGGCGCTCGCGACGACGAGCCGACGCCGCCGGGCGCGGCTAGGAACTCGCTTGGCCTGCTCGGGCACGTACCAAGCGTGACAGAACCATCGCGTCCAGTGCATGAACCACGCCCAGGAGGACGATCCCGACAGCGGCGCCCACGACCGCGTCGGTGACCCAGTGGAAGTCCAGCGACACCATCGCCGCGCCAGTGGCGACCGGCCCGACGACGCTCAGCCACCAGAAGGTCCGCTGTACCGCCGGCGGGAGCCCGTACTCGACCGCCTGCCAGCGGGCCACCCCCCACATGAGCACTGCGTTGGCGACGTGACCGGAGGGGAACGAGGCGCCGTCGGCGTGGAAGAAGTAGGAGCCCGGGAACGCCGGCGCCGTCCGCCCGATCCCGTGCTTGATCGCGTACACCCCGGCGGTCAGCACCCCGAGCGCCAGCAGCACGCGGAGGGCCGGCATCCAGGTGCCGCGCCGCCACAGCAGGTAGCCGACCAGGCCGGCGAGGACGACGAGGATGGTCACGCGCCCGCCGAGCTGCGTGACCACCCACACCGCCGGGTAGCCCGGCGTGTCCCGCAGGCCCCAGTCGCTGACGATCTCCGACACCCGGAGGTCCATCCGCTCCGACGGCCCGTGGCGGAGCAGGTCGGCGGTGATGAGGACGCCGACCAGCAGCGCCACGGCGACCAGCCACCACGGCGGCCGGCCGGGCGGGACCACGGGGGCGGCGCGCGGTGACTCGGCCACCCGCACCGCGCCCCTGGTCACGCCGCCACCGTACCGGCCCGTGACCGGATCGTGATCCGAGCCGATCGACCGCCCCAGCTCAGCCCACCGGGACCGCGAACTCCTCGAGCACCGCGGCGAGGGCGCCGTCCACCCGCGCGGTGAGCCGTGTGCCGCCGTCCTCGTGCCGCTCGCCGAGCACCTCGCCGTCCCGGTGCACCCGGGCCACGAGGTCACCGCGCTCGTAGGGCACGAGCACGTCGACCTCGACGTCGGGGTGCGGCAGCCGCTCGGCCACCAGCTTGCGGAGGGCGTCGATGCCGACGCCGGTGCGGGCCGAGACCCAGACCGCGCCCGGCAGGGCCTGGCGGAGGGTGAGGATGTCCTCCTCGCTCATCGCGTCGACCTTGTTGACGACGATGACCTCCGGCACGGCGGCCGCGTCGATCTCGCTCAGCACGACGTGGACGGCGTCGATCTGGCCGAGCGGATCGGGGTCGGAGCCGTCGACCACGTGCAGCAGCAGGTCCGCCGCGGCGACCTCCTCCAGCGTGGAGCGGAACGCGTCCACCAGCTGGTGCGGCAGGTGGCGCACGAAGCCGACGGTGTCGGTGAGCGTGTACTCCCGGCCGTCCGGCGACTGCGCCCGGCGCACCGTCGGGTCGAGGGTGGCGAACAGCGCGTTCTCCACCAGCACGCCGGCGCCGGTGAGCTGGTTGAGCAGGCTTGACTTGCCGGCATTGGTGTACCCGGCGATCGCCACGCTCGGCACGGCGTTGCGTCCCCGGCTCGCCCGCTGGGTGGCGCGGGCGGTCGCCATGCCGGCGATCTCCCGGCGCAGCTTGCTCACCCGGGCGCGGATGCGCCGGCGGTCGGTCTCGATCTTCGTCTCACCCGGTCCGCGGGTACCGATGCCGCCACCGCCGGCGACCCGGCCACCGGCCTGCCGGGACATCGACTCACCCCAACCGCGCAGCCGCGGCAGCATGTACTGCATCTGGGCGAGCTCGACCTGGGCCTTGCCCTCCCGGCTCGTCGCGTGCTGGGCGAAGATGTCGAGGATCAGCGCCGTCCGGTCGACGACCTTGACCTTGAGCACCTTCTCCAGCTGGTTGAGCTGGCCGGGGGTGAGCTCACCGTCACAGATGACGGTGTCGGCGCCGGTGGCGGCGACGATGTCGCGGATCTCGTTGGCCTTGCCCGAGCCGACGTAGGTGGCAGCGTCGGGCTTGTCGCGCCGCTGGCTGACCGCCTCGAGCACCTGCGAGCCCGCCGTCTCGGCCAGGGCGGCCAGCTCGGCCAGCGAGCGGTCGGCGTCGGCCTGGGTGCCCTCGGTCCAGACGCCGACGAGCACGACGCGCTCGAGTCGCAGCTGCCGGTACTCGACCTCGGTGACGTCGGCGAGCTCGGTGGAGAGACCGGCCACCCGGCGCAGGGCGCCGCGCGCCTCGAGCGCGTAGGAGCCGGTGGTGTCGTCGGCCTCGGCCCACCGCCCGGTGGGCGCGGAGCGGGTGTCGAGGTCGGCCTGCTCGTCGAGGGGCAGGGCGTCGGGGGCGGTCGTCATCGTCTCCAGCGTGGCACGGTCCTGCATGGAAAGCACCTGAGTTGTCATCGCCCGGTACAACGCATCGACGCCCCGGATGCATCCCGACCGGCGGCAGGGGTAGGGCCAGCGCGACGAACGCGACGCACGGAGGAGGAACCGATGAGCGAGAGCGGATCGAGCCGGATGGGTTCGAACAGCGAGCTGGACGACCCGGGCCGGGACCCCGAGGGCATCGGCGGCCCGCCGCGCAACCCGATGGGTGCCGGCGCCGACCAGGACAGCGGCCGGGGGGCGCCACCCACCCCTCCGGCCACCGGCGACGACGACGCGATGGTCCCGCTGCCGCCCGACGACGACCGCCGCTGACGCCTCAGGCCCGGAGCCACTCCGGGCACAGCGTGCCGGCCGACACCAGCACGGCCGGACCGCTGAGGACCGTCGTCCCGGGGGTCACCTGCACCGACAGGCGGCCCCCGGGGACGTCGACGACGACCGTGCCCTCGTCGGCGCCCGCGGCACGCAGGGCCGCGTAGGCCGCGGCGCAGGCGCCGGTGCCGCACGACCGCGTCTCGCCCACCCCGCGCTCGCTGACCCGCAGCCGCACGTGGGCACCCGGCTCCAGGACGTTCACCAACTCGACGTTGACGCCCTCCGGGAACAGCCCCTCGTCGAACGCCGGGGTACCGGTCAGGTCCAGCTGCTCGACGGGGACGTCGGTCAGGCAGGCCAGGTGGGGGTTGCCCATGCTGACGGCGAGACCGGCGAATGCCCGGCCGTCGAGCAGCGCCTCGCCCTCGCCGAACGGGCGGGCGGGGCCCATGTCGACCCAGTAGCCGCCGTCGGCACCAGCGCCCACCCGGCGTGGCCCACCCCGGGTGCCGACGAGCAGGCCGTCGGCGCAGGCAGCGCGGTCGACGAGCCCCTCGCTGATCAGCGCGTGCAGGAACAGCCGGATGCCGTTGCCGCACATCTCGGCGTAGGAGCCGTCGGCGTTGCGGTGGTCCATGAACCACTCGCACCGGGACAGGTGCTCCCCCAGCACGGCGGGAGCGTCGGGCACGTGGGCGCTGCGCACCAGCCGCAGCACGCCGTCGCCCCCCAGGCCGGCCCGGCGCTCGCACAGCCGCCGCACCATGGCGGCATCCAGCCGCTCGCCGGCCCACACGGTGCCGTCGGGGTCGGGCAGCACCACGAAGTCGTTCTCGGTGCCGTGCCCGAGCAGCACGCGCGGCGAGGAGGTCACGGATCGATCGTACGGCCGGTGATCACCCCGGTCGCTGCGTCGGCCAGGTCGGCCCGGGCGGCGTCGAGCCACATCGTCGCGGCGTCCCGCCGGAACCAGGACCGCTGCCGACGCACGAACCTGCGGGTCGTGGTGACGGTGCGCTCGCGTGCCTCCTCGGCCGACAGCGCGCCGTCGAACTGGGCCAGCACCTGGGCGTAGCCGAGGGCGCGGGAGGCCGTCGGCCCCTCGCGGAGCCCGTCGGCGGCGAGCGCCGCCACCTCGTCCACGAACCCCGCGGCCCACATCCGGTCGACCCGGACGGCGATCCGTTCGTCGAGCTCCGCGGGTTCGCGGTCCAGCCCGAGCACCACCGCCGGGTAATGCGGGCGCGGCTCGGGGAGCTCGGCGCGGAACGGCCCACCGGTCAGCTCGATCACCTCGAGAGCGCGCACGATCCGCCGGCCGTTGCTGGGCAGGACGGCCGCGGCGGCGGCCGGGTCGAGCCCGGCCAGCCGGGCGTGCAGCGCGGCCGGACCGGCGTCCGCGAGCTCCCCCTCCAGGCGGGCGCGGACCACCGGGTCGGTGCCGGGGAACTCCAGCTCGTCGAGGACGGCGCGCACGTACAACCCCGAGCCGCCGACGAGCAGCGGCACGGTGCCGGCGGCCCGCAGCCGGTCTATCTCGGCTCGCGCTCGCCGCCGGTACTCGGCCACCGATGCCGGTTCGCGCACGTGCCACAGGTCGAGCAGGTGGTGCGGCACCCCGCCGCGCTCGGCGAGACCGGGCTTGGCGGTGCCGATGTCCATGCCGCGGTAGAGCTGCATCGAGTCGGCGTTCACCACCTCGCCGCCCAGCCGCCGGGCCAGCTCGACGGCGAGCGCGGTCTTGCCGGTCGCCGTCGGGCCGACGATCGCGACCACCGGCGGCGGGGTCGGGACCACTGGTCCGCTGCCGCCGGGCGCTCCGCTCACGCGACCACCCAGTCGGCGACCGGGTAGCCCACCCCGAACGGCGCCCCGTCGTACCGCAGCCGCGCGGTGACGTGCCGGCCCGCGAGCGCGGCTCCCACCGCCCGCCAGACCGGTACGCCGGCGGCGAGGAGCCGCTCCCCCGCCGCCGGGTCGAGCGCGGCCAGCCCGGCGGTGTCCCCCGTCGCCAGGGCGGTGGCGACGGCGGCGTCGAACGGCTCGGCTGCCGGATCCAGGTACCCGGGTGCCTTGACCGAGCGCCGGGCCGAGCCGTCGCCCATCGCGAGCACGCCCACCGGAGGCGGCAGGTCCCGCAGCAGCTGCCCGAGGTCGGCCGGCCCGACCCCGACGCGGGTGCCGGCGAACGACGCCTGGTCGAGCAGCCAGGTACCGACGGTGTGCGCGAGCGGGAGCCGGAGACCTCCCGGGCGCAACCACCCGTCGAAGGGCAGCTCCAAATCGACGCCGAACCCGCGGAGGTCACCGCCGTCGCCGGGCCCGAAGCGTTCCCCGGGCGCCGCACCGGGACCCACGACGACCACCACCTCCGGCGCGGCGCCGAGCAAGGCGGTCACCGCATCCGCGCAGGCCGACCGCAGCGCGGCGGTCTCGGGCAAGGGCCGCCCCTCCACCGCCGGCACCAGCAGCGGCGGGCACGGGCAGAAGGCGACGGCGGCCGACGGGCGGGGCGTCCGGGCCGGGACGCCGCCGGGGTGGGAGGTCACCGCAGCAGTGTCGCCGATGCGACGTGGGACACTGCCGGACGTGTCGAGCACGGACGACCCCGGCAACGGGGTGCAGCAGGCCGCTCCGCCGATTGCGGAGACCCCCGAGACCCCCGCCCCCGAGGCGGCGACCCCGACCGACGGCGCCGACGCGGTGACCCCCGCGGCCGGCACGCCGGCGGCGCCGACCCCCGCGGAGGCGGCCCTCGCCGACCCCACCGGCGCGGCGCCGGCACCGGAGCCGGCGCCCGCACCCGCGGCCGAACCGGAACCCGCGACCACCCCGGAGCCGACGCCGGCCCCGGCCCCGGCGGCTCCTCCGGTCGAGCGGGTGGTGAGCGACCCGGCGCAGTGGGGCCGGGTCGACGAGGACGGCACCGTCTACGTGCGCACCGCCGACGGCGAGCGCGAGGTCGGCTCGTGGCAGGCGGGCGACGCCGAGGCGGGGCTCGCCCACTACGGCCGCCGCTTCGACGACCTGGCCACCGAGGTGTCGCTGCTGGAGGCCCGGCTCAAGGCGCACACCGGCAACCCCGGCGAGATCAAGGCGAAGGCCCAGGCGCTGGCCGAGTCGATCCCGACCGCCGCCGCGGTGGGCGACCTCGAGGGGCTGGCCGCCCGGGCCGGCGCCATCGTGGCGACCGCCGAGGCCGCCGCCGTCGAGTACCGGGCGGAGAAGGCCGCCGCCCGGGCGGCGCAGGTGGCGCGCAAGGAGGCCCTGGCCGCCGAGGCCGAGCAGATCGCCGCCGAGTCGACGTCCTGGAAGGCCGCCGGCGACCGCCTCAAGGCGATCGTCGAGGAGTGGAAGACCATCCGCGGCATCGACCGCAGGACCGACGACGCGCTGTGGTCCCGGTTCGCCGCCGCCCGCGACGCCTTCGGCCGCCGCCGCGGCGCCCACTTCGCGCAGCTGGACGCCCAGCGCGGTGAGGCCCGTGCGGCCAAGCAGGAGCTGATCGCCGAGGCGCGGCGGCTGTCGACGTCCACCGACTGGGGTTCCACCAGCGCCGCGATGCGCTCGCTGATGGACCGCTGGAAGGCCGTGCCGCGCACCGGCCGGGACGGCGACGACGACCTGTGGAAGGAGTTCCGCGCCGCGCAGGACGTGTTCTTCAGCGCCCGCGCCGAGCAGGACAAGGCGCGTGACGCCGAACAGGTCGCCAACCAGCGGGCCAAGGAGGAGCTGCTGGCCGAGGCCGAGCAACTCGACCCGGGCAAGGACCTGCGCGGGGCACAGAACGCGCTGCGGAAGATCCAGGAGCGCTACGACGCCATCGGGCACGTGCCGCGCGCGGTGATGCGACAGCTCGAGGACCGGATGCAGGCCGTGGAGCAGAAGGTGCGCGGGGCCGCCGACGCCGGCCGGGTGCGCACCGCCCCGGAGAACCCGATGGTCGCCTCGATGCGGGCCGCCGTCACCAAGGCCGAGGAGCAGCTGGCCAAGGCCGAGGCCGCGGGCGACCAGCGCCGCATCGCCGAGGCGCAGGCGAACCTCGCCACCCGGCGGGAGTGGCTGGCCGAGGCCGAGAAGTCCGCTCGCCGCTAGCGGCGCGAGCAGCGAAGGGCCCGTCCGATCCGGACGGGCCCTTCGTCGTTCAGCAGCCGGTCGTGAGCACCGGGAGCGGCTCGGGGACGCCGATCCGCGGCATGCCCAGCGAGACGCCCGGGGTCGTGGGCCGGGTCCCGGCCTCGCTCGCGTCCCCGGCGCGGGTGCGCCGGTGGGACAGCAGCGGGCCGTCGGCGACCAGGTGGTGCGGCGCGGCCTGGGTGACGACGGTCTCGACGACGTCGCCGGGGCGCACCCCGTCGGCCGCCGTGAAGTGCACGAGCCGCCCGTCGCGGGCACGGCCGGAGAGCCGGCCGCGCGCGGCGTCCTTGCTCCCCTCCCCCGCGGCCACGAGCAGCTCCACCCGCGCGCCGACGAGCTTCCGGTTCTCGTCCCAGCTGATCTCGTCCTGCAGCGCGGTCAGCCGGAGGTAGCGCTCCTGCACGACCTCCTTGGGCAGCTGCCCCTCCATCTCGGCGGCGGGCGTGCCCGGCCGCTTGGAGTACTGGAAGGTGAAGGCGCTGGCGAACCGCGCCTGCCGGACGACGTCCAGGGTCTGCTGGAAGTCCTCCTCCGTCTCCCCCGGGAACCCGACGATGATGTCGGTGGTGATCGCGGCGTCGGGCATGGCGGCGCGTACCCGGTCGATGATCCCGAGGTAGCGCTCCTGCCGGTAGGCGCGGCGCATCCGCTTGAGGACGTCGTCCGAGCCGGACTGCAGCGGCATGTGCAGCTGGTGGCAGACCGCCGGCGTCTCGGCCATGGCGGCGATGACGTCGTCGGTGAACATCGCCGGGTGCGGGCTGGTGAACCGGATCCGCTCCAGCCCCTCGATGCGGCCGGTGGCCCGCAGCAGGTCGGCGAACGCGCCACGGTCACCGAAGTCGCTGCCGTAGCTGTTCACGTTCTGCCCGAGCAGGGTCACCTCGAGCACGCCCTGGTCGACCAGCGCCTGCACCTCGGCCAGGATCTCGCCGGGACGGCGGTCCTTCTCCTTGCCGCGCAGCGCCGGGACGATGCAGAACGTGCAGGTGTTGTTGCAGCCGACGCTGATCGACACCCAGCCGGAGTAGGCCGAGTCCCGCTTCGCGGGCAGGGTCGAGGGGAAGACCTCCAGCGCCTCGGCGATCTCCACCTGCGCCTCGGCGTTGTGCCGGGCCCGCTCCAGAAGAGCCGGCAGCGAGCCGACGTTGTGGGTGCCGAAGACGACGTCGACCCACGGCGCCCGCCGGACGATCTCGCCGCGGTCCTTCTGCGCGAGGCAGCCGCCGACGGCGATCTGCATGCCGGGGCGGGCGTCCTTGACCGGGCGGAGGTGCCCGAGGTTGCCGTAGAGGCGATTGTCGGCGTTCTCGCGCACGGCGCAGGTGTTGAGGACGACGACGTCGGCGTCGTCCCCGTCCGCCGCGGCGGTGTACCCCGCCTGCTCCAGGAGGCCGGACAGCCGCTCGGAGTCGTGCACGTTCATCTGGCACCCGTAGGTGCGCACCCGGTAGGTGCGCGGGGCGGGGCTCTCCACAAGGCTGCTCATGACAGGAGGAAGGGTACGTCGCGGCCCGAACAACGATTGTCGTTGCTATCGAAAGTCGTTATGGTCCGCGCCATGACGACGAGCCGCCCCTTCCTCGGCCACACCGGCACGAACCTGGGCGCCGCCGTCCTGTTCGTCGTCGCCGGCGTCGCGGCCCTCTTCGCGGTGGTGCAGCCGATCAACCAGCTCACCCAGCCGGGCGGCAGCATCACGGTGAACGCGGCCGAACCGGACGGGGACCGCGCGCTCGACCTGCCCGGGCTGCCGGAGGGCGTCTGGGTCGTCGACTCCACGCCGGAGTCGACGCTGGTCGCCTCCGACCTCCCGGCCGGGCTGCGGGCGCTCACCGAGCTGCCGGCCTCGCTGAGCGCGATCGCCGTCGCTGTCGGCGCATGGCTGCTGGCGCGGGTGCTCTGGGCCATCCACGACGGGCACCCCTTCGACCGGCGCAACCCCGGCCGGTTGGCCGGCCTCGCCGCGGCCGTCGTCCTCGGCGGCCTGGTGGTGCCCATGGCCGAGGGAGTGGTCGCCACCGCCGTGCTCGAGCACCTCGACCTGGCCGGGCCCGACTCCCCGCTCGTCCTGTTCGAGGTCACGATCCCGTTCATGCCGATCGGGCTGGCCCTCGCCCTCCTGGCCGCGGCCGAGGCCTTCCGCCGCGGGCGCGCGCTGGAGGACGAGGTCGAGGGGACCGTGTGAGCCCCCGCCTGGGCGAGCCGGCCCCCGACGAGGACGCCGCCCACCGCGTGGTCTGCCACCTGGACCGGCTCCTGGACGAGCGGGGCATGACGCTGGTCGAGCTCTCGGAACGCGTCGGCGTCTCGGTGGTCAACCTGTCGGTGCTCAAGAACGGGCGGGCGCGCGCCGTCCGGTTCTCCACGCTGACCGCGGTCTGCGGCGCGCTGGGCTGCCAGCCGGGCGATCTCTTCTCCGTCGCGCCGGAGCGGTCACCCGAACGGGCGGACACCGAGCCGTGAGCGCGCGACCTACCGGGGTTCGTTACGCCTTCGTGATCGCGCGGTGCGGGAACCGCGACCTCCCACCCTTAGGGTCCCCAGGGTGACCAGCCGTACGACCGGAGAGCCTCTCGTCCGCCTGTCCGGCGTGAACAAGTGGTTCGGCGACCTGCACGTGCTGCAGGACATCGACCTCGAGATCGCCCGCGGGGAGGTCGTCGTCGTCATCGGCCCGTCGGGGTCGGGCAAGTCGACGCTGTGCCGTGCGATCAACCGCCTCGAGTCGATCGAGAGGGGCGAGATCGTCATCGACGGCGAGCGGCTGCCCGAGGAGGGCAAGCAGCTCGCCCGCCTGCGCGCCGACGTCGGCATGGTCTTCCAGAGCTTCAACCTCTTCGCGCACAAGACGATCCTCGAGAACGTCACCCTGGGGCCGATCAAGGTCCGCAAGCGCGCCAAGGTGGACGCCGAGAAGCGCGCCCGCGAGCTGCTGGACCGGGTGGGCGTGGGCGCCCAGGCGGACAAGTACCCGGCTCAGCTCTCGGGTGGTCAGCAGCAGCGGGTGGCGATCGCGCGGGCCCTCGCCATGGACCCGAAGGTCATGCTCTTCGACGAGCCGACCTCGGCCCTGGACCCCGAGATGATCAGCGAGGTGCTCGACGTGATGGTCGGCCTGGCGGCCGAGGGCATGACGATGATCGTCGTCACCCACGAGATGGGTTTCGCGAGGAAGGCCGCCAACCGCGTCGTGTTCATGGACGGCGGCCGGATCGTGGAGTCGTCCGACCCCGAGACGTTCTTCAGCAACCCGAGCTCCGACCGGGCCAAGGACTTCCTGTCCAAGATCCTGAACCACTGACCGTCCCTACGGAAGGACAGCTCATGCGCACCACCCGCTACGCCGCCTCGCTCGCGGCCCTCGGCCTCATGCTCACCGCCTGCGGTGGCAGCGAGGCCGGCGACCAGGCAGAGGACGCCGCCGACTCGACCGTCGAGGTGCAGGAGGAGGTCGACTTCGAAGCCGGCACCACGATGGCCGAACTGGCCGAGGCGGGGTCCATCACCGTCGGCACCAAGTTCGACCAGCCCGGGTTCGGGCTCCTCAACCCCAACACCGAGACCCCTGAGGGCTTCGACGTCGAGATCGCCAAGATCATCGCCGCCGAACTCGGCATCGCACCCGAGGACATCGAGTGGACCGAGACCGTCTCGGCCAACCGCGAGCCCTTCCTCCAGAACGGCCAGGTCGACATGGTGGTGGCGACCTACACCATCAACGACGCCCGCAAGGAGCTGATCGACTTCGCCGGGCCGTACTACGAGGCCGGCCAGGACATCATGGTGGCGGCCGGCAACCCGGAGGGCATCGAGGGCCCCGAGGACCTGGCGGGCAAGAACGTCTGCTCGGTGGAGGGCTCCACGCCGGCACAGAACATCCGGGACAACTACCCGGAGGCGACCCTGACGCTGTTCGACGTCTACTCCAAGTGCGCCGACGCCCTGGCCAACGGCCAGGTCGACGCCGTGACCACGGACAACGTCATCCTCACCGGCCTGGTCGCCGGCAGCGACGGCGCGTTCGAGCTCGTGGGCAACCCGTTCACCGAGGAGCCGTACGGCATCGGCGTGCCGAAGGGTGACGACGAGTTCCGCGCGTTCATCAACGACACGCTGGAAGAGGCCTACGAGAGCGGCGCCTGGGCGGACGCCTGGGACCGCACCGCCGGCGCCATCAGCGGCCAGGAGGCCCCCCAGCCGCCGGACGTCGACCGCTACTGACAATCTCCGGCGCTGTGGGGCGGGGGTACCCGCCCCACAGC